>JBEBUO010000267.1:0-3011 GCA_040393285.1 Taibaiella helva | reverse complement strand
GAAAGACATTTATTAACAGATTTCCGTTGGCATTATCTGGTAAAAAAGATATGAAGCGCTTTGGAAATCCGCTCAAAAAACTTGCTCATTTCACCTAAAGTATTAATAAACAATAGCTATTGTACGAGCTGTAGCAGTCTATGTGCTGGAAACAGGCCAAGTCATCATCACCCGGCCGTATCGGACATATTCCATTTCCTGCTGAGCCAGCAGCAGGTAGCATGGCTCCTAAGCCATGGCGAGAGATCGGTGCAAGCTCGGTGTATAAGCGGAAGAGATGGGTGTTTCGTCCTATTGTTCAAATAGTTTTAAAGAATAAAATAGAAATTGCTTTATTTTGGCACGTAAACAATACCCGGTACCTCATGAACGAGACGTTTAACAAGAATGATGATGCCATGCGCCTGGCCATCAGCCAAATGAAGCAAAGATTAGCTAAAATTGAAGAAGGCGGTGGGAAAAAAGCAATGGAAAAGGCGAAAGCCAGGAATAAAATGAGTCCGCGCGACCGTATTAAATACCTGATAGACCAGGACAGTACCTTTATTGAGATCGGTGCCTTTGCGGGTTTTGAGATGTACGCTGATGAGGGAGGCTGCCCTGCGGGCGGTACCGTAGCCGGACTGGGTTATGTGCAGGGGCGTCAGTGTGTGATCATTGCTAATGATAATACGGTGAAGGCCGGTGCCTGGTTCCCCATTACGGGCAAGAAGAACCTACGGCTCCAGGAAATTGCCATGGAAAACCGCTTACCTGTTATTTACATTGTAGACAGTGCGGGTGTGTATTTGCCCATGCAGGATGAGATTTTTCCTGATAAAGAACATTTTGGCCGCATTTTCAGGAATAATGCACAGATGAGTGCTATGGGTATCACCCAGATAGCTGCTGTGATGGGTAGCTGCGTAGCTGGTGGCGCCTATCTGCCTATCATGAGCGACGAAACCCTGATGGTAGAAGGTAACGGATCCATTTTTCTGGCAGGCCCTTACCTGGTAAAAGCCGCTATTGGCGAGGATGTAGATAGTCAAACCCTTGGTGGTGCCACCACACATACCGAAATAAGCGGCATTGCCGATTATAAATTTGACACCGAGCAGGAATGCCTGGATCAGGTGCGTCGCATCATCGACAAATTGGGTGCGCCCGAAAATGCGGGTTTCGACCGTGTGGCGCCGGTAATGCCTAAAAAGGATCCCAAAGATATCTACGGTATTGTGTCTTCAGACAATTCCCGCCCTTATGATGTGGTAGAAGTGATTGAACGCATTGTAGATGACTCAGCCTTCGACCAGTTCAAAGCAGATTACGGTAAGACCATCGTTTGTGGCTACGCCCGTATTGAGGGTTGGGCTGTGGGCATTGTGGCCAACCAGCGTACAATTGTAAAGAACGCCAAGAAAGAAATGCAGCTGGGCGGGGTGATTTATAACGATAGCGCCGATAAGGCCGCACGCTTCATTCAGAACTGCAACCAGAAGAAAATTCCACTGGTCTTCCTGCAAGACGTTACCGGATTTATGGTGGGTACCCGCAGCGAGCATTCCGGTATTATTAAAGATGGGGCTAAGCTGGTTAATGCCGTGGCTAATTCTGTAGTGCCCAAGATCACCATCGTGATAGGCAATAGCTATGGTGCCGGCAACTATGCCATGTGTGGCAAAGCCTATGATCCTCGCTTTATCTACGCCTGGCCCAATGCGAAGATAGCCGTTATGGGAGGCGAGCAAGCCGCAAAAACACTACTTCAGATCCAGGTAGCCTCGCTCAAGGCCAAGGGCGAAGTGATTGACCCGGATAAGGAAAAAGAATTGCTCAAGAAGATTACTGATCGTTATAACAAGCAGACTTCAGCGTATTATGCGGCTGCCCGATTATGGGTGGATGAGCTCATTGACCCGGTACAAACCCGCCAGGTGATCTCAGAAGGTATTGCAGCTGCCAACCATGCGCCCATCCAAAAGGAGTGGAGAAGCGGGGTGTTTCAGGTGTAATCAAATAAAGAAAACATAAGTACAAAGCTGCCGTCACCGGCGGCTTTTGTGCTTTAAGCGCCAGGATGAAGATGGGGTATAGCATTTACTAAAAACTTATACCGGATAACCAGCAGCCATAGCACTTATTCGTGGTGGTAAGGGCTGTTGTTGAGGATACTGAAAGCACGGTAGATTTGTTCGGCCACGAGGAGTCGTACCAGCTGATGAGGAAACACAAGAGAAGAAAGCGACCAGCATTGCCGGGCTTGCCGGCGTATGGTATCGGTGACGCCGTAAGCTCCGCCAATAAGCAACACCAGTGTTTTAACACCCTGATTCATGCATTGCTGAAACTGTTGGGACCACTGGATAGAATTAAGACCTTTGCCCCGCTCATCTAAGAGTATAAGGTAATGCTGGGCCTGTAATTTGCTTAGTATCAGTTCTTCTTCCAGCAATCGGGTACGTGCAATGTCCGTGGTTTGCAGCTTTTTAGGTAGTTGCAGTAAGTGCAGGGATACCGGGTTCCAGGGTTTTGTCTTGCGGAAGTAATACAACATGCCGGTTTCAATAAAGTCTTCGTTGTGTTTACCCAGTGACCATATCTCGACCTGCATGTACGTGTATTGAAACTTGAATAAAATTTTTGCGAAGTTAAAAAAAGTTTTACCTTTGCACTCCACTTACCGGAAAGGGTTCAGGTTTGAATCCTGTAGGAGGGTAAAAATAAGGCTGCGTAGCTCAACTGAATAGAGCATCTGACTACGGATCAGAAGGTTTCAGGTTTGAATCCTGACGCGGTCACAAAATGGAGGCTTAACGGCCTCCATTCCTGTTTAAAGCCACTTTTCTACCCTCCTAAGGCTTTGCTTTACCCAATTTTACCGGTATTTCAAGGGAGCTAAAGTTCCATTCCCAAGAAAACAAAATTAGGTTGATGCTAATGTGTCGCGCCAGAGATTGAGCCCGTTTATACTGAGCTTTCTGTTTTTCCTGTGTGCAATATACTATCTTTGCAGTTGGACAGGCATCGTA
>JBEBUO010000266.1:0-3058 GCA_040393285.1 Taibaiella helva | reverse complement strand
ACCAAGGAGGCTTTTGTCCAATCCGTTACCGAGGGACTGAGTACACCTCCGGCTTACTTCCCCATAAACGCGCAATTGAATGCCAAAGGATATGAAAGCCTTCAGGGAATCAAGTCATCAGCGCTTACGCCTTTGAGCCCTGCTGCTGTGGCGGAAAAGGTGAGCGAAGGGGCATTGTTGCTCGATACCCGTGATGCTACTGTGTTTACCGAGGGTTTTGTGCCCGGTTCTATCAGTATTGGCCTGGATGGCCGCTTTGCCGAATGGGCGGGAAGCCTGCTTCCTTTTGATCAGGATATGATATTGGTTACCGAACAGGGAAAAGAAGAAGAAACCATAGTGCGTTTGGCACGCGTAGGACTGGACCGGGTTAAGGGCTACCTGAACGGCGGTATTGAGGCCTGGAAGGAGGCCGGAAAGCAATTGGATATGATCATTGACGTCACACCCGAAGAACTGGCTATGGATCTTCCCTTCGATAAAAAATTACAGGTGCTGGATGTGCGGAAGCCCGCTGAATTTGAAGGGGGCCATGTACGGGATGCATACAACCTTCCACTTAGTGCGTTGGCGGATCCCTTGCATATGGCACAGGTAGATGAAGATGCTAACCTTTATGTCCATTGTGCCGGCGGGTACCGGAGCGTCATTGCCTGCTCGCTGATGAAACGCCAGGGTTTTCATAACCTGAGGAATGTGCTGGGCGGCTACGCCAAAATGAAGAGCGTGCCAGCGCTACCCATAGTATTGCCCGCTGAGATCAATAACTAAATAAGTACAGGTCAGTCCTGGATCAATGTCCGCAGTTGGCGTTTCACCCTCCTGCGGACATTTTCTTGGGCTTAATCCATTGAATGGATGAGTTGATTGCCGGTTTCGAAATGAATATGTACGGTATAGTTCAGGGGGCGGTAGTATTCCATGATCAGCGTGCGAATCTTATCCTCACACTGCTTCTGATACACCTGGTTTTGGGCCAGTTGTGCTTTGGAGGCCGTATATAAGCGCTTTTGGATCTGGCTGAATTGCGCTTCGCTGGCCTGCAACAGCCAGCCTTTCCTTACGGAAGCATCCACCTTGTCCAGGCGTAGCTCATAGCTCAGCAATCCGGGGCGTGGCAGGTAGATGTCCACTGTTTTATGCTGCTCTTCGAGTCTTATTTGTTGCTTGTCCAGGCTCACCCCGTATTTGGCGATATAGGGCACCGAGACATGGGTGGTATTTTCAACGAGTAGTTTACGGAGTTGATCGGTAAGGCTGCCGTCATGCAGCAGGTTCGTACTTTTGATCGTGGCGATGCCCTGTACCTCAAGCGATGACAATTCGGCAATCTGGGTAATGATGGTATTGTTCGTCGCGATGTGTTCTACTTGTACATCCGCGTTCTTTCGGCCCAGAAAGTAAGCCAGTACGGCAACAGCGGCGACCAGAATAATAACAATGAGGGTAGAGGCTCCTTTGCGCATCTTGCTTGGTGTTTTTATCGGAAAATACGAATGGTTAAAATTAGTAAACTTCCGATAACTGCGGGCACGACCAGGTTGAGCAGCCAAATGAGGTAGCTGCCCGCAAGTATGGCCATGCTGTTGGCGGCGATGCCCGTAGTGGTAAAGAGCAGTCCGGCAATGAAGCCCCTGACACCAAGATCGGCCACCAGAAAGGAGGGAATTACGGTAATCATCCAGAACATGAGCGCCGAAAGCAGCAGGCCTTCTGCCCAGCCGATACCTGCCCCCAGCACGTTGACGAGTATCAGAAACTGCAGGCAATAAACGCTAAAACGTGCGGCAGACAGCAGGAGCAGGCGCAGCAGGTCTTGCCGGGAGTAACGTTTCAGGATACGAATAGCGACAACCAGTTGCCGGTACCATTTTTTGTGGGCCACCCATTCGGCCAGGAAGTTGATGCGGAGGTAAAACAAGAGCAGCAATAGTGTTCCGGCACAAGCACCCACCAAAGCCAGTTTTGGCCATAAGGCCGGATACTGTATATTGAAGTAGACCAGGCCTATGATGCCGAAGATAAAGGTAATAATGGTATGTGACAGATTGCCTACCAGGGTGGCCACCACTGCCCTTAGTTTGTTCTTGTCCGCTACATACAGAATCCTGCCGGCAAAGTCGCCTATCTTATTTGGGGTGACCATAGAGAAGGCAATACCGGTCAAAGTAGACGCAAAGGCACGCCTGAAGGGTACGGGTTCAATTTTATTTAATAAGAGTTTCCATTTAAGGGCTTCCAGCATCCAGTTGGCCGGTGCCAGCAGTAATACCAGCAGCATCAGCGGCTTACTGCCGTGGCGCCAGTGCCAAACAAAATCGGCCCACTGGGTATTGAAGTCGCCCTTTCGGGTTACCTGACTATAGATCAGCCATAACAATAATGCCAGCAATACGGGGCCGGCAATATAGTTGAGCAGAATTTTTTTGGTAGCTTTGTTCAATTATCATTATGGGTTAGCAGGCCATCGCAAAGCGAGCGCCCGTTGATCATTAAAATCCTGCTTTTGTCCATTATATTAGGTATAGATCCTGGCACGCGCATTATGGGTTACGGTTTGATTTCCGTCGACAAAAATAAGGTATCCCTGGTCGAAATGGGTGTATTGCATTTGTCTAAATACAAAGAGCATTCAGAAAGGCTGCATTATATTTTTGAAAGGGTGAGTGCCTTGGTGCAGATCCACCGGCCGGAAGCCGTGGCGCTGGAAGCTCCTTTTTTTGGAAAAAATGTGCAGAGTATGCTTAAATTGGGCCGGGCGCAGGGCGTAGCCATGGCCGCTGCCATGGCGCATGGGAGTGCAACTACTGAATATGCGCCGCGAAAAATAAAGCAGGTGATTACGGGTAATGGAAATGCCAGTAAGGAACAAGTGTGGAAAATGTTGCAACGCCAATTGGAATTTGAGGAAGGACCTCAATTTCTGGATGCCACCGATGCCGTAGCCGCGGCACTCTGCCATCATTTTGAATGCCGTGCCCCTGTTTCCGCGCCGCCATTGAGCAAGGCAGCCAGGAATAAAAAGGCTAACTGGGCAGATTTTGTTGCTGCTCATCCC
>JBEBUO010000265.1:0-3064 GCA_040393285.1 Taibaiella helva | reverse complement strand
CTCTGTACATTAAAAGTATCCTCAGCCTGCCAGGCGACAGGCAATACACCCGATCCACCTGCACTCAAACCATACACAAAATTCTTTCGGATTTCGGTAATGACCAGGTTGTCGATGGCCTGACGCATCGCATCACCACCGGTAAAAGCGCTGAATAAATGTATCCACTGCGATTTATCTTCAAGCGCAAATGCCTCCGGAAGCGCTATTTCGTCAAAGATAATTGTACCGTCATAGATAAGGCTGAACGTATTGGCTTCGGAAATACGAATACTTACCGGTTTGTCCGTCTGGTTCTTCCAGGAAATATCAGGACTGTAGGCCAACACACCCGCAGAGCTTGGGCCCATTTGTGTATTTGAGCTATATCCATAAGTAAGGTATATGCCGTTTGCATTACCATTTTGCGTTCCATTGTTCGCAGCATCAAATACCAGCCTGAGCTTCGAGCCGGCGCCATTAGTTATAGAAGAAGAAAATACAGCATCGTCAGCAAAACTCCAGGCAATACCATCTGCCCCTCCCGTGCCAAAGGTATTAATCACCATATCTGTCGTCAGATCAAAGTCAATACTGAGCGATTCGGGCGATAAGGTACCCGTACCGGCAATGCTCATCGCACCTTTAACACTCGTGGCTGAAGGGGTCAGTATAGCCCTGCCATCGCTAACAGACGCACTGCCATAGAAAATCAGGCCGGGGTCTGAAGACACCTGGCCGAAACCGTCCTGCCTGGTAACGGCTTCAATACCTGCTCCACGGGGCTGAGACAATACAATTCGGTTATCCGTTGCCGAACAGTCTTCCGATATGGTGCTCACATCGGCGGCAAGTCCGTAGTAAAGGGTCACCCTACCCGTATCCGATTCCTCAATACAACCCTGCAACTTACTCACCACCAGATAATGATGATCTCCTTCTTCAGGCGGTGTCACTTCAAAGGACGCACTGGTCTGCCAGGGAACAAGTACATTGCCTAAAGTGTCTGTCAATTCATACGCCATTACCGCCCCATACCCTGCCTGCGCCGGTAATACCGAAATAGTGGCAGGTAGACTACCGGCACAAGCCAGCGTAGGAAAAGCGGCAGCCTGAGGCCGAACGCTTGAAATCGGCGTTACCGTGACAGCAGCCGTACCCTGACAATTATGCGCATCGGTACCGGTTACCGTATACACCAGAGCTTCGCCGGGGGAAGCTACAACCACTGCTCCGGCATCGGTATCCAGGCTTGTGGCCGGTGACCAACTGTAACTCAGGGCGCCTGAGGCCATGATCGTAACTGACGCACCATCGCAGTAGACTACTTCTGTTTCATCCACCACGACTTCGGGCAATGTGTGGATCTGGATCAATTGGGCAGTGGAATACACCTCGTTGCCACCATCACAGGAAAGCCCGGCCCGGTACCATATGTCGCCTGTCAATTCAGGAGCCTGGTAAAATAGCTGGTTAGCACCGGCAAGGTCCTGCCATCCACCTTGGCCGTCTGCTGACCATTGCCATTGATAGCTCATCCCCGAATAATTACCATAATTATTCTGTATATGAAGCACGGGAGCTCCGCTCTCACAAAATTCGTCCCCCGTAGTAAGCGCATTTCCGGGTGATGGAAGCAAGCCCGAACAGGGTGTTTGTGTAAACCCAAGCTGGACATTCGTACGGGAAGTAGTAAGGGCAGTGGCATTTGGCGGTGCCGCCGGATCAGGATTATTGCTATCATTACGGTAATACAAACCCTGGTTCACAGGCATGGTACTTGCCTCCCACCCAACAGATGATGATGCGTATCCTGGTGCTTCCTCATGTACGGCCAGTATAAGGTTATTGACGCCATCCCATATAAAAGGCGTAGATAAAACGATGTCTACCCATCCTACGACACTCAGGTCGACCGTTCCGTTAAATACCTGGGTAAAGTTGCTGATTGGTTCCCAACTTGAGGCGTTGCTGTTTTCAAATACACCTCGAGTAGTATGGGCCATAAATACGGTCCATCCGGAGGCATTAGTCATGTTGCCGGCCACAGTGAGTAAATGAAACCTAAGGTAATTAATTTCCGCACCGGGAATAGCTCCGGCGGCCGATAGCTCTGCCGCAGTAAAAATTTGCTGGCTATAAGAATAACCGTAATTGGCGTTAATAGGAAGGTTAATTTGACTCCCGGCACCTGTGCCCACCTGCACGGTTACTGTCTGACCACAGGCAATGTGGCTTAAAAAAGACAAAAAAAACACCAGGGCAGTTAAGCTACACAAAGATAGTATACCTCTTCCCCTGTTCAAACGGGAATAAAAAAGAGCAGTCATAGTTTGGTTTGGTTTGTAGCGACCTCGACAACTCGGCCCCTTAAGTCAATAGTATCCACAAAATATAAAAAAAACATAACCATAATAAATTATTGCCCTTTTTTTTACCCATATTTAGTAATATAATCACAATATGTAGCTTAGTTCAATCAAAAATTAAGGATGGTAAGCAGACCGTAAACAACCACTCCGGCTCCGGCATCACCCCAAAAAAATAAAAAATTTCGGTATAGGCACTGCCATAGGGTTGTCACCCACCCCCGCTACCTTTGTTGTTCAAGTATTATTTTTCACCCAAACACACAACTTATGACATCCGCTACCCAACCAGCAACCGTTCCCGTTATCAACGCTGCCGCACTACTACACCATTGGCAGGGACATCGCGCACTTACCCGTCGCGTGATAGAGGCATTTCCCGAAAACGAGCTGTTTACCTTTAGCATCGGCGGTATGCGACCTTTCGCATTGATGGCCACAGAACTGCTTGCGATAGCCGCACCGGGGCTTAAAGAACTCGTAACCGGCAACGCCATGTCACTTGATGAGAAAGGCGAGGGACTGACAACAAAAGCACTGATCCTCGCTGCATGGGATGAAGCAACGGCACAGATAAATAGCTTATGGCAACAGTTCAATGAGGCACGTTTTCAGGAAACACACAACTTGTTTGGCCAGTATGCATTCCCTGTTTATGAAAATATACTTTACTTTATAGACAATGAAATCCATCATCGCGGTCAGGGTTATGTGTA
>JBEBUO010000264.1:0-3069 GCA_040393285.1 Taibaiella helva | reverse complement strand
GACGAAACCCCGGCTTATTGCGTTGGGTCGTTCAGGAAAATTTTATTCTATTTATAAACCAGTGGTATCTGTTTTCCGGTACGAAAAAGTAGCAATTACCGGAAAATGGTCTGATAAGCCAACAGCCGGCCGGTCGTAACCCTCCACTTTAAGGGCCTTATCGTCATAGAAGATATAATCGATACGAAGGGTAGGAAATATCTTCAGGTAGGTGCGTCCCAATCCCTTACCCTTAGCTGTAAACGCATCACCCAGACTCCCTTTTACCTTCCGGTATACGTAAGAGCCCGGCACATCGTTAAAATCGCCACATATAATAATGGGATGCTCCATCCGTCGTTTGACAGAATCTATCGCTACAGCCAGACGCGCTCTTTTTTCTGTGGCATCACGCAGTTTGCGTAAAATAAATTTCGATTTGGCCTCACGGTCGGGAGCCTTGCTGTTCAGCTTTACGTCCTCAATATAGCTCATTTCCCGCCGGCCAAAGGCCACAGAGGTCAGGTGCACTACGTTCAACGAGAAAATACGGTTCTCGGCCACGGCCACCTGTACGGAAAGCATGTTGTACCTACTGCTGTCCAGTGCATAGCGCTGCTCATTTTTCAAAGGAAACTTAGAAAACACGGCATGCCCGATATTGATGATCTCGCCCTTACCCGCATGGCTGGTCATCACACTTTTTTTCATCCTGTTCTCAATCGAAAACTTGGCATAGGGATAGCCCTGCTGCTGCAAGAGCTGGGTATAAGGTTCCTGGTCTGAAGCTTCATCCCAGTAAAACTCCTGAAGGCAAAGGATATCGGGATTTTCCTCCTTTATCAGCTTAATAATCCGCTCTTTTGAGGACTTATCTTTGGTCCATTCGCCCAGATCGAATAAATGTACATTCCAGGTCATGATTTTCAATCGCTGTGCTTCTGCCGAAGTATCATTATTGCCAAAATAATTGGTGCCCCATACAGGACGCACCACAGGCCAGCAAAGCCCCAGTGCAATAAGCGACAAGAGACTGTTTTTCTTTTTTGAAGAAAAAAGCCAGAAAACAAGAAAGGCCAGGTTGGCCACTATGGCAAAAAAAGTGCTGAAACTGAACAAGCTGACGATGCTCACCTTACCCTGAGGGAATATGTAGGCTGCTGCCAGGCACGCCAATAGCCAGGCGATAACCGCTATGTTCAAGAGGAGGGCAAGACTTCTGAAGATTCTTGAAAATAAAGAAGATTGGCTCAAAACAGTTTATGTTTTTCAGGCATGGGAATTACCGGCCCTTACTGGCTTTTAATAGGGTTTCTTTTTCTTCGGCCGTAAGCGAGTCATATCCTTTCTGATTGATTTTATCCAGCAGCATATCTATCCGCTCGTCGGTAACTTGTTCCGGCTCCGGCTTGCGGGTATGCAATGCCTGTGTACGCCTTTGCTGCCCACCTGACGCCTGCATCGTATTAGGCGTAAAGCTACCCTGAAGGCCTTTCAGGGCCGCGTACACCCGCTGCCCGGGCCGCACGCCACTTTGCAATAATTTAATATATCCAAAGCCCGTAAGCGCAGCCGCAGCACAAAGTAACAACATGCCATAATGATTACCCGCAAAGTTGAGCATATTAATCAGCAGAAACACAGCCAGCACCAACCATAAAGGGATAGCAAACCGCTCTCCGAGGTAAAAGCGGAAGCGGGGCGCTAAGGTGATGGCGCCGATAGCAAAAGCCATAATACCGGGTAAAGCACCATTATAATAATAGCTCAGGCTAAAGGGTGGCCAAAGGGCAGTAGCCGCCAAAAACAACACGGCACTTACCAGACTGGCAATGATAAAGAGGGGAATGATTTCCCTATAGCCTACAAGGGACTGTATCACAGAACCGAAGCAATACAACCACAGCATATTGCTGAGCAGTTGCAGGAAATTCTGATGTGCCCAGGGATAGGTAAGCAACACCCAGGGTTTATGCAGGAATTCCGAAAAAGATTGGATACCAATATAAGCACTTATCGAATTATGGAAACTCACGGTTTGTTGTACGCCGTTGACCAGCATTTTCTGATCAGGTGCTATGACTAAAAAAATAACGAACATCGCATAAGCCAGGATAAAACATACCCCACACGCGACAATGAGTTGAATCAGTGCGTTACGTCCGTAATTGGAAATCAGGTTACTCCGTTGCCGGCTAAATTCCGTTCTCATATTCGGTTTATATTCCTTAGCAATTTAAAAAAAAATCCTGAATGTGCCTAAAAAAGCCGGCCGCTTTTGATTACCTCATACATCCAATTATATACGGATATTTTTCGACGATATATGCCATCTGCGCAGCAGCAAGAACGCAAACAGCATACCGCCCAGGTGGGCAAAGTGAGCCACATTATCCGTCGCGCTGCCTCTTAGTCCGTAAAAAAGCTCCAGCAAGGCATACACAGCTACGAAGTATTTCGCCTTAATGGGAAACAGAAAATACACATAAATCAGCAAGTTAGGGAACAGGTAACCAAAGGCAAACAACAGGCCGAATATGGCACCCGAAGCGCCCACCATAGGGGTGGCCAGCGGCGCTGCTTTTACAACACCGTAATGGGTCTCAATAATCTGCCGTACCATTTGATACTGCAAAGCCGGATCCTGGGTATTAAACCATTGAATAGCTTCCGCATTTTCCCAGTGAAAGACCAGCATGTGGCAAAGCGCAGCGCCCAGCCCGCATACAAAGTAAAAAACCAGAAAGCGCTTGGGGCCGAATACATTTTCAATCACATTTCCAAACATCCACAAGGCGAACATATTAAAAAACAGATGGCCGAAGTCGCCATGCATAAACAAATGGGTAATGATCTGCCAGGGGCGGAATAATGGGGAATCCCAGTGGAAAAGGGCGAGATACGCGTCCAAATTGATCAAGCCCATTTTTTTGAACACATAAGTGGCCAAAAACACAATGACATTAATAATCAATAAATTCTTAATGACAGGGGGTAATATCTGAAAGCCTCCGGGGCGGTATTCATTCATCTAATACAGTTTTATTCGAAAAAGCAATGTAGGAAAGTGTTCAAAATTAAGGAAAAGAA
>JBEBUO010000263.1:0-3105 GCA_040393285.1 Taibaiella helva | reverse complement strand
TACAGTACCCTTTGATCTGTACGTCCAGTTGAACTTTCTCAAAACCTTTAGGCACTTTTAATCCTTTGAGCAAAGCTACCTCATTAAGACAGAAAATCTCTTTGCAATACAAACATACGAAATGTGCATGGCTGTGTGTATCACTTCCCTCAGGATGTGTAGAATAAGCGTATTTCGAGGTGCCGTCCGGGTCCATGATTTTATGCAAAATGCCCGCTTCCTCAAATACATGCAAAGTTCTGAATAATGTCACCCGGTTACAGCTCACCTCAAGATCTTTGCTCAGGTCCTGATGAGATAAACCTTTGTCAGCAGCAAGTAACTTCTCCAATACAGCTTTACGTAAACGCGTGTGTTTTAACCGATGTTGCTGTAATATATCTTCTGGTCGGCTCATAAGGCAAAGATAAGCATTTTCAAATGCAACGAAGTTGCATTTTGTAAACCAAATTCCATACATTTGCTGCAAAATAGCGCTACATATGCTCTTGTTTTATGCCCTTGGTCTGATGCTACTCACCGTTATCGGCGGCAGCGTGCCGCTATGGAGCAAAAGCTGGTCGGAGGCCAGGATGAATACCTTGCTCACCTTTTCCGGCTCTTTTCTTTTGGGCATCACCATTTTACATCTACTGCCTGAAACCCTGGGAAGCCACCATACCTGGGCGGGCGTACTGGTATTGGCGGGCTTTTTTCTGCAACAAGCCATACAACGCTTCACGCATGGTGTAGAACATGGTCATGCCCACCTTGCCGATACGCACCGGCACCACACTGTTGCCCTATGGCCTGTGCTCATAGGACTGAGTATTCATGCCTTTAGCGAAGGACTACCGCTGGGTGTTCAGTACAAGGAGGAAGTAACCTTATCCGCACTCTATCTGGCCGTATCTTTACATAAGCTACCCGAGGCTATGCTCATCACCTCGTTGGTGTACCTCCGGAGCCGGGACCGGAATAAGGCATGGCTTACCCTACTGCTGTTTTCTGGTATTACACCGTTGGCCGCTGTGCTTACCCATTTCCTGGGCGAACACTATACCGGAATCCATACCTTTGTAACCTGGTGCCTGCCGGTAATCACCGGTTCTTTTATCCACATAGCCACCACTATATTTTTTGAAAGCGGTACCCGCTCTCATGACATGAATTGGAAGAAGTGGCTGATTATTTTGCTGGGGGTTGGTCTGGCATGCTCTACCTTACCCGGTGGCGCCCTCACCCATGTGCATTAGCGTTTTTTTGTAGCACACTAAACTAAAAATTATCTTATCATGACAGCTAATTTTTCCCGTATCGTCAAATTGTGTAGTGTACTTTTAGGCATTTCCTCTTATACCTGCATGACCCGGCAGGTGGCCGCACAGGAAAAACCACAACAAGCTGCGTTGTTGTGGGAAATTTCAGGAAACGGGCTCCAGGCACCCTCTTACCTGTTTGGCACCATTCATTTTATCTGCGAAGCGGATTATATATGGACCGACAGCATGCAAAAGGCATTTGATGGCTGTAGTCGAGTTGCTCTGGAAATGGATATGGACGATGCTGAAGTACAAGCCCAACTGACACAGTCGATGACACTGCCGAAAGGAATGGCCTTGAAAGATTATTTCTCTGATGAACAATATCAGCAATTGTCGGTCGACCTGATGGACTTTGCAGGTATACCCGTCCGTATGATTCAACATATGAGACCTTTTGCTGTACTCAGTATTTTGTCGTTCAAATCCCTGAATTGCCCGGCTCCGCAATCTTATGAGCTTAAACTGACTGCTCAGGCTGCAGAAAAAGGTAAAGAAGTGATAGGCCTGGAGCAAGCCGCCGACCAGATCGCCATCGTAGACAAAATGGAGCCCGATTCCCTGGCGCAGCTGGTGCTGAAGTATGCCAGCCAGCCCGACTCCCTAAAGCATCAATACAGCGAGCTTATAACCGCCTATAAGCATCAGGATATTCAATTATTACACCAGTTAATTGCCCAGTCGCCCGACTACGAGCTTAACCTGGAGGAACTGCTTTACCGCCGCAACCGGAACTGGGCAGAACAAATAGGACCACTTGTTCAGCACGAACCTACATTTATAGCAGTGGGTGCAGGCCACCTGGCCGGCGATGAAGGTGTGATTGCCCTCCTTAGAAAAAAGGGCTTCACACTGACTCCTTTGAAATGATTGTGCGTTAAACCATTCTTCAAACAGAAAACGAAAAGTATGTATCCCACTCTGGAAAGTTGCGTCATCGACCTGGAACGGCACGGGCATCTGATACGGATCAAAGAAGAAGTTGATCCCTATTTGGAAATGGCCGCTATCCACTTACACCTGTTCGAACGCCAGGGTCCTGCTTTGCTGTTTGAACGGGTAAAAGGTAGCCGCTACCGCGCGGCGTCCAACCTTTTCGGTAACCTGGAGCGGAGCAAATTCCTATTTCGCAAAACATGGGATAATGTACAGAAGGTAGTGGCCTTAAGAAATGACCCCATGGCAGCGCTTAAAAGTCCGTTCAGTAACCTCTCCTCAGGTCTTGCCGCCCTTAAAGCCCTGCCCGTAAAAAAGTCTTTCCCTGCTGCCGATTTTGAAGAAATACATATTTCGGAACTGCCGCAAATACAACATTGGCCTATGGATGGGGGTGCCTTTATTACCCTGCCGCAGGTATATACCGAAGATCCTGAACAACCGGGAATCATGCACGCCAACCTGGGTATGTACCGTATCCAGCTTTCGGGCAATGACTATGAACAGGACAAGGAAATCGGATTGCATTACCAGATTCATCGGGGTATCGGTATTCACCAAACGAAGGCCAATAAAAAAGGGATACCGCTTCAGGTGAGTTGCTTTGTAGGCGGACCTCCCGCCCATAGCCTGGCAGCGGTGATGCCCCTGCCCGAGGGCCTGAGCGAGATGACCTTTGCGGGTCTGCTGGCAGGCAGGCGCTTCCGGTACAGCTACCATCAGGGGCATTGTATCAGTAATGATGCCGATTTCATTATTACTGGATCTGTATTCCCGGGCGACAATAAACCGGAAGGGCCCTTTGGCGATCATTTAGGCTATTACAGCCTCACACATCCCTTTCCTGTAATGAAAGTAGATAAGGTCT
>JBEBUO010000262.1:0-3117 GCA_040393285.1 Taibaiella helva | reverse complement strand
GCTTTTGCATGGTGCGCTCTACGTTGTCGCAGGGTCTCCAATACTGAAGGAGAGGCCTCCGTCGGGATGATAAGAAAAGGGACAGCCGTGAACTACATCCAGGCACGCAAAAGGATTGGCTTCGCCGAGAAAGTTCGCGGCTATCGGTGAAGATAACACTTCCTATAAAGGATGCTCCAAAATTTTCATCGCGATAACCATAAAGTGTGGCGTTCCGGGGCAGCGGTATTGATTGCAGCACACGAGGGATGCGCGCTGGCTGCTAGCACCTCGGGCACACGTTGCAGGTGTGCGTTAGCGAGGCGCATGCATGATACGTGCTAAGGTTATCGATTATGATTATATTTACAGAAACAAATAATCATGAGAAGTTTGTTTCTGCTTTTCTTTCTGTTTTTAGCTGTAGCCGCAAGCAGCCAGACCCACCTGGAATGGCTGAGCTATTATGGGGTGCAAAAACAGGAACTGAGCGGCACTAAACCACTTGCTGCCGTTTACGACAGCACTCATCATTTTGTTTATGTGGCCGGTATTACCAATGACACTATGGGTATTGCGACACCAGGGGCGCATCAGCAAGCGCTTTACGATGCCGGTGGGCACCTGGGGCTGACTACAGATGTCTTTTTATGCAAATGGGACACCCTGGGCAACTTGATCTGGGGTACCTATCTGGGCGGCGAAGGGACAGATATTGTTACTGACCTGGCCATCGACAACCAGGGTTGCGTCATCCTGTTTGGTAATACTACGAGCGCACTCCACATAAGTACTCCGGACGCTTTTCAGGAGGCTGCAGTTGCCGCACCTGATTCAGATCTGCCCAATAACTTTCTTTCCAAATTTTCGGCAGATGGGGTATTGCTATGGAGTACCTACTATGGTGCGGGCAATCCGGGTGGCTATTCCGGCATCACCGTTGATCCGGCAAATAATGACATTTACCTGTGTGCCTCCTCTTATCTACCCGGACTGGGCACTCCGGGAACTTTCCAACCCAATTTTTTTGGTGGTCCATGCGATGGTATCCTGGCTAAATTCAACAATTTCGGAAGCCGCATCTGGAGCACGTATATAGGGGGCGAAGGACATGATGATTTAACTAATATAACGCTGAGCGAGCAAGGCTATTTGTATGTCTGTGGCTCCACAAAGAGCTTAACTAACATAGCCTCACCTAATGCGGCGCTGGAAACACGGGACCCGGACACGAATAAGCTGCTCGGATTCCTGGCCAAGTTTGATACACTGGGTCAACGCATATGGAGTACATATTTGGGAGGAGATAGCACCACAGACCGATATCTGGATATAAAAACTACGAGCCATGATACTACCGGACAGGAAAATGTATTTATTTATGGAAGGGTACGCAGTACGAACTTAAGCACAGCGGGCACCTTCAATCCCGGCTACAGTGGTGGTTTGTATGATATGGTTTTGTTGAAATACAACGAATCGGGCCAGAAACAATGGGGTTCCTACATCGGAGGTAGCCAGGATGAGTTTTCCTTCGTACCAGCGCATAGCGGCATATTTGGCTTTTCAAATGCTATGGTGGTTAGCAAGGGGTACAACAAAGAAGAAATACAAGTCGCTGGCGGCACCAGGAGTGCGGATTTTTACTTTGATACTGATTGCAGTTACACGCCACCTACCGGAAATAAAAAGGGATTTATTGTTGCTCTGGATTATACCGGAAACCTGATGTGGTCCAGGCCATTTGATGAGGGTATCAACAATATCAATCCCATTGGCCCTCATGTTTATTTCGTCTCCGGACACACGGCTATTGATAACCTGGCCACAGCCGGCGCTTATAAGGCAACCAAAGCTGCTGGCAGTATATCGGGCTTTGTAGGGAAACTTAATTTTAGCCCCTGCCTGCAAACCGAATTTACCATTTACAGAATAGACAATAAATTATATGCCCCCAATGGATTTACCAACTACCAGTGGTTCAAAAATGGCTTGAGCATTGAGGGTGCCATTACAGATTCCTTAGACATCAGCGATAGTGAGCCGGCTGTGTTTACGGTAAGTTTCGAAGGGGATTGTGACTGTATCTACATATCTTCGGAGTACAATACTGATCCGTCATCGGTTCACCATCCGGTCAGCAGCAACAGCCCTGTAACACTTTATCCCAATCCGGCTGATGATTATATCCACCTTTCCAATCTAGCTAAAGGGGTAAGGATAAGTATATACAACCAATTGGGTCAAAAGGTATGCGGCCACTGCGTGCTTAAAGCAAACAAGGCAATAGACATTTCCACACTTCCCAAAGGCTTTTATATACTGCACCTGTTAAGTAAAGAAGGCGCGCAATCCTACCTTAAGTTTACGAAGTTGTAAGCGGCTTATTCACGTCTTGCTTCACGCAGTTTTATGCTGTTCTCTTTGCTCACAATTATGCAGCTTGGGCTGTTCGCCGGCTTCTGCCGCCTTCTATTCCGTTCAGCCTGACAAGCTTTTGCATGGTGGTTAAAGCAGAAGCACTCGTGCATCAGGTAGGCACCTTCCCTTTGAGACGAATGCCACTGCGCCGGAAGTATCTTTCTATCCCGACCTTTGGGAGGGATCTCAAGAGTATCGTGGCACTGCTATTTATAAATGTTGAGATCCCTCCGTTCGGTCCCTTCGCTCCACTACGTTTCGCTCCGGGACCTCCCGTCGGGATGACAAGGAAAAGGGTGTTGTGACGAGGAGCGCTTCTATTATAAATGAAGCAAGGAGCCCGCTGTGGTACGCCGGATGTGACCATAGTAACCGCTGTGCTTACGGGGTTGGAGGCTGTGCTATAGATGCTTGCAGCATGACCGTAAGAAGGTGGTGCAGCGGGGAAAGCCGCTAGTCAAAAGCAGCGGTAAGCTGGTTGTATCAAGGCTCGCAAAAGGTACACTAGCGGTGTAACCTCTAAAAGGGCGCGTCATCGCGATGAAAATTTTAAGATTAGACCAAAGCCTAAATAAAAGATTTAAGTCAAAATTTTCAGACGCGATCTGCCGGGACGGGTGATAGAACTTTAGGAAACAGTCAAGTCCATTGAAAAAAAATGAATTGCTAACGTCTGTCGCCTTCGACTCCGCTCAGGCTGACACGCTTTTGCATGGT
>JBEBUO010000261.1:0-3149 GCA_040393285.1 Taibaiella helva | reverse complement strand
CAGGTGCTACAGAAGCAGTTTTCAGGGCCTCACATGACGACTGTTTCGTAGACTACACGGTTCAGTTCGATTGCGGAGGTAACCCGCTTCCCCTTGATTTCCTGGCCTTTGACGCGCGCCTTTACAAAAAGAATATGGGCTTCCTGGAATGGAAAGTATCAGGGGAACAAGATGTCAATTATTATGAGGTGGAGAAATCGGCCGACGGCGTAGGTTTTAAAGTTATAGCCAAGGTGGATACAGACCAAGAGGATCCAGGTACAGCAACCCGTAACCATATTGATTCCGACCTGTACATTGGAAACAATTACTACAGGATAAAACAAATACTTCTTGACGGCAGATCGGTTTATTCTGAAATCAGGACTTTACCGTATTATACGGAGTCCCAGTCTGTGGTAACGCTCTATCCGAATCCGGCAGTCGATCACATTACTTTTGACTGCACTACAGAAGAGGCCCAAACGATCACTATTTGGATTATAGACAATCTGTCCAGGGTCGTTAGGGTACAGACAAAGTATGAGCTGAAGGCCGGGAAAAATAAAATCGTGCTTCCGCTGCATGGTGCCGCAGATGGCGCTTATTTAATCGGCTATAAGCTCCAGTCTGAACACCGTGCTCGTTTTCTGAAGTTTATTAAAAACAAATCGTAAGACGAAGGGTTCTGCCCATGTTATTATGGATATTAAAAAAGCATCCCCGATAGAAAGTGTCGGGGATGCTTTTTTGACTAACAAACTAGCGATAAATCATGCGCCCTATCCGCCAAATACCTTTTTCAATAGGTCGTTGACCCTTGCGGCCGGGTTGGTCCTGATTTTTAGTTCTTCGTCAGCAATGGTGGTAAACAGGCCGGCAAGTGCGCGCTCGGTTACATATCCGGTAAGGTCGGGGTTCACTTTATTTTGCGCCAGCGGCAGGTTGTTATAAGTAGAAAAAACGGTACGCCATATTTCCGGGGCGCCTACTTTATTCAGGGAATTCTGAATAACAGGTTGGAAAGCCTGGGTCAGGGCCGCTGTGGTGCGTGCTTTTAAGAATAGCGTGGCTGCATTGTTACCGCCCGATAAAATATTGATACCATCCTGAATGCTCATACTTGTAATGGCATTGATAAAAATAGGTGCAGCCTTGGTAGCGGCGTCTTCTGCCGCACGGTTCATAGAAAGAATGGCTTTATCTACGATTGAGCCCATACCGATAGCCCGAAGAGAGCTTTCTACTTGCTGCGCTTCAGGTGGGAGGAGAATTTTAATTAAACTGTTGCCAAAGTAACCATCGGTTGCCGACAGTCGTTTACCTGCATTTTGTGCGCCTACTTTGAGCGCTTCTTTCAGGCCGGAAGCAATTTCGGAGTTACTCAGGTTCTTCTTGTTGGTATTGGTGTTTGTACGGCTATTTGTCGTACCTGTCCGGTTTCCTGTACTTTGCTGCTGCTGAGAGGTACCTTTATCCTCACCAGATAAGACATTAAAGAGGTCGTCTAAGGTCTGGGCCCGCGTCATAGCAGGTATTGATAGGCTAAGGAAACCAAGGGTTAATATTCTTTTTATCATGGAACACTTGTTTTAAGTTTTATTTAGAACGCAATTATCATGCATCGTTATATGCCCAATTGTTATTATTTCCATAATTCTAGGATCTGAGCGGCGTGGTCCTTGCTCTTCACTTTTTCAATGACATGCTCAATAAAGCCCTTTTCATTAATCAGGAAAGTAGTGCGGTGGGTACCCATAAACGTTTTTCCCATGAATTTCTTCCATCCCCATACACCGTAGGCTTCGGCGATCTTTTGATCGGTATCGGCCAGCAGAGGAAAAGGTAATTGTTGCTTCTGTTCAAATTTTTTGTGGCTTTTTACGTCATCGGTGCTTACGCCGATTACTGTAATTCCTGCTTGTTTGAGGGCGCTGATGTTGTCCCTCAGGTTACATGCTTGCGTGGTACAGGTTGGTGTATTGTCATGTGGGTAAAAATAGAGTGCAATACGCTTGCCTTTATAGTCTTTTAGTGCAACCATTTCCCCATCCTGGTTGGGTGCCTTAAACGCCGGCGCTTTGGTACCTGCTTGTAAGATCATGCTTTTGCGAGTTTAAAAATATTTAGTGCATTCTGGCTCGTGGCACTGGCCACCTCTTCTATACTGCATTGCTTTGCCGTAGCAATCAGATCTGCGATCAGGGGCAGGTAGGCGCTCTCATTACGTTTGCCTCTGTAGGGAACAGGTGCCAGATAAGGGGCGTCGGTTTCCAATACGATATGATCCAGAGGGATATCGCGCAATAGTTCGGGCAGGTGACTTTTTTTAAAAGTGGCTACCCCACCGATACCGAGAAGCAGTCCGGCATCAATAATTTGACGGGCATCATCACTGCTGCCGCCAAAGCAATGGAAAATGCCCCGGAGACTTCCATTCTGTTTCTGTTGTATGAGCTCTATGGTATCCCGCATGGATTTTCGGGTATGGAGTATTACCGGAAGGTCCAGTTCCAGTGCCCAGTCGATTTGTTGTGCCAAGGCTTCCTTTTGCTGTTCGGCAAAGCTTGTATCCCAATGAAAATCTAATCCTATTTCCCCAACAGCATGGAAGCTACCCTGAAAGAGGTGTTCTTGCACAAGCTTCAGTTCCTCCCTATAATTTTCTTTTACATAGCAGGGGTGCAGGCCCATCATGGGCTTGCAGTGTTCCGGCCACTGGGCGGCCATTTGCAGCATAGGGGCTATAGTGCTGCTGTCACAATTAGGCAGGTACATATAGGTAACGCCTGCATCTATAGCACGTTGCACAACAGCCGGGCGGTCATCGTCAAACTGCTCGTCGTACAAATGGGTATGTGTGTCAATAAATAAGGACATTAGTACTGGTTTTGTTGGTCTGCTTTACCAATTTCTTCTATCCATTCCTGGTCTTCTACTTTAAGATCGGGCAAGCGGCGTGCTTTATGTTGCAGCATCAGGAAGCCACCTACAGCACAAAGCATGCCGCTTAATAACACAACGATCATGTCTTTTCCCAGCATTAGTGAGATCATGAAACCTATAATCTCACAAGATACCCAGGTGAGTACCGTATAAAATTGCCACTTACCCCCGGAATATCCTTTTGGTTGTACAATTTGTTTAATCCGCCGACATAGTGCGATCAG
>JBEBUO010000260.1:0-3150 GCA_040393285.1 Taibaiella helva | reverse complement strand
CCCATCATCAGGCAAACGATTGACCAGGTAGGCCACATCAACCCAAGTGATAGTCAGACGGGTCCGGCCATAAGGGAGGACAAGAGTACCCTGGCAGAACACCTCAAATTACTGGAAGGGCATCCGGAATGGCAACAAATCTATAAGGATATAAGTGATTCTATAAAACAAGGAAAATAAAACACAGTCGTCATAAAAACAACACATGAATCTATTAGACCTTTTCCAGCCTATACGGGCATTTGTTTTTGATATTGACGGTGTATTGACCGATGGCATGCTGCTGGTACCGGAACAGGGAGAGTTGCTGCGCATGATGAATATAAAGGACGGGTATGCACTGCAATTGGCGGTAAAGAAAGGCTACCACGTATGGGTAATCTCGGGCGGCAAATCCACAGCTGCTCAAGGCCGGCTGGCCCGGCTGGGCGTTTCCGAAGTATACATACAGGTAAACAACAAGACAGCATTGCTCCTGGACCTGGTGCAGCGGCACGGCCTCAAACAGGAAGAAGTGTTATACATGGGCGACGACATGCCGGATATAGCACCTATGCAGGCATGCGGTCTGGCTTGTTGTCCTGCCGATGCTGCTGTTGATGTAAAGCAAATGGCCACGTATATCAGCCCGCTTGCCGGCGGTAAGGGTTGCGCCCGGGATGTTATTGAAAAAGTGCTGAAGATCAGGGGCGACTGGGAATAAGCCGGAAGATCACTGCTGAACATGTTTTATTGCACTAAATACGGTAAATTCGCAGCCTTTGTAAATCGTTATTTATGGGACTCATTGATTTTATACTCCATATTGATCAGCATCTGAATGATTTCATCATCAAGTATGACAATTGGGTATACCTTATTCTTTTTGCCATCATCTTCGTAGAGACCGGTTTAGTCGTTATGCCTTTTCTGCCCGGCGACTCGCTTATATTTGCCGTGGGCATGTTTGCTGCGCAGGGTTCACTCGACATCTGGCTTAGTCTTTTATTACTGTTTATAGCGGCTGTACTAGGCGATGGTTGCAATTATTTCATCGGCAAATACGTAGGCCATAAAATACTCAAGTGGAAACTATTTGGGCGGCAACTGGTCAAGCCGGAACATCTCGAGAAAACCCATCAATTTTACGAAAAGCATGGTTCCAAAACCATCATCATAGCCCGCTTCGTGCCTTTCGTGCGCACCTTTGCTCCCTTTGTAGCAGGTGTGGGTAAGATGCATTACCGCACTTTTGTTACCTATAATATTGTGGGTGCTTTACTGTGGGTAGGTGGCATCGGCATGGCAGGCTACTTCCTGGGCAACATACCGCTGGTACGCGATCATTTTGAAAAAGTAGTGTTTCTGATCATATTCATTTCAGTGGTACCCGTATTGCTGGGTCTTATTAAGAACAGAATGAGTAAGAAGAAGGCGAGCCCTGAGCTGCCGTCCTGAAGGGAGAAAATCAGGAATAAAAAATCCTGTCTCTTCGTATGGAGACAGGATTTTTTATTCAGGAAGTGGCTTCGCCAGGAATCGAACCTGGATCTGGAGCTTCGGAAACTCTTATACTATCCATTGTACTACGAAGCCCTGTACTTTTTTCCGGCTGCAAAGGTAAAGTTTTCCATCAATAAACAAGCATTTAGTCCGTACTTTCCTCTTCTTCAATAGCCGGGATACCCGTTATAGCAGGATCTCTGTGGGTTCTGAACGAGATATAACGCTGAAAAAAATAACTGAATACAGCTATGATACCTGAAGTAAGTGTTTGAGAGGGGGTAGCCCAGAAACCCAGGAAGCCGGCAAAAAAGTGCAATAAGGTATAATTCAACGCAATATTCAGTCCCTGGAGCACGGCATAGCGAAACAACTGTATCCTGCCCCTCAGATGTGACTCCTGAAAAACAATAAACTTGGACAGGAAAAAGCCAACCGGAAAACTGACACAAAACGACAATACGTAAGCTGCAATATAGCGCGTCATCACCACCGGGCCAAAGGATACAATCTCGGTATCAAAAACGAAATTATAAGCCAGGAAGTAAACCAGTAGCCCCAGCACAGTAACACCACCTCCGCAAGCAGCATACCGGTACGTCTGTAACGGCATCCACCTGGAAAAAAGAGGGTAGAAAAAATCAATGATACGTAGCAGTATGCTACGGGTCCAATTAAATTTTCTGCTGTCTTTATACGATTTCACAAGGGTGCAAATGTAAGAAAAAATAAGCCGTGACAAAGCCGTCCTGTTTATAGGGAAAGCTTGCTACATTTGTGTCTTGAATCTGATCAAGGCTATACTTTACAGCAGCCTCTTTGCGGCTTTATGTGCTGTGGGCCTGTGCACGGCTACTGAAAAATTATTATTGGGTAAGGTGCCTCCTATGTTCAGCGCCTTACACCTCTTTGTGGCTGCCAATACCATCGTTATTTACAACCTGCATTATTACATCAAGAAGCTGCCTCCCGGCCTGTCCGACAGGGCCGACTGGTCGGCCCGACATACCTGGGTGCACCCTGCGCTCATTGCCATCGGAATGCTGCTTTCCGGATGCTGTGTTTTTTACCTGCCCTGGAAAGTAGTCGGTATCAGCCTGGCTCTGGGCTTATTATCCCTGGGGTACTCTTTGCCGATACTACCCTTTCCACAAAAGAAAAGGCTCAAAGACTGGGGCTTGCTCAAATTATTTCTGCTATCAATGGTCTGGACCTGTGTCACCGTACTGATGCCCATGTACAACTGGCAAAAACAGTTTGCTGACTATGAAGTGGAATTCCTGATGCGCTTTACGTTTATGTTGCCATTATGCATTGCATTCGACATACGGGATATGGAAACGGATAAGGCCGGACGAATCTATACCCTGCCCAACGCCATTGGACTCAACAACAGTATCCGGATGATGGATTTCTTCCTCTTGCTGTTTTGTTTACTGGCTTACTGGCAGTATACCCGTTACCCCCTGCCCGACCGCCTGTTATGCGCATGGGCCATCGCCCTATGCACCAAGCTTGTGCTGGTATATTCCCGCAAAGTAAATACCGATGTATACTACCTTTTGTTCGTAGATGGTATGATGCTGGCCTACGCCGCGATGACCATCTGGCTTTAAATTATGCTTAGCGGTTCTTGTTCAACTTACTATGTTTACGGCTGTAGCCGAA
>JBEBUO010000259.1:0-3154 GCA_040393285.1 Taibaiella helva | reverse complement strand
TGACGGACAGTTCTATTGCCGAAATGATGCATGAAATGAATGAGATCCGAAATACACCGGTATCTGATGAGGTATTGCAGAACGCACTCAACTACATGGCCGGTAAATTTGCTATTGGTCTTGAAAATCCGGGTACCATAGCACAATATGCTATTAATGTTGACCGCTTTAACATGCCCAAGGACTATTATAAGAATTACCTGAAAAACCTGAGCGCCATTACCGTGGCTGATGTGCAGCAAACTGCACAGAAATACATCCTTCCTGAGCAGGCACATATCGTAGTTGTCGGTAACCAGGACGAAGTAGTGAAGCTGAAGCGATTCAGTGCCGATGGTAGCGTGAATTATTACGACAATTACGGCAACCCTATTGAAGTGGCAGAAACACAGGCAGCAGATATTTCCGCCCAGGAAGTGCTGGACAAATACATCAATGCCATTGGTGGCAAAGCAGCTATTGAAGGACTAAAAGACCTGAGCATTGTTGCCAGCATCAAGCAAATGGGCATGGACCTGAAATATGTACGTAAAGTGGCCGCACCCGATAAGCTGAAAGAAGTAGTGGAATTTAACGGCCAGGTAGCGCAAAAGGTAGTGGTAAATGGTGAAAAAGGCTATATGGAAGCCATGGGCCAACGCAAAGACATGACTGCCGACGACCTGAAGGAACGTGCTGAAGAATGTGATCTACAGGCTGACCTGCATCCTAAAAAATACGGCATTAACTATAAAGTACTGGGCAAAGAAACCCAGGATGGAAAAGAGGTATATGCCCTTGAAAAAGTGAGTAATGATGGTAAAGACAGGGCGGTACAATACTATGATGTAAACTCAGGACTGCTGATAAAGGAAATTTCCAATACCGAAATTCAGGGGCAGACTATCGTATCCATCAAGTCTTTTAGTGATTATAAAGAAGTGAAGAACGGCAATGGATTTAAAACGCCTTTTAGTATTATTGATAGTGGTACACAAGGCATGACGATCACCATACAATCGGCAAAGGCCAATAGCGATATAAAAGATAGTGAATTCAAATAGTTTCCTTTTTTTGTTCTGAAAGTGACAGCCCCGGCGCTGTCACTTTTTTTTTGCGCAAAAACTCATTACTTTGCTTCCGTTCCCAAAATCAAACTTGTGTTTGCTACTATACGTAAAGAATTTTTGTTGTTGCTGCGTGACCCGGGAGGTATTTTACTGCTTCTCCTAATGCCGGCCGCGCTTATTATTGTTATGGCACTGGTGCAGGATGCGCCTTTTCGCGATTATCAGGAAATGAAATTTGATATCCTTGTCGTGAATCAGGATAAAGGGCCTGTTGGAAAAAAAATAATAGATGGCCTTAAGCGCAACAAAGGCTTTATACTACATACCGGCAACGAAGGAACCCTGCTCACGGAGCCCGCATTAAAGGAATTGCTACAGCAGGGCAAATACAAGATCGGCATAGTGATTCCAGGCAATGCCTCGAAGGCATTGATAGCGGTGTCGAACAAAATGGCCAATGAGCTGGCCGGGGCCATGGGCCTCCCTGCGGCTATGAAAGAAATAGCCCTGAGCGACAGCGCCACCATCCAATTACTGTTCGACCCGGTGGCAAAACCCAGTTTCCGCAGCTCGCTCAATTTTGCCCTTAATCAATACGTGGTACAAGTAAAGATGGATATCCTGCTGGAGCGCATGAGCAATATGAACCGTGCAGACAGCCAGGAGCGGGTACAGCTATCAATGGCTTCTTTTAATGTACTAAACATAGAGGAGCGGAGCCTGAACAACGACCACCGGATATCTCCCAAGCTAAATTCGGTACAACATAACGTACCTGCCTATGCTCTTTTTGGTATGTTCCTTATTGTCGTACCCATTGCGGGAAATATGATCAGGGAGCATGATGAGGGCAGTGCCGTAAGGATACGCCTCATACCGGGCGCATCGGGCAGGGTGGCACTAGGTAAAATACTCTTCTATATTCTGGTATGTCTGGTGCAGTTTTTTGTGATGCTACAGGTGGGCATTTTCCTCTTGCCGGTATTCGGACTTCCTGCTTTACAATTGGGCGTACAGCCTATGGCCTTGCTGCCTGTGGCCATCTGTATTTCTTTTGCCGCGGTCAGCTTCGGCTATTTTATCGGCACGGTATTTAAAACGGCCAACCAGGCTATGCCTTTCGGCGCTATTGTGGTAGTATTACTATCGGCTATGGGCGGCATCTGGGTGCCGGTTGAGGTATTACCGCCTGCTATGCAGGCCGTGGCGCGTTGCTCGCCCATGTACTGGAGCCTGGAAGGAGTAAATCAGATCATTTTACGTGATAGCGGATGGGCCGGCATCCTATTGCCTTGTACCATACTCTTTGCATTGGGTCTGGTGCTTACCGCAGCGGCCATTATCATACAATACCGGTCGCGGTCTTAAACAGATACTTCAATAATACGGTTAATGAGTTTCAGGTACCGAAGTTTTAATGCGGGCGGTAATTGCTCCACCAGTCGAAGCGGTTCTACCACCGGAAAATCAAGATCTGTTTGCCAATCTATTCGGATAAGGTCGCGCTCCAAACCAGCTTCCTGAAACAACTGCTCTATTCTTTTCACCACCTCCAGCCGCTGTTCGAGTGTGAGGCTGAGTTTCTGCCCTATATTGGTTTTCATCCTACAAAGCTATATAAATAAAACCTTTTAAAGGGAACTGCATAAGTGCGTTTGGCTGTGTTAATATAAGGGAGCAGTTGCCTGTCTGGCGATAAAATTGCTTACCTTCACGGCTTGTTTTAGATGGGGGATTCTTTTTATTCAAACCAAAAAAATCATGCAATTATCCGACCTGCTTCAGCGCGTTTCCGAGCCGCAAACTATCCTTATGGCCAAACTGGGACGCGAACTCAAAGCAAAAGGCATTCAGGTGGTAGATCTTAGCCTGGGTGAACCTGATTTTCCAACACCAAACCATATTATAGCAGCTGCCACTGAGGCAATGGCGCAGGGCTACACCCGATATACACCTGTGGCAGGCTTTCCCGAACTCAGGCAAGCCATTTCCGAAAAGCTGAAAAGAGACAATCAGCTGGATTATGCTCCCGAAGAGATCATGGTGAGTACAGGGGCCAAGCAAGTGCTGGCTAATGCTATTCTGAGCATCATGAACCCCGGCGA
>JBEBUO010000258.1:0-3170 GCA_040393285.1 Taibaiella helva | reverse complement strand
GCTGTAGGATAAAATGCAGCATAGCCGGGTGATCACGTTGGGTATCCCAGGTACCTTTCATTTTTTTACTGTTACTGAATGCCGGCGGATCTACAAAAACTAGATCGAATGCAGGCCCCTCATAGTTTTTCACAAAGTCCATCACATCACCTGCGATAAAATGATGTCGATCAGCTTGCAACAGGCCGTTTCGCACCATATTCTCCCGGGCCCATCGCAAATAGGTATTGGACAAGTCAACAGTAGTAATCGCTGCCGCGCCGCCGGCAGCTGCATACACGCTAAAAGCTCCGGTGTAGGCGAATAAATTGAGGACACGCTTGCCTGCTGCCTCTGCCCTGAATTGACGCCGCAACGGGCGGTGATCCAGAAAAAGGCCGGTATCCAGATAATCGGTAAGGTTTACCTCAAATTGCAGACCGTCTTCCTGAACCGCAATTACCTTCCCTGCTTCAGCCGTCTTTTCATACTGTTCTGTACGCCGCGACAGCCTTCTACGCTCTTTTAAAAACATATATGCCGGAGGCACTTCCAGCACCTGGCTGATGGTGGCCATGCAGGCCTGAAGCCAGGCCTGGTGCTCCGCTTCTTCGCTGTAATAACCGGTCTTGTATTCGGCAATATGCAGGTAGGCTTCGTAGCGGTCTATGCTAAAAGGAAACTCAGGCATATCCATATCATAGATACGGTAGCAGGTAATGCCTTGCCGGCGAGCCCACTTGCTGAGGTGACGGTTCACCTTGCGTAACCGGTTTTCAAAAGCTTGCATCATGGATTCTTATGGCGTTGGTGCCGGAGGCCTGTCCGGACCGCCTTCCCTGCGCGGCCGGTTATATTTACGCCTGGGCTGGTTGTCCTTTTGCTCCTTAGGTGTAGTTCCTCCGCGTGCGGCTTTCTCTGCTGACGGCGCTTTAGGCGTAGCAGGCCGGTTGCCGGCTCCCTTATCGGTTTGTTGTGTCTTTGCCTTAGCCGGGCCTGCACCTCCTCCCGTTTTGTTCTTGGATGGTGCATTTCCTCCTGCTCCACTCTTGCCCTGTCTGTTTCCGGCCTGTCCGGCTGCTGCCTGCTGCGGGGCTTTGGTCTTGGTACCTGCAGCTTGCTTATGTTTATTTCCTCTTTTACGTGAGGACTTACTGATGGAACTGAGGGTAAGCTGGCCTACATCATTCACAAATCCCATATCCACCACCTTGTCCGGATCATTGGTGCGTGCCTGAATTTCCACAGCACCGATCTCATCGGGCTTTTCTCCGCCGGCATTAAGGGTTTTGATTTCCTCTACCCGCTCTATGGTTAGGGGATATTGTTTGTTGCTACCAGAAAAGCTGTACCACATCAGGTTTCTGAAAATATCCTTCTTTTGCAGGTAAGCTCTACCCGCTGCCAATTCCAAATGATCGGCCTGCTCAGGAAAAGACTGAAGGGCGTCCATATAGGTATCCAACTCATAATTGAGGCAGCACTTAAGACGGCCACACTGACCGGAAAGTTTAGCCTGATTAATCGACAAGTTCTGGTACCTGGCCGCTGTCGTATTTACTGTTTTAAAATCGGTAAGCCAGGAACTACAACACAGCTCACGGCCGCATGAGCCAATACCACCCACCTTGCCGCTTTCCTGCCTTGCACCTATCTGGCGCATCTCTACTTTAGCTCTGAACTCGCCGGCATATACTTTAATTAACTCACGAAAGTCTACCCGGGAATCGGCGGTATAAAAGAAGGTTACTTTTTTGCCATCCACCTGTATCTCCGCTTCGGCAATTTTCATTTCCAGGTTAAGCTCTTTGGCTATGGCCCTGGAGCGCACCAAAGTTTCCTTTTCACGGTCTTTGGCCTGCTGGTATAACTCCAGGTCGCGTGCCGAGGAGGGTCTGAGTATCCTTTTAAACTCAGCAGATTCCGAAGTACCGTATTTTTTCATTTGTAACTTGACCAGTTCGCCCGTAAGGCTGACTTGTCCTACATCAAAACCGTTGGTACCTTCTACGGTCACCCATTGGCCTTTATCGAAGATGTGATGCGCGTTATTTTTATAAAATTCCTTTCTACTACCGTTGTTAAAGGAAACTTCTATGATCGGGTAAGGCTTGGCCGGGTCGCTTAATGGCAAATCCGCCAACCAATTGAATACGTTAAGCCGGTTACAACCACCGGAACTGCAACCACCATTGCTCTGACAACCCGCGGGTTTGCCATCGGCAGTAGCGGTTCCGCAACTTCCACATCCCATATGATGAACTAATTTATATCGACGTACCCTATTACATCACAGGTATAAACAGCATCTCTCCCAAGGCCTATGAAAAAACAACTCTTCTGCTGGCAAAATCATGCACGGCCAAGGACGGAAAGATAAAATGACCCTGTTCTTCAGACGTAAAAAAAGTACGTAAAGATTGTATACAATTAAAATGTCGGCACAAAGATAGTCTTTTAGCCCTATTTACTCACTTCCAGCAGGTCAATATTGAAAACGAGAATCGAATTGCCCGGAATGCTGCCGGATGCCTGGCTGCCATAGGCGAGGCTGGGTGGCAGATACAGGGTAATTTTACCTCCTACGCCGATAAGCGGAATACCCATTCTCCAACCAGTAATAAGGCCTCCCAGCTGGAAAGCAATATTCTCCTGTTCGTCGAATTTAGCACCGTTGGTAAGGGTACCTTTATAATTTACCCGTACCTGGGAGCAAGGATCCGGACGATCGTCAGTTCCCTGGGCCTCAATAATATAGTAAAAACCACGGGCGTCATACTCCGCAGTAATATTCCGGCTCGCCAGAAACTCGGACAATTGCGTGGTTTCGGACTCGGGTACATCCTGTTGCGGGGGGTCACACGTTGTGTCTTCTTTAGAGCAGCTGCCGCAGCTCAGAGAGAGTACGGCCATAAACAGGATCAGTAACTTTTTCATGTATCTTAAATATGCAATTTTATTAATAAAACAATCCGGACCTTGCAGCCTTTACCCCTAAGACGAGGTTTTGCCCGGCAGGCTTTGCAGCATGGCGAAAGTATCAACTTTTGACCGAAAAAAGGGACCTATTCGGCAAAATGCCCCTACACGCCCGTATTTTCCCGAAATATTTTAACCGCTATGGCAATGAGAATAACGCCGAAAAACTTGCGGATAACGGCAATGCCCGAGGGGCCGAGCATCCGCTCCAG
>JBEBUO010000257.1:0-3236 GCA_040393285.1 Taibaiella helva | reverse complement strand
CGGTTTTTAAGGGTACGCAGGATGCGGTAAGCATAATGTCTGTCCCCTTCAAACTGCAGCACGGTGTCTACCATATGTTCCAGTATTTTGGGACCGGCTATACCGCCGTCTTTAGTGATATGGCCGATAATGGTTACCGGGGTACGCGTTTTTTTAGCAAAACTTTGCAGCTCGGCAGCACATTCCCTTACCTGGCTTACACTGCCTGCTGCGCTTTCTATATAGGGTGAAACCAGTGTTTGTATGGAATCTACAATGACCCACTGAGGTTTAATTTTCTTGACTTCCTGAAAAATAGTTTGGGTGTCGGTAGTGGTGAGTAAAAATAATTGATCGTTTTCCAAGCCTACACGGTCGGCCCGCATTTTTATCTGATGCGCGCTTTCTTCGCCTGATATATACAGGATTTTGGCCTGCTTCCATTGCAGGGCACATTGTAAAAAAAGCGTTGACTTGCCGATGCCCGGCTCACCTGCTACCAGCACTACAGAGCCCTGTACCAGACCACCGCCCAGCGTGCGGTTGAGTTCTCCGTCGGGCAGGAGGTAACGGGTTTCCTCATCGGCTTGCACGGTGCTGATGCTGCGTGCGAGTTTAGCTGCTGCTGCTTCATCCCAGTTGTTTGCGGAACTGTTCTTGCCTGAAGGTGTTTTACTTACTTTTTCCTCAACGAAGGTGTTCCACTTGCCGCAATTAGGACATTTGCCGGCCCATTTAGCGCTTTCAAAACCGCAATCCTGGCAAAAAAAAGACGTCTTTATTTTCACTGTAAATGTATAAAACTGTTATGGTTGTTACACAGCCGTGGCTATGCAGAGCAGCGTGAAAGGTAGGGACAATATTTTTTTCAAAAAAATGCCGCCCTGAAATAAATCAGGACGGCACTTACTAACCCTTAAAAATTATATTTCTAGATCAAAAATAACCCACAAACCCGAATTATAAAAATTCATTTTTGTTTCTCTATTGCCGGTTACAGGCTTTTTATCTATGTTTATATTGATTATCAATTATTTATATTTTAAAAGGTGCATTTGCTGGATCAAATGGGTTTTAATATTCCTGAAAGAGTGGTTTTGTACCCATAATCTGGTCTATTTCGTCCATAAGATCGGGCTGTAGCTGATGATATACGTCCAGTGCCTTCAGGTTTTCCTGGAGTTGTTGTTCCTTGGTAGCACCTAATATTGCAGTGGTTACATGGGGATTTCGGATGCACCAGGCAATGGCCAGGGTAGCGAGGCTGGTGTTAAGCCGCCCGGCTACTTTCTCCAGCGCGCTCACCCGCTGAATACGCTCTTCACTTATGGTGCGGTCTTTAAGCCAGCTAAAGCCTTCCAGGGCCAGGCGGGATCCTTCGGGGATGCCTTTATTGTATTTGCCGGTGAGCAAACCGGAGGCCAGGGGGCTCCATATGGTGGTGCCCATCCCGGTATTTTTGAAGACCGGGATATAATCACTTTCCATTTTAAAACGTTCCAGCAGGTTGTACTGGGGCTGCTCCACTGCCGGGCCCTCGAGGCCCAACTGATTAGCCACAGCATGCGCTTCCATGATTTCAGCGGCCGTCCACTCGCTCGTACCCCAGTAAAAGATCTTGCCTTGCTGTATCAGCGTGTTCATGCTCCGTACAATTTCGGCCATAGGTACGTTGCGATCAGGGCGATGGCAATAGTACAGGTCGAGGTACTCTACCTGCATGCGCCGGAGTGCTTCGTGGCAGGCCTCCATGATATGCTTGCGACTTAATCCTTTTTGATTGGGCAGGTTATGATCGCCGCGCCAGCCGAAAAACACCTTGCTGGACAGGCAATAGGAGCTGCGGTCCCAGGATTTGCGCTGTAGTACCCGGCCCATCATTTCTTCTGAGGCACCGTGGGCATATACTTCTGCATTGTCGAAGAAATTTACGCCATATTCATAAGCTATGCTCATTAATTTATCGGAAAGACCATCATCTACCTGCTTGGCAAAAGTGACCCAGGAACCAAAAGACAACACACTCAGCTCTAAGCCGGTGTTTCCCATTCTACGATATTCCATGTGCTTCATTTTTTATAGTACCGGTGAGAAAAAGACAAATTTAAGGTGTTTTTATTTGGGTATTTGTCCGTCAGCACCAAGTCTGTATATACATAATTTATTAATTACAAGAATGGATTTAAAAAAGTTTAACAATAATCACTAATTTTGGCGCGTAATAGAACGACAACCTATATCAACCCTTATCACCTCACTAGTCATATGGTTGATAAAAGAAGGTAACACTATGGATGAAAATTTAATGAAGGATATTCCATCCGTCAGGCTGCGTGCCTTTCGTGCCATTGACGATCATGAATCCTGTGAAAAGTTTTTAAAAGGACATGAACACGTACTGACCAGTATCGGTGTTCAGAAAGTAACTTCTTCCAATGCGGAATGGATGTACAATCCCGCTGCTTTCGTCTTTATTGTAGAATCCCTCGACCAGAAAAAGGTATATGGCGGAGCCAGGGTGCATGTAGCGGGAGGTTCGGAGCCCTTGCCGATAGAGCAGGCTACCGGTAAGCTTGACCCCGGTATATATGATCTGGTGAAAGCCTATGCCCGGAAAGGTACGGGGGAAGGTTGCGGCCTCTGGAATTCAAGGGAAATAGCCGGCTACGGTATCGGTAGTATCTTTCTTTCCCGGGCAGGGGTGGCTATTGCCCGCCGTATCGGTATCCAATCCCTATTTGCACTATGTGCGCCCTATACGGTAAAGTTAGCCGCGAACATCGGGTATCTTCCTGACACCAGACTGGGCAATGATGGCACCTTCTACTATCCGAAGCTAGACCTGCTGGCTACGGTGATGCTGATGGAGGATGTACATCATATCCCTACTGCTACAGAAGAAAGTAGGGCGGCCATCAGGGAGCTCCATGAAAACGGCAAAGCCGTGCGTATAGAATCGCTGCGCAATAAGAAGATCGAAATCCATTACGATATAGACATCCCCAAACTAGATCAATGGGATCTGCAGGCGACCATCCAAAATGCGATCCGCACAGAGCCACCCATGCAGTTTCAGGAGGACGATCCTAATTTTTTTTAAACCAACGAAACAAACCGACTACCGTGTCAGAAAAGCACTATACGATTTCCTACCTGGAGCATACCCAGCAATTAATGAAGGAGTTGAAGCAGCAATCCTACACCCCTTTTAGCCTACAGGAACAAGGCACTATAGCCGATATTGGCTGTGGTATGGG
>JBEBUO010000256.1:0-3239 GCA_040393285.1 Taibaiella helva | reverse complement strand
TACTTACCGTTTATTGCCATAAATACCTGAGAGACGAACTAAAATTCGATACCGTTGCGGAATTGGTACAACAAATTAAGGAAGACGAAGCCCAAACCCGAAGCTTTTTTGATCAGCAAATGACGAAATAGCTGTTGTGGGCTTGCCCGCCCCTTAGCCAGGATATCCTACTGTCTATTAATTTTTTACCAGCCCAAGCTGTAACGCTACTTTAATGAGTTCTGCGGTATTGTGTACACCAAATTTTTCATACAAAGTAGCCCGGTTATTCTGGATGGTGCGGTAACTGAGAAACAGGTTTGCCGCTATTTCGATGCTCGTTTTTCCCTGACTTATTAGTTCCAGTATCTTTTGCTCCCTTTGGGTAAGCTTTATTTTTTCTTTCAAGGGACTAAAAAGGCTCTGCATTAATTCCTCTTTTAAGGCCGGCTCCAGAAACGTTTCGCCCTTGTGTACTTGTTCTATAGCCGTGATCAGCACCTCGGGTTGCACATTCTTGAGCAGATAACCGGCACAGCCCTCCTGCATCACCTCCCGTATGTCATAAGGATTATCCACACTACTCAGAATTAAGATGCGTATAGCAGGATACAAGCTGCCAATGATGGCCGCCAGTTCCTTACCATGGGCATCCGGAAAGTGCAGATCCAGCAATAATACATCCGGTTGCCCTTGTTTCAATCCTGCCAGTAATGATGCCCCCGTATTATAAGTAGCCGCCACGGAGATATGGTCAACCGTTTGGAGTAAGTTATAAAATCCACCCACTACTATGGGGTGGTCATCAGCTATAGCTACCTTAATTTTCATGTTGCAAGAACTGTGTATGGCTTAAGATCGAAGTTCAAATATACAAACCGTGTCATTTACGAACGCTTTCTTTCTGTGTTAAACAGGCTGTTTGGAGAAAGGAAGTCTGAATTTTTAAAATAAATGGCTACCCATTGCTTAATGAGTGGCTACTTATTGCCTGGTGAGTGGCTACTTAACAGGTGATGAGTAGCCACTCACCGGCCCGAAAGTAGCTTTCTTTTTTTCTCAAAAAGCTAAACTGGCAAAACAAACCCGCCTGAGGTAAAAAACGAAAACGCCTCAAATAGGATGATCATAGGAAGTAGGTTTACATAAACCGCCCCTCCGGAATGGCCGTAGTCCATAGCTAAATCATGTTTATGGTGCAGGAACAATATGCTGCTTCAGATCGAAATTCAAATAAACAGATGTCCCTTCATTTCTTTCCGTTTCCATGCTGCCGCCCAGTAATTGTAAGCGACTCTGCAGGTTATGCATGCCGATACCGGGATCTGTATTTATCTCGCCCGTATAGGCACAAATGCCATTATCATCAATCGTGATTTCGAGCTTCGATGCCCTTACGGCAAACTGGATCAAAGCCGTGGTGGCACCGGCATGTTTCAGGATATTATTAACAAGCTCCTGAATGATGCGGTAAATGTTGAGTTGAAAATCGTCTTTAAGTGGCGGCAGGTTACCGACCATTTGAAAGTCTATATCCAACTTTCCTGTCTGTTTTATTTTCTGGCAATAACTGTCCAGCGTACCCGCAAGGCCTGCCTGTTTCAGTATTTCCGGCAGCAAGTTATGCGAGGTGGTACGGAGTTCTGCAATACCTTGATCCAGCTGTGCGATCGCCTCTTGTAGTGCATCCTGCTCTTCCGGCAAATGTGATGGTTGTGGCAGGGTGCATAAATTGGTTTTAATGATGGATAGCCGGCTAATGATGCCATCATGTAATTCCATGGCCATCCGGCTCCTTTCCTGCTCCTCCCCTGCTATGCGCGCTTTCAGCCTCTCTACTTCCACCCGATGCTGTCGCTTGCGAAGGATGAGGATAAGCATCAGGATGATAGATAAAGCGGATGCACCCACAATACCCACGAGCATGTATTGATTTTTTATTTTTATTTGCTGATTAGCAATCACCAGCTTGTTCTGTGCCAAAAGTTTGTCTTTTTCCGCCAGTTTATATTTATTGTTGATTTCTTTTATCCGTACGGCGCTCTCAGTACCCCTCACACTATCTTTCAGCCTGATATGCCTGGATTTAAGCCGATAAGCCGATTCGTAGTCGCCTGCTGCAGCATAGGCTTCCCCCAACTGCTCATAGGAACCAATAATAAAATCGGATTCTTTTAAATCGAGGGAAGCCGAGAGCGAAGCCTTCAGGTATTTAATAGCTTGCCGGGGTCGGTTCAGTCGAATCAGGTTGGCACCAATAAGATAGCCGGCAGATATCTGATCTTTCTTATTTCCCGAGCTATTGGCGAAATCCTGCACCATTTTGCTGTACACCAAGGCTTCTTCTGGTTGTTCTTCCTGCATCATGGACGCCGCCATTGTAAACGCACTTTTAGATAACGAAAAATGTTTATTGTAGGAGCTGCTGGTATTATTAGCTAAAGCCAGGGCCTCTTGGGCATATTTTTTTGCTTGTTTAAAGTCCCTATGCTCCATGTAGTGTGTGCCTATATTATTTAATGCATTTAAGTACATAGCTGTGTCCTGAAATTGTTGCGCCAGAAGCTTTGCTTCCTGAAAATAGGCAATTGCCTTTTCCTGAAGGCCCATACGACTTTCGATACCGCCTAAGCCAAAGTAACTAAATACCAGAAGTGTATAATTTTTCTTATTCGGTAAGTTTATTGCGGGTAGTATGCTTAAATAGATGTTTGAGGCGGAATCATACTGTCCGAGAAGAAAATATGCGGCTGCCAGGTCCAGTTTCATTTTTGATAATTGCGCATGCTGCGTGGAATCACTAATGCTATAGTAAGGACTTGCCCTGTGATACACCCGGATCACCTCATCGTATGCATTGAGCTGATTATAGAAGGAGAGCAGGTACGGATACAAATCTCTGGATACCCGGGGCTGTCGTAATAAGTTCGTCTTTTGTATGGCCTCTTTAAGATAAACAACACCTTCGGTGTAATAAGCATTTGCTTTTGCAAAGTCATTTTTACCCAAATAGCAAAAAGCAAGGTTGTTATAAGAGGCGGCTACGCCCTGAAAATAATCAATTTGCCGGCTCAACGACATGATCTGCCGGTATAAACTTATGGCGCTGTCTGTATGTTGGTAAATTAAGGGATAGGCGACCAATAACAGCTTATTGATGGTAGCTGTATCAGTGCTTTGTATGGACATAGTTTCCGGAGCACTTCCACGATATATCTCCCACTCCGTTTCCGGCTCAGGTCCGGGCCGGCAGGAAGCAT
>JBEBUO010000255.1:0-3243 GCA_040393285.1 Taibaiella helva | reverse complement strand
GGAGGCACTTCCAGTGGCTTAATGAGTTTCCTTAAAATCGGTGACCGTGCCGCAGGCGCCATTAAAAGTGGTGGCACTACAAGAAGAGCGGCCAAAATGGTTTGCCTGGACCTGGATCATCCTGAGGTAATTGACTTCATCGACTGGAAAGTGGAAGAAGAAAAAAAAGTTGCCGCGCTGATCGCAGCTGGCTATGCTTCCGATTACGAAGGTGAGGCTTACCGCACCGTTTCCGGGCAAAACTCAAATAATTCTGTACGCATACCCAATGCATTTTTCCATAAACTCATCAATAACGAAAACTGGGACCTGACGGCTCGTACAGACGGCCATGCCATGCGCAGCCTGCCCGCCCGTGAAATGTGGGAAAAGATTGCCTACTCCGCTTGGCGCTGTGCAGACCCCGGTACCCAATACAATACCACCATCAATGAATGGCATACCTGCCCCGAAGGTGGTGAGATCAGGGCATCAAATCCCTGCAGCGAGTATATGTTCCTGGACAATACCGCCTGTAACCTGGCTTCTTTAAACCTGCGTCGATTCTTTAATGAAGCAGATAACAGCTTTGATGTGGCCGGTTTCGAATATATGGTACGACTCTGGACCGTCGTACTCGAAATATCTGTGTTGATGGCACAATTCCCATCACCCGAAGTAGCCCAGTTAAGCTACGATTACCGTACCCTAGGCCTGGGCTATGCCAACCTCGGTTCTATGCTCATGGTGAGCGGCATTGCTTATGACAGTGAAGAAGCCCGGGCTATTGCCGGCGCCATCACCGCCATCATGAATGGGGTAGCTTATAAAACCTCGGCAGAAATGGCACAGCACCTGGGTGCTTTTGCCCGCTACGAAGAGAATAAGAAACATATGCTGCGGGTGATGCGCAACCACCGGGCAGCCGCCTATGATGCCAGCGATGCTTACGAAGGACTGGAAATAAAGCCTATGGGTATCAATGCCCGTTACTGCCCCGATTACCTGCTGCGTGCAGCTACCAAAGCCTGGGATGAGGCCGTACAACTGGGCGAACAATATGGCTATCGTAATGCACAAGCTACCGTTATTGCACCCACCGGCACCATTGGCCTGGTGATGGATTGTGATACGACCGGTATTGAACCCGACTTTGCACTGGTTAAATTCAAAAAGCTTTCCGGCGGCGGTTACTTTAAGATCATCAACCAAAGTATTCCCACTGCCCTGCGTAACCTGAAATACAGTGAGACAGAAATAGATGCTATGGTGAAATACGCCAAGGGTCATGGTACCTTTGCCGGCGCACCCTTCATCAACCACCAGTCGTTAAGCGAAAAGGGCTTTATAGCCGAAGAACTGAAAAAACTGGATACTGCTGTAGAAAGTGCATTTGAAATAGGCTTCGTATTTAACGCCTATAACCTGGGCGAAGAATGCCTGCAACGCCTGGGCTTTACCGCAGCGGCATATTACGCACCCGACTTTAACCTGCTGGAGGCACTGGGCTTTACCGAGCAGGAGATAGAAGCGGCCAACGATTATGTATGTGGTACAATGATGATGGAAGACGCGCCCCACCTTAAAGACGAACACCTGTCCGTATTCGACTGTGCCAATAAATGTGGTAAAAAAGGCGAACGCTTCATTCATGCCCATGGGCATATCCGCATGATGGCGGCTACTCAACCCTTTATCAGCGGGGCTATCTCCAAGACCATCAACCTACCTAATGAAGCTTCGGTAGAGGAGATCAAAGACTGCTACTTCCTGAGCTGGGAGCTGGGCATTAAGGCCTGTGCCCTATACCGCGACGGATCCAAACTGAGCCAACCGCTGAGCAATAAATCAGATAAAAAGAAAAAAGACGACAGCAAAGAGGAAGCCACTGCTTCAGACAGCCAGATCGTAGACATGGGCAAGCTCACTGTAGATGAACTACTCGAAGAGGTGAACAAGCGGGTGCAAGCCAGCCCCGACACACAATTGAAACGCCAGCTGAGCCGCATTGTAGAACGCAAAACGCTGCCTGCAAAACGTCGCGGGTACACGTATAAAGCCAAAGTAGGCGGACAACCTATGTTCCTGCGTACCGGCGAGTACAGCGACGGTACCATTGGCGAAATCTTTATCGATATGGCCAAGGAAGGTGCCACCATGCGGAGTCTGCTCAATAGCTTTGCTATTGCCGTATCAGTGGGTCTGCAGTATGGTGTACCTTTAGAAGAATTTGTAGATAAATTCACCTTTACCCGTTTTGAGCCGAGTGGTATTGTAGAACACCCGAATATCAAAACCGCTACTTCGGTGCTCGATTTCGTATTCCGGGCGCTGGCCTACGAATACTTAGACCGTGACGATTTGGTACATGTGCCGGATGCCGATCGTATCCTGAAATTAAGTGCAGAAGCAGCACAGCCTTTATCACAAATACGTATCACAGCACCTCAGGCGCCCTTAGTACCCCAAAAGCAAAAATCAGCAAACCCACTGCCTGTAGCTATGGACGCAGATACCAAAAAGCTGATGGGCACCAGTGCAGATGCGCCTGCCTGCCGTAATTGCGGTAATATTACCCTGCGCAACGGCACCTGTTACATGTGTCCTAACTGCGGCACAACGACAGGATGTAGTTAAAGATAAAATACCACCAAACTTGATAAAGCCCGCAACCTTGTGTTGCGGGCTTTATGGTATAATGCTGTTGGACTTAGCGTACGGCACAGGCACTAAAACGAAAGGTAATACCTCATGAATAGCATTGGTTACTATAGTCCCGGATCAGTCCGGGCGCTGCTATAATAACATCGAATGCGGTGTCGCATCTATAGCACTTTCAGCGACTTTGCCTGCCTATTTGTATAAAGTCGGACATTTTTCATGGGTAAATGGGAAAAAAGTACTGTATTTTTGCGCAGATTTTTGCTGTTTACATTTTATGTATAGCCTTAGAGAACAGATCTTATTACTGTCTGCCACACCATTCTATATCATCATTATAGTAACGGAAATACTGATCACCAAAGTAAAATGGGGAAGATCCGGTTATACCCGAAAAGATAACATAGAAAATCTCGGGCTCAATTTTGCCAACGCTTTTGTTGATGCCGGATTCAAAGTGGTGTATTTGTGGGTGTTGTTGCTGATCTACAATCATCGTCCGTTTCAGGAAGACTGGGGTTCTCCGCTGCTCTACTGGCTTCTGCTTTTGTTGGCCCAGGATTTTATGTTTTATTGGCAGCATCGCCTGGAACATGAGATTCG
>JBEBUO010000254.1:0-3255 GCA_040393285.1 Taibaiella helva | reverse complement strand
GTACCGCAGAAAAGGATAAGGAACTGGCCCTCAAAAACGGGAGACTGGGAAGGCAACAAAGCCAGCTACGTGAAAAGAATTTATGGATCGGCGCCGGAGGATTGAGCACCTTGCTGTTGATCGGCTTGCTCTTAGTTTGGCGACGCAACAGCCAACACCGGCGACAGTGGCAGGAGGAACAACTGCGCCTGATAGAAAAAGAACAAGAGGTGTATAAGCAGAATGAAGAAATCCGGAGTCTCAATGCCATGGTGAAGGGTGAAGAAAGAGAAAGAGCAAGGCTGGGTAGGGAACTGCACGATGGCATAGTGAGCCAGCTGGCTGCGGTTAAGATGAACTTGGACACCTTGCAACTAAAATACCCGGTACCGGAAGATGAACACCGGAATGTACTGCACCATCTTGAAGACATCGTTAGTGATTTACGTAAGACTGCACATAACCTGGTGCCCGGATTGCTGTTAGAGCTCGGCCTGCTCCCCGCCCTCGAATCCTACTGCGAAAAGACCGCCTACTTTACCGGCCTGGACATCAACTTTGTACACCAGGGCCATATACCCCTTATCCACACCGATTTTGAACTGTCGCTATACCGCATGGTGCAGGAGCTGGTGCAGAACGTGATCAAGCATGCGCAGGCTTCCCGCGTGCTGGTGCAGGTGGACTACCACGAACCTATGCTCATCATAACGGTTGAAGATGATGGCAAAGGCATTGACACAGATGCTACAGCAGGCGATACGGGCATAGGCTTAAGCAACATCAGAAGCCGTATCAATGCCTTAAAGGGAAGTATGGACATTAAAGGCAGAAAAAATAAAGGAACTTCTGTATATTTAGAGTTCGATTTATCCTTTATTCAATCACTGACTGACGTATGAATATTCAGATCGCCCTGGTGGACGACCATGCCCTGATCCGAGACGGACTGGCAAAGCTGCTGGAACAATACCCTGATATACACGTGGCCCATACCTATGCTACAGGTGCGGAGCTTATGGAAGGCCTGAAGGAGACACTGCCCGATATACTCTTGCTGGACATCCAGCTGCCGGATATGCCCGGCAATGAGCTGGTTCGACAGGTACGACGTTTATACCCCGACCTGAAGATTATAGCCCTCACCAGTCTGGACACCCTGTTTTATATAAAGGACATGATGCAGCATGGCTGTATGGGCTACGTCACCAAACAGGCCCCAAGGGAAGTGCTGCCCGAAGCAATACGCACCGTACATGCCGGGGAAACCTATATGGAACCGGGCATCAAAGAGCGATGGATGGAGAGCCTGCTACAGTCTAACCGGCAACGCGCCCGTCAAAATCCACTTTCGGCCCGGGAGCGGGAAATACTGGAACTCATTGCCCAGGAACTGACCACCCAACAGATCGCCGATAAATTATTCCTTAGCCAGAAGACGATAGAAAGCCACCGGTATAGCCTGTTGCAAAAAATGGACGTAAAGAACACAGCAGGACTCATAAAAGCTGCGGTACAAAGAGGGCTGATTGAATAAAAGGTCTGATATAAGCTGAAGTGACCCGTATCTAATCATAACGACATTTTGGTGGAGGACCACCAACAAAATTGAAAATCATCCAGTTTTTCTCGTCCTGTCTTTCTAATTTTACCAAAACCAAAACTTATGATACAATTAAACCTGAAGCAATTGTTGCTTGCCTGTAGCGTTCTTTTCTTCACCTTTTCCGAAAACCGGGTAAACGCACAGCCCGCCCTGGGCATCACCAGCTTTGAAAACAATACCGGAAGCACTATATCATTGTTGTTGTCCGATGCATGTACCGAAGGTCGCAGCGCCACTATTGCGGGCTATACGTTCTACCTGAGATCAGCAGTAAATTGCGCTGTCAATAACCCCTTGGCAGGGCCAACCAGTGACGGACATATTAACCTGATCACGACGCCAGCTGCAACAGGCATCTGGCAGGAAGGAAGGATATCCTCTTCTGACGGAAGTTCCTTTAAATTGAACACGATAACGATTTCAGCATTAACTACGCCCTTTGTCGGAAAGACCATAACCTTTACCGGCTATAAAGAAGATGCGCCGGTTGCAGGTGCAAGCCTCGTATCAGCCCCTATTACAGCTACCGGGCTGGCCAATCAGCTAAGCATTGACTTTACGGGCAACGTTGGCTTTTATGATATTGACGAAGTCAGGATGAACCCATCGGGTACGGATGCACAGGGAACGATTAGTATTCATGCTATCGACATTTCTGAGGCCGGCGATCCATTACCTCTTTTCTTTACCCATATGGAAGCCTTTGCATCAGAAACGGGCGCTCGTGTTCTTTTTGAAACGGTATCAGAAAGCCATGTGAAAGATTATGAAATTCAATTGGGCGTGGCTGGTTCCGACTTCCACACTTATGACCGCATAGCCGCCAAAAATGGTGAAGCGCAAGCGTACAGCAGCTCGGTTGTAACGAGTGAAACGGGCAATCTATGGGTTCGCATTAAAGCTAATGATATGGATGGCGCGGTTACCTATTCCCGCATCGCTATGGTGAACAGACAACAAACGAAAGACATAGTCATCTATCCGAATTCAGCTAAAGATGTGATCCATATCCTACATGCACAGCAGCCAAATTATCGCATCCTTGACGCCTCGGGAAAGGTCGTTCAAGTCGGTGAAATGGTCAACCAACAAATCGATATCAGCCAATTGCCCATTGGCTTACTTATACTACAAATCGACGGAAAGTCGTATAAAGTAACAAAGCAATAGCACCAAAACAGAAGTCTTTCTAGCCTGGGCATGTTTCTGCTTTTTAATTATCCTGAGTTGACGTACAGGCTATTATTCATTCCGCACCAACTTTTTTTGTCACGCTGTAAGCGTCTATTGCACTTTACTGAAATAAGACCAGCAAAGTGTTGAGCAGTGCTTTATGTTTTCCCTCACCGGATAAACTATAAGCGTTTGTACAACTGAAGCAGATGCTTACTGTATGACCCCAGGAGGATCGTTCGGCGGGGGATGCCGAGCGTCGTGATCGGCGGTAAAAAGCCCGTAGCCATTCAGCAGTAGCGTCGCCGAGCGTCCTGCAAGGGACGCCATGGGGAATAAAAATCTTTTCGCCCTGGCACTCCCACCCGTTTAGGCAGATCGCTTCCGAAAATTTCGGAGGAAAGGGTAATGCTCCCTATAAAAATGCTTCCAAAATTTTCACCGCGATGACGACAAGGTGTGGGATCTATGGCTACACGCTATCCCGGCATCATCGC
>JBEBUO010000253.1:0-3293 GCA_040393285.1 Taibaiella helva | reverse complement strand
AAAGATACGACAAACCGGAGCATACTATCTTCGTCTTTTTAACGAATTGGGCTTACCTTTGCGCCCAAAAATTCCATCTTGACCGCTTCATCTGTTTCCGACAAAATGACACCTGTTTCCGCAAAAAATAAGGCCGTAGCCTGGTGGCTCATCATTGGTGTGGTGATGATCATTATCCAAACATTGTTGGGTGGGGTTACGCGTTTGACGGGTTCTGGCCTGTCGATTACAGAGTGGAATGTAGTAACGGGTACCTTGCCGCCTTTGAATGCGCAGGATTGGGCGGCTGAGTTTGCCAAGTACCAGGCATCGCCCCAGTATCAGTACCTCAACGCCGATTTTACGCTTAGCGATTTTAAGTTCATCTTTTTCTGGGAATGGTTTCATCGATTGTGGGCACGTCTCATCGGCTTTGTATTTGTTATTCCCTTTGTTTATTTTATTGTAAAAAAATATTTCAACAGGGAGATGATCATGCCCCTTATTGTGTTGTTTCTGTTGGGTGCTCTTCAGGGCATGGTAGGTTGGATTATGGTAGCCAGTGGGTTAACAGGGGACGCGATTTACGTTAAACCCACCCGGCTGGCCATACATTTCGTGTTGGCTATGCTGCTGGGCTGCTACGTGTTGTGGTTTGCCCTGCAGCTATTGGTGCCGGCGGGGCAAGTGTTGGTACATCCCCGCTTAAAACGATGGTATCAGGTTATTTTTGTATTACTGCTCGTGCAATTGATATATGGTGCGCTTATGGCGGGCCACAGGGCCGCGCCGGCCGCGTCTACCTGGCCTACTATTAATGGCTTTTGGTGGCCCGGCGGCATGGGAAGGTCTGAAAATGCGCACCCGCTTATTGAAAATAAAATTACCATTCATTTTATTCATCGGGGCCTGGCTTATTTATTGCTGACGTTTACGGTGATCGCCATGGTGCTGGCCTACAGGGTCAAAAATCCTGCTCCGGCAATCCGGTATAGCAGGTGGCAGCCCCTGGCATGGGTAGGTATACAGGTGCTTTTGGGTATCCTCACGGTATTGTCCAGTCCAATGATTGTGGCTAACCGATGGGGCATATTTCAAACCCTGGCCCAACTGCACCAGCTGGTCGCCATGTTTTTCCTGCTTTCTGTCACCTTGCAACTTTATTTGTTCCGGGCACGCGAGTAAGGTGCCGGCTTACCGTTTTTCAGGGCAAATATTTCGGACCAATTCTTATTTTTTAGAGAATAACGCTTACCTTTGCAGCCGAATTTAATTTCCTATTCATAAAAAATCAATTTATTGATATGCCTAACGTTGGTAAAATCAAGCAAATCATCGGACCGGTTGTGGACGTCCATTTCGCTGCCGGAAACAAACTTCCTGAAATTTACAATTCCCTGGAGCTGACCCGCAGTAACGGCGAAAAACTGGTTATGGAGGTGCAACAGCACTTGGGAGAGGATAGCGTTCGTTGCGTGGCCATGGATGGTACGGAAGGCCTGGTGCGTGGTTTGGAAGTGGTAGATACCGGCAAGGCAATTGCCATGCCCGTAGGCGATCAGATCAATGGTCGTTTATTCAACGTTACCGGCGATGCTATCGACGGCTTACCCCAGCCGGATAAGACCAATGGTCGTCCTATCCATGCCAAGCCGCCAAAATTTGAAGACCTGAGTACGTCTACTGAAATACTGCTTACCGGTATCAAGGTAATCGACCTGATTGAACCGTATGCTAAAGGTGGTAAGATTGGTTTGTTTGGTGGTGCGGGTGTAGGTAAAACGGTATTGATCCAGGAATTGATTAACAATATTGCCAAAGGTCACGGTGGTCTGTCGGTATTTGCAGGCGTGGGCGAACGTACCCGTGAGGGGAATGACCTGATGCGGGAGATGATTGAAGCCGGTATTGTGAAGTACGGCGATAAATTCCTGCACAGCATGGAAGAAGGTGGATGGGATCTGAATGCAGTGGATCTGGAAGGTTTGAAAGAGTCCAAGGCAACTTTCGTATTTGGCCAGATGAATGAACCTCCCGGAGCACGTGCTCGTGTGGCGCTTTCCGGTCTTACGATTGCCGAGTATTTCCGCGATGGTGACGGAAAGGGAAAAGGTAAGGATATCCTGTTTTTCGTAGATAATATCTTCCGTTTTACCCAGGCTGGTTCTGAGGTATCTGCCCTGTTGGGTCGTATGCCTTCGGCGGTAGGTTACCAGCCTACATTGGCTACCGAAATGGGCTTGATGCAGGAGCGTATTACTTCTACCAAGAGTGGTTCCATCACTTCCGTACAGGCGGTGTATGTGCCAGCGGATGACTTGACGGATCCGGCACCGGCTACTACTTTTGCTCACTTGGATGCCACTACCGTATTAAGTCGTAAGATTGCGGATTTGGGTATTTATCCTGCCGTGGATCCTCTGGATTCCACTTCACGTATCCTTACGGCAAGTGTAGTAGGTGATGCGCATTATGATTGTGCCAACCGTGTAAAACTCATCTTGCAACGCTATAAAGAGTTGCAGGATATCATTGCCATCCTGGGTATGGATGAATTGAGTGAGGAAGACAAGCTGACCGTAAGTCGTGCGCGCCGGGTACAGCGTTTCCTGTCACAGCCATTCCACGTAGCAGAGCAGTTTACCGGACTGGCTGGTGTGCTGGTGCCTATCGAAGAAACCATTCGCGGGTTCAATATGATCCTGGATGGTGAAGTAGATGAGTATCCGGAGGCTGCATTTAACCTGGTAGGTACTATCGACGATGCGATTGCTAAAGGTAAAAAACTGATGGAGCAGGCGAAGAGCTAAGTCCATGTATGGTTTCTTGAATTTAAATTTGAACGTGCATTATGCAATTAGAAATATTAACTCCGGAACGCAAGGTGTATAGCGGTGAAGTATATGGTGTACAGCTTCCCGGTGTAGAAGGTTCTTTCGAGATCCTGCAAAACCATGCCCCCATGGTGGCGGCATTGGGAACCGGTAAAATGAAGGTGTTGAAGGATAAAAGCAACCATGAGATTTATCAAATCGATGGTGGTTTTGTAGAAACACTTAATAATAAAACTACCGTATTGCTTGAAGGTGCCCGATCTGAATCGTTTTAATTTGCACAGCGGCACTGTCGTATAAAACAGTATGCAGCGCTCCACATTTGTGGGGCGCTTTTTTAATGTCGTCCGACTAGCAGGGCGGGGAAATAACGGTACATTACAGTCTATATTGTCATCATAAATTGAAGTGAACAAATCCATTGGCGATATTGTTGGAAGTAAAGTGGATGGTTAGATTCACTGTATTGTAGGTTTCCAC
>JBEBUO010000252.1:0-3306 GCA_040393285.1 Taibaiella helva | reverse complement strand
CCCGAAGAGACAGGTGATATCACCTTAGACATAGACGAATGGGATATAGATGCAACTGTTGAAGTTTTCAGCGGCGATTGTGAAAATCCTCAAAGTATTGCATGTGCAGACATGCAGTTTCCCCTTACCTTTCCGGTTACTGCTGATGAAACTTATTTTTTCCGGGTCTATGGATGGGACGGTGAAGAAGGTGAGTTTAACATTTCCCTCACGGGCGTGCCCCTGCCAGTCAGCGCATCCGATTTAAAAGGAAAAATAGTGAACAAGGTACCCCAACTCAGCTGGGTGACTTACAGTGAACACAACAATCAGGGCTTTGAGGTACAGCGTGCAAATGACGGAAAGTCGTTCACCACAGTAGGCTATGTGTCGTCAAAAAGCAATAACGGCAGCAGCAACTCCATTACCTCCTATGAATTCCAGGACAGAACTTATATTGCCGGCGAGGCCTATTATCGTTATGTTCAAAAAGACATCGACGGAAAAACTGCTGTATCCAATATTGTACGGCTTGAGCAGGGTAAAGAAAACGGATTTACCATTTCCGCTTATCCCAATCCCGCCACAGGAAAGGTGAGCATTGCCACTAAGGGGGTACGCGCTGCTAACAGTCTTATCACCCTGACTGACGCCTTGGGCAAGACAGTTCATACGTGGCCCGTTTCTGCCGATCTGCTTCATGTAGATTTGAGCGAGCTGCCCGCAGGCATTTATCTCCTTAAATATACTGATGACCTGAACAACCAGGTGATTAAACTAAGTAAGCAATAAGTGAACCGTGATATCAGATAAGAAAAGACAAAGCTGTCCCCATGGGCAGCTTTGTCTTTTTTTACACGATCAGGACGTGCTGACTGCGCATAAAAAAAGTTGCTTCATTAGCGAAGCAACTCTACCCGGGGAGGCTAACGGGTCTCGAACCCGCGACCTTCGGAACCACAATCCGACGCTCTAACCAACTGAGCTATAGCCTCCGTTTTAAAGGAATGCAAAGGTAATGTTTTTTCTTTTTAATTTCCAAAGATTTCTGAAAGGGAAGCCTATATTTGTAAGTTTTGAAGCTACCGGAGTATAAAACTGAACTTATGCGTTTACCTGCGGGATTACTGATATCCATTGGCATTTTTCTACTGATCGAATTTTATAGTTTCATAGCGATACAATTGGCGATTAGGGGAGCAGGAAGGACGGCCAGGTTTATCATTACAGGCATTTATCTGCTGTTTTCAATTGTGGTTTGGATTGGTATGTTTAGTTTCCGGTCCCAATTTAAAAACTGGCCCGATACCCTACGTGTAATCCTGATTGCCTTTATCATGGGATTTCTGGTAGCCAAGCTGATCATGGCCACCTTCATGTTGCTTGATGACCTGCGCCGCTTGTTTACCTGGATGTTTAAACAGGTAAGTGTTTTACTACCTCAAGGTCCTGAGCGCAGCAATACTGCTTTGCGTATCAGCCGCTCCACCTTTATGGCCAATATGGCCCTCCTTACCGGCGGTCTTTTTCTTGGCGCCTTTATGTGGGGTACAAGTAACCGGTATCGGTACCGGCTAAAGAAGGTACGTCTTCAATTAGCCCATTTGCCGGAGGCGTTTAGGGGCCTCAAAATCATACACATTTCTGATATTCACGCGGGTAGCTTTGACGACCAGGAGGCTGTAGCCAAAGGTGTCGCCCTCATCATGGAGCAGCAGCCCGACCTGATCCTTTTCACCGGCGACCTGGTCAATAACCTGGCTACAGAAATTGAACCGTATAAAGCAATTTTCAGCAAGCTTAAAGCGCCCATGGGCGTCTATTCCATACTGGGCAACCATGACTACGGAGATTATCACGCCTGGCCTTCAGCCGCAGAAAAGTCACAAAACCTGGAAGACCTGAAGCAACATCAGGCTGATATGGGCTGGCGGCTTTTAATGAACGAGCATGTGCTTTTGCAAAAGGAAGGGCAGCAAATAGCGCTTATCGGCGTTGAAAACTGGAGCGCTTCTGCACGGTTTCCGCGCCATGGCCGTTTAACAGCGGCCTATAGAGGACTGGAGTCCTTGGAGATACCTAAGATCCTGATGAGTCATGACCCCTCACACTGGGATGCAGAAGTATGCAAGGCCTATACTGATATTGATCTTACCCTTAGCGGACATACGCATGGCATGCAATTCGGTATTCGTATTCCCTGGTTGCAATGGAGCCCTGTGCAGTACATGTATAAGCAATGGGCGGGCCTGTACACCGCGGCCCGGCAACATTTGTATGTTAATGTGGGATATGGTTTTATCGGCTACCCGGGGCGTCTGGGTATCCTTCCGGAAATCACCCTCATTGAACTAAGTTAGCCGCAAGTGCTGAATTTCCGTTAAGATCCCGCAATTCCTTACATTTGCCCATGTATACCTTGTATTTTACCCACTAAAACAGCCATTCTATGTCTATCAAACACATTTTTTTTGCCACAGGATTGTTTACTGCAAGCGCGGTATTTCTGGCTCACCCGGCTTCCGTCCAGGCGCAATCGCTGGAATTGGGAATTAAAGCAGGAGCCGGCTTCAACCAAACAAGCGGGCCTTCTTTAGAAGGCGATTTTAAAGGTAACTTTCTTGGCGGGGTCTACGGTGGTGTCCGTCTGGCCAAGTTGAAAGTTCAGGTCGAGGCCCTTTTTTCCCAAACCACTATGGTTACCGGCTCTTCCTTTAATAGTGCCTTTCATCAGTACATCAATGAAAGCGCTCAAGGTGTCAAGGAAGGCACTTTTAAGCTCAATGAGCTGTCTATCCCACTTACCGTAGGCATTAGGGTAGCCCCTAAGGTGCTTTGGGCGGAACTGGGTGTGCAATACACGGGAGTTGTTTCTGTAAAAGATGTTAATTCCTTTCTGAAGGCTTCTGAGGACGTCTTTAAGAACGGATATATGTCGGCGTTGGTAGGTGTCCGTGCCGATCTGCCTTTTAAATTAAATGTCGGCGCACGTTACGTGTATGGGCTGAGCAACAGAAACAAATCACAAGTGGATGAAAAATGGGGTACCAGCCAGATACAGATTCACGTAGGATACAGTTTTCTTCGATAAGCAAATTTTAATTCAGAAACGGTAATATCAATACAAAAAAACCAGGTTCACACTTAATATGAATCTGGTTTTTTTTGTATTTAAGTATGCCAAGCTAACTTAAGTATAACTTGCTCACAACGCAATCTTTTTAATAACCACCTGCCTTCAACAGGAGGCAGGTGGTATATGAAGCAATATCAGTTGATTTTACTCAGTTTAAAAACAACAGGCTGCTCTTTATCACCAACTACATA
>JBEBUO010000251.1:0-3308 GCA_040393285.1 Taibaiella helva | reverse complement strand
ATTAAACCCGAACATGTGGCAGAAGCCATACAGTACCGGAGCCTGGACAGGGAAGGCTGGGCAGGCTGAATAAGCTGTTGAATACAAATGGTTTAAAATTTAATTAGAAGCCTATAACATTATCAATTATTTTTGTGGCGGAATAACAACAAATCTATTATAATGCAGCTAAACGAATTAAAAGAAGGGTTTTTGCAATGGACGGAAGAAACTACCGGAAATCCTTTCCCCGAAAATGAGTACCTGCGCGCCTGTCTGGACGATCAGGCTGCTTTTGTAATGAAGGTTACCTTTGCCGGCGTGCCGGCCACGGAACATTATGCGGTGCCCAAACTGTACAGCTACCTGTTCACTAAAATTTATAAATACGCTAATCTGCTGATGGACTCAGATAGCCACGAAGGACATTTGCTGATGAATAAACGGGATGTGGATGTACCCTTTACTGAGGAAGAAAAAGAGGACATGAAAGCGCTTTTGGACGAACTTTCGGGCGAACTGGCCTAAAAGCGACATAACCGCATACACAAAAAAGAGGCTGTCTCCGTACTTGGGGAAACAGCCTCTTTTTATGTCTGAATACAAAACTTATTCTCCGATTAAAGCCACGCTCCGGTTCACAAAATCTGTGAGCTCGGCGCCGCTCAGCATACCCTGAGAGAGCAAGGCCAAATCAAAAGCCTGCTTGGCCAGCCGGGTTTTGACCGCTTCATCTTTTTCTTCCAGCAGCCGTTGCATCAGCTTATGGTTGCCGTTAAGCGACACTTTATAATTGTCGGGTAGGCTACCATAAAAGTTCATCATACCGCCACCGCCACCATTTTGGGCCATATCCTTCATGCGGCGCATAAACTCATCCATAGTGATGGTTACAGGCAGCTCCTCGGGATGCAATGCTTCAATGCTCACATTCATGGTAGGCTTGCTGATGGCCTGCTCAAAAAGTGCTTTCACTTCAGATTGCTGATCTTCAGTAAGCACGACCTCTATTTTTTCTTCTTTTTCAATCAGTTTATCCATCACATCGGCATCCACGCGCTTCAAGAGCGTTTTTTCCAGCTTTTGCTCCAGTTGGGCAATAAAATGCTGATCTATGGGCGAGTTCATCACCAGTACATCATATCCTTTTTTGGTGGCAGCACGGATAAAGGTATCCTGCTTGCCCGCATCATTGGTATAGAGGTAAACCAGGTTACCGTCTTTGTCGGTTTGCGGTGTGCTGATTTTTTCTTTGTATTCTTCCAAAGTATAATGAGCGCCATCCGTATTGGTCAGTAAGGCAAACTCCTTAGCCTTTTCGTAAAATTTCTCCTCGGTAATCATGCCGTATTTTACAAAAAGGCCAATGTCATTCCATTTTTCTTCAAAAGCTTTGCGATCTGCCTTGTATAGCTCCGCCAGCTTATCGGCCACTTTACGGGTGATATAACTGTTGATTTTCTTCACATTGCTATCCGCCTGCAGGAAGCTACGTGATACATTCAGCGGAATGTCCGGGCTATCAATCACACCATGCAGCAGCATCAGAAACTCGGGTACAATATCTTTTACCTCATCCGTAATGAATACCTGCCGGCTAAACAACTTGATTTTATTACGTTGCAGTTCCAGTTCATTTTTCACCTTCGGGAAATACAAGACACCCGTAAGGTTAAACGGATAGTCTACGTTCAGGTGGATCCAGAACAGGGGCTCCTCGCCAAAAGGATAGAGCTCGCGATAAAAATTCAGGTAATCCTCGTCTTTTAAGTCGGTAGGGGCTTTGACCCAGATAGGCGCTGTATTGTTGATGATATGGTCAACAGTTACCGACTTATATTTAGGCTTTCCTTCTTCATCTTCGCCATCGGGTTCCTGCTGGCTACGTGTGCCAAACTGGATGGGAACGGGCAGAAACTGACAATATTTGTTCAGAATGCCATTGATGCGCGACTCTTCCAGAAACTCTTCCGAATCGGCATTGATGTGCAGGACGATGTCCGTACCCCTTTCTGTCCGGTCGCCGGCAGTAATTTCAAATTCGGTACTGCCATCGCAGGTCCAGCGTGCAGCGCTGGCACCTTCCTGCCAGGAAAGCGTATTGATCTCTACCTTATCGGCCACCATAAATGCGGAGTAGAAGCCCAGACCGAATTTTCCTATAATCTCATGGGCATCTTTGGCTTCTTTAAATTTTTCCATAAACTCGGTAGCGCCGGAAAAGGCTACCTGGTTGATGTACTTCTTTATTTCTTCCACCGTCATGCCAAGGCCCTTATCGCTGATGGTCAGGGTTTTGGCTTCTGTGTCTAGTTTTACCTCCACTTTCAGATCGCCAAGGCTACCCTTGAATTCTCCAAGGGAGGCCAGGCGTTTTATTTTTTGACTGGCATCTACGGCATTGGATACCAGTTCGCGCAAAAATATCTCGTGGTCGGAGTATAAGAACTTCTTAATGATCGGAAAGATATTCTCCGTGTGGATCGAAATATTGCCTTTTTCCTGCATAATTATTAGGGTTGTTTTTTTATTACTTTAATACTTGGTAAAGAGCAACTGCTGTTCCAAATTCGGATAGCTTGCCAAAATGACATTTTAGGGGTCGCGGATATTGATTTTTGACAGTTGTACATCGCTTTCTCTGCCTTTTATTTCCGGCTGTGATGCATCATCTGAAGGGAATATTTACCTTCGCCACAGGAATTTTTTCAATTCCGTCTTTTTATGGGACAGGTTAATCCCAAAGCCTACCTGGCTTTGATCTTTGTTTGTATCGCCTGGGGTACCACCTATCTGGGTATCCGTATTGCCATTGAGCATTTTCCTCCTTTTTTTATGGCCGGCTTCCGGCAAACCGTCTCGGGTATCATTCTGCTCCTCCTGGCTTTTCTCAATAAAAAGGCCATGGACCTTAGTTGGCGCAACCTTTTGTTTCAGAGCTTTATCGGCGCATTGATGATCAGTATGGGCAATGGTCTGGTTACCTGGGGGGAGCAATACATCAGTAGTGGTATGGCCGCTATTATTTGTGGGCTGATGCCCCTGATAGCCGTGACGATAAACTTGATGATGAACAGGAATGAGCGCCTTAGCGGGCTGATCGTTTCCGGCCTGATCATTGCCTTTATCGGTGTGGGACTTATTTTTAAAGATAACCTGGCTTTTATCCAGGAAAGGACCTACCTGTGGGGATTGCTGGCTGTATTCGTGGCCACGGGTACCTGGGCCCTGGGCAGCGTGCTGAGCAAAAAGCGGTTCAAACCTTCCAACCCGGTACTTAATTCAGGCGTGCAAGTCACTGCCGGCGGATTGATCCTGTTACTGGCCAG
>JBEBUO010000250.1:0-3338 GCA_040393285.1 Taibaiella helva | reverse complement strand
GGGTTAGGATAGACCTTCAACCACGCATCGTTCAACACCCTGTTGATACCCGTTCCTTCCCGCTTGCCGTACTTCGCCATATAAAACTTGCCATAGTAATTTCCCTCCGAATTAGCGGTGTTAGTTAAGGTCAGGCTGTCTAAAGCTACGGTGGGACTATAAAAGCTACCGGTATAATAAATAGTGCCATTGCTCATTGCGTTTAATCCGGAGGAAAAATCGCTGTATATCCCACCGATACTCATGGCCGCAGCTACACTACCATCGTTATGGTACTGTGCCAGGAAAGCATCTCTGTTTCCCTGAAGTGTCAGGGTAATCGTATCGAAAGTAAGGGTGGTAACCGGTGTTACAAATGAATACACGTAAGCGCCGCTTATACTTACTGTGCCAGCCTGGTCTACCACAACACCGGTAGTAAACACGGACACATCTGTAGCATTACTTGTGCCGGATCTAAGCCATATTGCATCGCCTGTTTGGTTATACTTAACCACAAAACACCCCCTACCTGCTTCATCAAGAACGAGGCTATCCAACTCCAGCATACCAGAATGACTACCTGTGAGGTATAGGTCACCTTCGCTGTCGGTGGTAATAGCGCCGAAGCCCAGACCTGTAGGACTATTTATGACTTCGTTCCAAGCAACAATACCCGCATTATCATACTTATATATACTGATTTGTCCGCCGTTGACGACTACACCGGTATCCACATACGTGGTTCCCACATAAAACGCATCAGCAGAATTTATGCAGATGGACCTTGCAAAATCGTGTCTATCGGGCGATCCTCCGGAGCTTGCCCACAGGGCATTCCCATCAGGTTTAAACCGGGCTACAAAATAGTCAAAAGAGGTACCGGCGTTGTTGGAATTATGTATCGGCAGCTGATCAAACAGCACATCACTCTGGTTAAAACTACCGGCCATCATGATATGGTTATCGGCATCAATGCCTACTGCTTCATAATACATATAATAACCCGGAGCTGCAGAAGTAATGTTTTTAGCCCATACCAGCTCCCCGGTAGTGGTAAACTTTGCCAGGAATTGTGTGTATTGGCTACTGCTGCCATCAAGGGTGACGTTATCTATATTGATCGAATCTTTGTATGCTCCGGAGCAATAAATATTTCCAGAGGTATCTACGGCTATTAGCGCATCATCAGCATCACCACTTTTAAAACTCTTTGCCCATAACAAACTCCCGTCCTTGTCATATTTGGCCATGAAGATCGTAAAGACACCCGGATTGAAATCATTAAGGGCTATGGGGCTATTGCTAAAGGTTAAGGCTTCACCATTGCTTTTAAAACTGCCGACGATATAAGCATTTTCATCCTGGTCAAGCGCTGGTTTAGAACATTTGGAAGGCACCTCTGCCCCTGCGCCGCTATTCGCCCATATCCAGCTGTTGACCGGCTGGGCGTGTAGTCTTTCCATGCCATTTAACAATACAAACCCAACCGCCAGGAGTAAGCTTATCTCTACTATTGTCCACTTCTGAAAAAACGTTTTTAATTTCATTACCATATGCATTCAATTTAAACTGTAAAAAATCTATTTTAGGTTTTCATCGTTTCGTGAAGGGCCTTATAGTCGATCCTATACTTATATAATATAAACCAGGCTGCAAGGAACTTATATCCAACCACCCCTCCGCTACCGGAAATCGCTTTAGTTCCTTTCCTGTATAATTAAAAAGAACACCTTCTTCCGCGGATAATTGCTGCAAACTATTCGGAGCAATTTTCCATTTCAGCGTACCGCTTGCCGGATTGGGATAAAGCTGAACCGATACCGGACTCTTCCTGACGCCGGCTACACTTGTAGGCGCCGGCACTAGCTCCAGGTTATCAATAGCCGCAGTAAACCAATTATGGATACAGGTATAACGGATCGCCAGGTACGCATCATCTGTTGTGGGCGGAATGATAATATCACTTGTATCTTTCCATATTGGTGTATTCAGACTGCCCATGGCACTCGCCATCGAAGTAAGTGATGCTACCTGTGTTTGGATAGCGTTGGCCGGATCCTGGCTGCCTTGCAACAAATACACCTCAATAGCATCACCTGGCACGGTGCCGGCTATGGCATAAATCCATGTTTTCATCGACAACCTGGCACCATTCGTAAAATCAATGCTTTCGCTCACCAGCCAGTCATCTGTCATTTCTGTACCATCATACCCTACAGGATAATCATGTACTAAATAGCTGGGTGGCGTAGCTGCGCCAGCAGAGGCATAAGGCTGCCAGGTATGACTGGGTTGTCCGTTTATGGTAGTTAGCCCTTTTCTATATAGCACCCAGTCCTCAATTTCACCTGCGTTATCAAATCCGTTTGTATAGGGTAAAGCTATCTGGGCATTTACGGCCAAAACGATGGCAAGCATATATAGCAATGTGAAGTTCGTCTTTTTCATGTTTTTAATTTTAGTTGAATTAAGATTTTGATCGTCCGGACTTTTTGTAAGACCCGGAAATGCTACCGGTTTGTTTGGTATGTCTGTAAGGTTAGCAATAAACCACAAGTCGCATTGCAACACCCGGACATGAAATTATTTACTGTTGCAAGCTGACCAGGTTTCCCGGTATTGCGAGGGACTACATTTAAATTTTCGTTTAAACATCGTAGAAAAATAGTCCAGTCTTTTAAAGCCACAACGTTCTGCTATAGCTTTAACAGGGTAAGCGGAGGTGCTTAAAAGTAAGCGGGCATGTTCTAACCGAACTGTAATCAGGTATTGGTAAGGAGTACGGGAAGTGTATTTTTTGAAGACTCTGCTGAAATGATACTTACTCGAATAGACGCGCTTGCTTATTTCATCCAACGAAATATCTTTACTGAAATTTTGATGAATATAAGCAACAACTTCTGAAATGTATTGTTGGTGCGCCTGATCGGTAATACTAAAAGGACGGCGAAGAACGTTTTCGCAATATGTGTAAGGAAAATCCTCATAAGAACAAATAACCGGGTAAGTCATAAAAAACCATCTTTTGAAGTTCAAATTTCACATAATGCTACGGCTTGTGTTACCGTAGAAATACGGGTAGACCTAATGCGAATGCCTAACTACTTAAATGTCAGCCAACATTGATATATATATATTCCAATAATGATTTAGCAGCACAGCCGACTATGTTTTTGAAAAGCTACTTTGTTTTCCTGTTGTTCTTCACTACCTTTTCCTATGCTACCCAGGCTCAGGATTTACCTTTTTACCAGGGCCACAGAAACAATAAAGGGAAGGAAACAAGAGACAGTATCAACAAGGTGCTGAACCAGATTCATACCCTACAAAATTCGGATCCGGATAGTGCCTTAAAC
>JBEBUO010000249.1:0-3342 GCA_040393285.1 Taibaiella helva | reverse complement strand
TGGCGCCACAATTGACTGCAATGAAAGGGTTGTGCCGGCGGGGAGACAGGTTATGAATCACCTGGGAAAATACCTCTTTGCCGACGCCGCTTTCCCCGAAAATGAGTACACTCAAATCAGTATTGGCTACTTGTTCCGCCACCTGTAAGGCATAGTTTAACTGAGGGTCGTTGCCAATAATACCAAACCTGTTTTTTATATTTTGTAATTCCATTAATTGATTTTTGATAAACCGGAAAACGGGCTTGCCTTTGCATTCGCCCTTATTGATCTTTGCCAATTTTGCCTAAATGGGTATAGGCAAACCCCCGCAGCGTCTTCAGCCCGTAGCCAAACAGGCGGTCCATAGCTGCATGTGACCATAATATAATGCCTGCCAGTTGCAGGGTACCGTCTTTCAAATAAATACCGGCCAGCAGCACCAGTACCGCAAGCGCTTTGTGGTGAAAGAAATTGTACACATAAGCCCCTACCTTATTACCTGCCAGGTAACCGAGCATGCTGATGTCCGGAGCGAGCAGTAACAGAGGGAACCACCACCAGGCAAAAGGCAGCAGGCTAAACCACCAAATACCTAATAACAACATCGCTGCCTCTTCAAGTTTCAACAATTTTTTCATACTGGTTTATTTTACGGCAAACAAACATATTACCCGCTTACTGCCTGGCCAATGAGCGTAGCGCCTGTTGTAGCCTCTATATACACAGGTACATAATCGCCTTTCTTAAAGTTGAAGTCCCCCTTAGGGAATACGGTAACCTTATTCTGGCTGGTACGGCCACTCCATTGATCATCACTGCGTTTACTGGTACCTTCTATCAGCACTTCGAATGTTTTCCCTATATCCTTATGATAGCTTTCTGTCGTCATTTTCCGCTGGAGATCTATGACTTCTGCCAGCCGTCGTTTCTTTATTTCCAAGGGCACATCATCCTCATACCGTCTTTCCGCAAGTGTACCCGGGCGCTCACTGTAAGAGAACATATAGGACAGGTCGTACCGGCTATAGCTCATCACGTCAAGGGTATCCTGGTGGTCTTGTTCCGTTTCTGTACAAAAGCCGGTGATGACATCACTGGAGATAGCACATTCCGGCATGATTTCACGGATACGCGCTATTTTTTTCATGTACCATTCCCGGGTATAGGTCCTGTTCATCAATTGCAGGATACGGGTAGCGCCGCTTTGTACCGGCAGGTGAATATATTTACAAATATTGCGGTACCTGGCCATCACAAATAGCACCTCATCCGTAATGTCCTTGGGGTGCGAGGTACTAAAGCGAACCCGCAACAAAGGTGAGATCTGTGCCGTCAACTCCAGCAAACGGGCAAAATTTATAGGCTCGCTACCATCCTCGGGCACAAAATGATAACTATCCACATTCTGGCCCAGTAAGGTAACTTCCCGATAGCCTGCATCAAATAAATCCTGCGCTTCCTGTAACACAGACCTATAATCGCGGCTGCGCTCACGGCCACGGGTAAAAGGAACAACGCAGAACGTACACATGTTATTACAACCCCTCATAATACTGATAAAGGCGGTGACACCGTTACTGTCCAGGCGTACGGGTGCAATATCTGAATAAGTCTCCTCACGGCTGAGCAATACATTCACCGCTTTCTGCCCCCCCGAGGCTTCGGCAATAAGTGCGGGCAAACTACGATAAGCATCAGGCCCGATAACAATATCCACCAGCTTTTCCTCTTCCAGCCATTTCGTCTTTAAGCGCTCGGCCATACAGCCCATGACACCTACCAGCATACCGGGGTTGTCCTTTTTATAGTTTCTGAATACGGATAAACGCTGCCGTACATTATGCTCCGCCTTCTCCCTGATCGAACAGGTGTTGATCAGAATAAGACCTGCTTCCTCAACATTTCGCGTAGCCCCATAGCCATCTTTTTGTAATATAGAGGCTACAATCTCGCTGTCATTAAAATTCATTTGACAGCCATAACTTTCAATGTAAAATTTTTTATTGTATGCGTTTGGATCCTGTTCAAAAGGCGCATAAGCCTCCCCTTGTCGGGTTTCATCTATCACTTTGATTTCCGCTGGCATGGTATGCATTTTTAAGAAAGCAAAGTTAAGCAAATGACCTGTCAAAATTGCAGTCATATAGAAAAGAGGGGGAATTAATGCGCCTATATCTTTATAATAAACAGCTTCCGTACGTCATATCCCGCTGCTGGCTTTGTATCGACGCTCCTTTATATCAATTTTGGATGTTTTATGCAGGAAATCCAGGAGGGTATCCCTACCTTAGCCCCTTCAATCACAGGAAAGATTTTAAGAACAGGTTATGAAAAAACATACTGCGCGAACTACCACCTCCCGTAAGATCGGCTTTATCTTTTTACTCGTACTGCTTGCCGTTAGTGGTTATTTTGGATTCTATGTTTATGGAAAAATGTGGGCCCCTAATGTAAAAGACGATGCCAAATTGTACATTCCTACGGGCGCCGATTACCAACAAGTGCTCGATTCGCTTCGGCCTTTGCTTAAAAATACCGAACATTTTGACTGGCTGGCACAGAAAAGAAATTTCCCGGGCAGGGTGTTGCCGGGCCGCTATTCGCTAAATCAGGGGGAAAACAACCAAACCTTGCTTAAACGTTTGGCTACCGGAGCGCAGGATGAAATAGCGATACGTATCGGCAATTACGCCAGTATCTATGAAATTGCAGGTAAGGTAGCTCCTTTTCTCGAAACCGACTCTGCCCGGATCATTCATGCCATCTTGCAATCCGACATGGGCAAAGCGCATGATTCCGCTGCAGTACTTTTCTATTTTCGCCCGGAAACATATCATTTTCACTGGAATACATCAGGTGTACAATTTGTGCAACGCATGCAGTCGGAATTTGACAAATTCTGGACCACGAAGCGGCAACAGTTAGCTCAGGAGAGGAACATGAACCTTTTGGAAGTCACCACCCTGGCCTCCATTGTACAGTTGGAATCGGTAAAAAAAGATGAACAGCCCCGTGTGGCCCAGCTTTACCTCAACAGGCTGGCCATTGACATGAAACTGGACGCAGATCCCACCGTGATTTTTGCTAAAAAGATGGCTAAAGGGTTTACCGAAAAAGTACAGCGCGTCTATTACAAGGACCTTATGATCGTTTCACCTTATAATACCTACCGAAACAAAGGACTGCCTCCGGGCCCCATATGCATGCCCAATGCTTCGGCCATTGACGCGGTATTGCAACCTGAACAACATGACTTCCTCTACTTCGTGGCCGACCCGCAAAGACCCGGTTACCACATCTTTGCCAAAACCCTTCAGGAACAGGAAGCGAACGCCCGTCATTACCGCAACTGGCTGGACA
>JBEBUO010000248.1:0-3347 GCA_040393285.1 Taibaiella helva | reverse complement strand
ACATTTTCTGATCGTGTTGAGCTACGACCAGATCCGTGGAAAGCCACTGCGAGCGTTGAAACAGTAGCAATACATACCTGCTGGATAGGTATATGATGGTGTGCCGGTTGATTGCTAATGCCTGGCTGAGCATAGGCTCCGGATAGCGTATGGAAATGAGGTTAGGCAAAATCTATGAATTTGAGTGCAAAAAATAGTTACATCCTATGTATTTAGGTTATTTCGATCAACAAGAACAGCAATCCCAGGATTTGAAGGAACAACTTAACCTCCTGATGGCGGCAAAAGCAAGTATAGGTGCGGGTGATGTAGTGCTTGATGTAGGATACGGCAAGGCAGGAAGTGGACTTTGGCTCTCGGGCTCTTTCCGACAAGCGCAGGTAGAAGGTATCGTGTTCTCGCCGAAACATAGGAAAACTGCTCCGGGAGTAACGATAAAACAGTTATCGCAACAAGAGGAGCGCGGCACGGGAAATGCTTGGCACATAGACTATCCCGACAAGCATTTTTCCGTGATCTGGGCCTGTGAAAGTGTTTGCCATGCTCCGGAGCGAGTAGATTTTTACAGGGAAGCGTTTCGTCTGTTGCAGCCGGGAGGACGCTTGGTTATAGCTGATGGTATCCGTACGGAACGTCCTTGCACAAGGGAGGACGCACACTTGCTACAGCAATGGCTTAAAGGTGGTCCGGCACTAGATACCTGGGAAGACCATCATCAAAATATGATTAACGCCGGCTTTTCCAGGTTACACATGGAGGACATTACGCCTTGTGTAGCCTCTTCTCTGGAAAAGCTGGCCGCCCTATCAAAAAGAATGCAGCCCCTAGATAGTTTTTTAAAGTTATTGAAGCTCCGAAGCGATTTGCGACACCGAAGCCTCACAAACGTGATCCAACGGTATGAAGCACTTCAAAAAGGATGGTGGACCTATGGCTTGTTATTTGCGATTAAGCCAAAATAGGCGCGTCACAATGCATCGGGCTATATTTTGGTGATGTTCTTGATGCTCAGGTATGGCTCCTTATGCGGTTCATACACAGTATGAATAGGTATGGGTCTTTGACCATCATGCTGGCCTGTATTTTAATGCTGCTGAGCCGGCACTCAATAGCTACAACCTTAGCGTAAGTAATAAGCCATTGGCTTGTACCGGTACCGATGTAATTGAAGTAGCCAAAGATTGTTATACCGATATCCCCGATGTCTTTGCACCCAATGTGACGGGGATAAGGATTACTTCTTCCCCGTGCACCACTCAGTCAAAACGAGAACAGCTTTAAGATTCAGGTGCTTAACCGCTGAGGACAACTGGTATTTGAAACCACCAATATAAACGGCCATGGATGTCTACCAGCGAAAGTCCAAACGATATTTATCTTTTCCAGATGGCAAGGTAGACAGCCGATGAAAAAAGTAGAGAAGCAGATTATACTGGAACGAGGAAGCCCTGGCAAGTATCTCGGATTACTATTTAATAATGAGCTATGGTCGGGTAGGGGGCGCTGACCCTGCGCGCCGGCTCCCTTTTTGAAAATAAAAGAGATGCACGCCTATTGCAGACTAATGACCCTCAGGAAATATGCTATGTTTTTTTTCTATTGTTGACCAACAGTACTTAACTTTGTCCTGTCCGATCAGCTTATAAATCTTGATGAAGTATTTAGCCGCCTGACAGAGGTGAGTACAGAAAGCTGTGTGGTATACAGCTGGGAGGATATGGAAGTTTTGCTGACTATGTATATGCCGGTGGGCGGAAGCCCAGCGAAAATTTCCGAAATACCGTCAAACGTAGTAACTCATGTTTAAGCAATAAATCACACAATTAAATGAAGTTTCTGTCTATTCAAAAAGCCACTTGTTGGCTATGTGCTTTTTTCCTGATGGGTAACCATGCATCAGCCCAGTCCATTACCCTTGCCGACGGTTCCGCCTTGCCCGGTCAGTACTGTTGGGAAAATGATAACTATGCCCTTGCCGGCAACCCCGCCGGCGGCACCTTCTCCGGATGTGGTGTGTATGAATCTGAAGGACAATGGTATTTTAATCCCGTTGTAGCTACCCAGGGCGTCAGCGTATTTCCCATTTCCTGTAGTATCACCTATACCACAGGGGCCAGCAGTACTACGGTTCCTTTACTCATCTGGAAGCCTGTGGTGATTACCCCGCCACTCGAAGATTCCACTACCTGCAATGGCCATTTCTTTCTGCATGCCACCACACTCTATGCCGGTGCTTATGATTACACCTGGACACCTTCGGCACCACTCGACCTGCCCGATTCGCCCAATACCGCTGGCTTTATTACCACTACCCAGACCTTTGTTTTAACCGCAGTAGATCACACCAGCGGCTGTATGGGCAGTGATACCATCACCATTACAAGGCATCCGCAGCCGGAGTTGGTGGTGAGTAATGATACCACGATCAATGCCAGAGGCGCCGTACAATTGCTGGCCCAGGGCGCTACAACCTATCTGTGGACACCCGCCCGCTGGCTCAACAACGATACCATACCCAATCCCCTGGCACATCCACAGGCACCCATTACCTATCAGGTAGTAGGCTTTAATGAGTATGGTTGTAGTGATACGGCCGAGGTGCATATTGATGTCAGGGAGCAGCTGTTTCTGCCCAATGCTTTTACCCCTAATGGCGATGGTATGAATGATGTATTTCGCCTGGAAAACTATGGGTACCAGGGCGTGAACGCCTTTATGATCTTTAACCGCTGGGGCGAAAAAATATTCCATACCATTGATGGTACCCAGGGCTGGGACGGCACTTATAAAGATAAGCCTGCCGATGCCGGCGTGTATTATTACGATATCCGCCTGGGCTTGCTGGATGGTACGGAGCAGGTGCTAAAAGGGGAGTTGACACTGATAAGATAGCATCAATTACTAACTTTTTATTGCGTAGCAAAATTATCAATTACGAATCAATTGTGAATTAGCAAGGCTTTTTGCAGGGTTGGTCTTGAAATGGAACGAGGGGACGAAACGCAGCGTTCCATTCAATGCCTAAGCTGTGCTTCGGCTATCGTTGTATGACTAAGTGTAGGAACACACAACCGAAAAAGATGCGGAGGTAAGGGGGCAAAAAGTACGGATGCAGCGCCACCATATCACGAGGCTATGGTAGTAAGCCCCTGATTTAGTTGTACAGATGCTTTATAGCGTTAAAGAGGTAATTGCAGCTATTTCTGCTGCGAGCGACCTACAGCCGCTGATAAGCTGGCATCTATTTGATCAAAACAAAGTCACCTTTTCGTTCCTGCATACGTCCTTCTTCATCCCTAAACGTGATGTAGTAGAAATAAGTGGCTATTGCTGCCGGCACCTGATTA
>JBEBUO010000247.1:0-3352 GCA_040393285.1 Taibaiella helva | reverse complement strand
CAAAATTAACCACTAAAATTACTTCGTCGGAATTTCCTATTTTTACCCCTTTTAAGTTAAAGTTTTTATCGAACCATTGATTTTACCGACGCCGCATTGTCGGTAAAGGAAATTTTAGTTTTTTAGTTAGAAAAATATGGAACAAAACATTGGATCTGCCTTGCCTCCGGCGGCCGTGGACATCCGGGAACTTAACGAACGTATTCATCAACAGAGTGCTTTTATTGATTTGCTGACCATAGAACTGAACAAGGCTTTGGTAGGGCAGAAGCACATGGTCGATCGCTTGCTCATCGGTTTGCTCACGCAGGGGCATATCTTGCTCGAAGGTGTACCGGGTCTGGCCAAAACCCTGGCGATTAAGTCCCTGGCCTCGGCTGTAGACGCCAAGTTCAGCAGAATTCAGTTTACACCCGATCTCTTGCCGGCCGATGTGATCGGTACCATGATCTATAATCCTAAGGAGCATACTTTTGAAGCCCGTCCGGGCCCTATATTCGCGAATTTTGTACTGGCCGATGAAATTAACCGTGCGCCTGCTAAAGTGCAGAGTGCACTGCTTGAAGCCATGCAGGAACGGCAGGTAACCATTGGTGATCAAACCTATCCCCTGGCAGAGCCATTTTTGGTCTTGGCTACGCAAAATCCAATAGAGCAGGAAGGTACTTATCAGCTGCCGGAAGCTCAAGTGGATCGTTTTCTGCTTAAGGTGGTGATTACTTATCCGAAAAAGGAAGAAGAGAAATACATTATTCGTCAAAACCTGAATCCACAAGGTGCTGCCCGCATCAATCCCGTAGTGAGTACACAGGATATCCTGCAAGCCCGCCAGTTGGTTCGCGAGGTGTATATGGACGAGAAAATCGAGCAGTATATACTGGATATTGTTTTTGCATCACGAAATCCGGCAGAGTACAAACTGGCTAAGCTGGAACCCCTGATTGCTTACGGAGGTTCCCCCAGGGCCAGTATTAGTCTGGCCCATGCCGCCAAAGCCTACGCCTTTATAAAGCGTCGTGGTTATGTGATCCCTGAGGATATAAGGGCCGTATGTCATGATGTCCTGCGCCACCGTATTGGGGTAACTTATGAGGCTGAAGCGGAAAATATCAATAGCGAACAAATTATTAATGAGATCCTTAATGTTGTAGAGGTGCCTTAGGTATCATCAGGTCTGAACCTATCCAACGCTCAATATATAGTAAGCCATGACCACAACGGAGATACTGAAAAAGGTACGGAGCATAGAAATAAGAACGCGGGGCATCAGCAATCATATCTTTTCCGGCGAATATCATTCTGCCTTCAAAGGCAGGGGCATGTCCTTTAGCGAGGTGCGCGAGTATTCACCTGGTGATGATGTGCGCACTATAGACTGGAATGTGACTGCTCGTTTCTCCATGCCTTTCGTAAAAGTGTTTGAAGAGGAGCGGGAGCTTACACTTATGTTACTGATCGATATTAGTGGCAGTTCCTTATTTGGTACCATGAAGCAGAGCAAACGCGACCTGATTACCGAAATTGCTGCTGTACTTTCTTTTTCTGCCATTACCAATAATGATAAGGTAGGGGTTATTTTTTTCAGCGATAAAGTAGAGAAGTTTATTCCGCCAAAGAAGGGAAAGTCCCATATCCTGCGCATCATACGTGAAATGATTACCCTGGAGCCGGAGCAGACTGCCGGTACGGATATTGGTGCCTGTCTCCGGTTTTTTCAAAATGTATCGAAAAAGCGGAGTATAGCTTTCCTGTTAAGCGATTTTATCAGTAAGCCTTTTGAAGAGCCCTTAAAACTCTCTGCCCGTCGTCACGACTTTGTGGGTATTCAGGTGTATGACCGTGCAGATGAGGTGTTGCCTGACGTGGGGCTGTTACGAGTGCGCGACCTTGAGTCCGGGCAGCAACAGTGGCTGGATACTTCCGATAAAAAAGTGCGGCAGTATTACGGTGCTGCGTTCGACCGGCACCAACAATACAGTCGGAGCACGTTTCGCAAGAACGGGGCAGAGATGTTGTCCATACGTACAGATGAGGATTATATAAAAGCCTTGCAGGGATTTTTCTTAAACCGATAATTATAGATTTATAGCCGCATACATGCATTTGACATTTCTATACAAGATTTTGCTTGGCAGCCTGCTACTGTTTCTGGTGTCGGGCCCTACTCATGCCCAGTCCGTATTGCGTACTCAGGCTGATGTGCAACAAATCGTTATTGGTGATCCGGTGACGGTGACGCTTGAAGTGGAGGTGGGAACAGCTGCATCGACCGTCAGCTGGCCGGCCTTGTCTGAGGAATTTGGCGGCTTATCGTTATTAGAACCCGCAACTATAGACACACCGAAACGCTCAGCTCAGATCATTTACAGGGAGCAATTCCGGGTAACGGCCTTTGATTCCGGTAGCTACTATCTGCCCTCTTTTAAAGTTGTTATACGTCAAGGTGCGGGGAAGGAAGAGGTGTTATATAGCGATTCCTTACTCATTAATGTGCAAACTATTGCCGTAGATACCACCCTTGCATTTAAGCCGATAAAAGATATTGTGCCGGTACGCATGGGTTGGGCCGACTATTGGAAAATCATACTGGCCAGACTGCTCTTGCTGGGGCTGTTAGGTTTTATACTGTACTATTTTTATAAGCATAAACGAGTTAAAGCCCCCGAGGCAGTGCTACGTACCCCTCCCGAAAAAGCACATGAAAAGGCTTTCCGTCTGCTCGCCTCATTAAAGGAAGCGCAATACGCGCAGCAGGGTAAGGTAAAGTTGTTCTATTCTGAACTGAGCAGCATTGTCCGTAATTACCTGGACGATCGGTTTGGTCTTAATTGTATGGAGCAAACTACCGACGAACTGATGGCATTATTGAAAAAGCAAACTGACGATCGCGCTGTTTTACGCAAGGTGCGCCCCGACCTGAAAAAAATATTGAGGACGGCCGACCTCGTGAAGTTTGCGAAAGCTGATCCTGATTTGGTTGAACATGAGACCTGCTATGATGCTGCTATGAAGCTGGTTACCTTAACACAGATCAAACCAGAGGAGGGCCGTGCATCATGAAGTGGTTGGAGCAACATCATATTATAATCGCCAATCCGCAGTTTTTGTGGTTATTGCTGCTGCTGCCTGTGCTGCTTTTTGTTTATATGCGGTTGCAGCATAAGCGGGAGACCATCATGGGGGTGTCCAGCACAGAAGGAATTAGTGGTCTTAGGCCATCGTGGAAGGTCAGGTGGCGGCCACTGCTTACCGTATTGCGGGTGACCGCTGTCGTGCTCATCATTTTGGCCCTGGCACGTCCGCAGCGCACCGACGTGACCGAAAGTATTGACAGCGAAGGTATAGACATGGT
>JBEBUO010000246.1:0-3358 GCA_040393285.1 Taibaiella helva | reverse complement strand
AATGGGCGCCTGCACCCAGCAAAAAATAATAGGGTAATGGTGAAAGAAAGGCCTCCCGCAATGTTTTGGGGAGGCCTTTTTGCATCGGTGGTAAAAAGCTGTCAGGTATTGATCCTTATCCGTAGCACATGTGACGAAATATTCCGGATCCGGTAGCCTGAATTTGTCTTGATGGTTTACAAGCTACCAAACTTGCCGTTCTGGAAGTCTTCGAAAGCCTGTACCAGTTGCTCCTGCGTGTTCATCACAAAGGGTCCGTAATGCGCTATCGGTTCATTTAAGGGAGTGCCGCTCATGATGAGTACAATGGTATTTTCTTCGGTAGCCTCCAGGCTGAAGGTGTCGCCGGCCCCGTTTTCCATAAGGGCAAAGCTGTCTTGGCGCAGCAGGCTTTCTCCATTAACCTTTACACCGCCTTCGATGATCAGTATAGCGGTATTGTCGCTGTTCGGGAAGCTGAAGTCGGCAACACCACCTTTATTCAGGTATGCATTGTATAGTTCAATAGGGGAAAAGGTAGTGGCCTTGCCTTGCTGGCCCTGGTAGCTGCCTGCCACCACGTTGACAAATCCGGCGTCATGGGCTAAAGGGACTTTGGTCATGTGTTGGAACAACAGGTCCTGGTACTGGGGTGGCGTTTCCTTGTCCTTAGCAGGGAGGTTGACCCACATCTGCACCATCTGAAAGGTGCCGCCTTGCTTAGAGAAGCTTTCTTCATGGTACTCCTGATGGAGGATGCCTGAACCCGCCGTCATCCATTGTACATCTCCTTCCCCGATAACACCATGGTTGCCCCGGCTGTCCTTATGTTCTATTTTTCCTTTGTAAGCGATTGTTACCGTCTCGAATCCTTTATGTGGGTGAGCGCCTACTCCTCTGGGAATCTCTTTGGCTTCAAATTCAATATCGGCATTGTAGCCTATGGCGAAGAAGGGATCCATTCTTCTTCTTGGAATATCGGTACCCACAAATGAAGTGGTGTAGAAGGCATCACCTACCCAATTAAAGTTTTTGGGTGTCAGCACCTTTTCTATTTTTCTCGTGTTCATAATTACTCCTTTGTTTTGAAAATTTATTTATTAGGCAAGCAGTTGATCTATTGCTTGTTCTATGTTGGGGTACTTAAACTGATAGCCTGCGTTAATGATCTTGTGGGCGATCAAATGCTGCCCCTGAAACGCGGGAATCTCCTTATGCATTTTTGATGTATGGTTGGCTATAGCCTGGAAGATGCCTTGTAGTGAAGCCGGCTGCGGCGCTACGGAATTATAAACACCGTCCAGTTGGTGCGTAAGGGCAAAGGCAAATATGCCGGCCATATCAGCTACATGATTCCAGGGGTAGGCACCCGGATTACTTTGAAGGGCTATACCTGGATTGGCTTCAACCATATTTTTATATACCGGAAAGATGCCGCCATCAGGCCCCAATACCAACGATACCCTGATTTTTGCTACATGTTCGGCTACCTGTTCCTCTTTGAAGCGGTCTGCCGCACTTTCCCAGTCGGCACATAGATCGGCATTGAAGCCAACGCCTTTTTCTCCCTGTTCATCAATCTCCAGGCTGCGGTCTGTAAAACCATAATAGCCTATGGCCGATGCGGATATAAAGGTCTTCAGCGACTGGCTATGGGCTTTAAGCTGCTTCCTCAGGAAATCAGCAGCACCTATGCGGGTGTCATATATCAGCTTTTTTCTTTCAGTACTTAGTGGTGTGCCGTCATTAAGTTTAGACCCCGACAGGTGTATGATATGGTTGACCCCCTCCAGGGCCCTTTCATCCATTTCCCATTGGTCCAGATTCCAGGCATATTCATGCTCGGACTTTGGCGTTCGGGTCAGTAGTTTGACCTTATATCTATCCTGGAGTAGAGGGGTCAGGTGGCGGGCGATAAAGCTGTTGGCACCAGTTATAAGCACGGTCTCTTTCATATAATTCATCTCCTTTTTCTTTTTATGATACAAAGGTACCGCCGACATTTGCAATTTTTGGCATGAGTGAATCCCGGGTAACTAGTAACTTTGAGGTAAGTGATATGATAAAAAAACCTAAGACAGACCCCCCTGCCTGCACCGGCGATATTATGGCCATGCTGGATACACTTGACGTTTTGGGCGGCAGGTGGAAGTTGCTCATCATGCACTACCTGCTGATCCGGGAGGACGAGACCAACACCTTCAAAAAAATGGAGAAGGATATTGAAGGTATCTCGGCCAAAATGCTTTCTAAAGAATTGAAAATGCTGGAAGCTAACCAGCTGGTTAGCCGCGAAGTAATGCCGACCCGTCCGGTTACGGTACGCTATGCCATTACCGCATACGGGAAAGAGACGCGGGCGGTGATTGCGACATTGGTCAACTGGGGGCAAAGGCACCGGCTTAAACTGTTCGACACCGGCGAATTCAGTACTTAGGTGCCTGTATGCTATTTCGGTACCAGGCTATCTACTGTTTCACAAATTTTTGGATAAATTGTTTACTCCCGTCGCCCAATTGAAATATATATATACCGGCAGCTAGCTGCTTGATGTCAATCGGCGCATTGCTCCGGACCAGGTCATGTCGTACTTCTTTCCCCTGTAAGTCGTAAATCGTATACCAGGCCCCAGTGCTCAATGGGGTAGTGGCCTGGAGTCTCAGTTCTGTGGTGGCAGGGTTGGGGTAAAGGCGGATGTCCAGTACTTCCTCCTGCGTTTCAATGGTCGAGGGCGGCAAGGGAGGCCCCGCAAGCGGACGCCAGAGTAAGGCACCTTGTATCTGAGAGGGGATCCAGCCCTCGCCTACATCAAAGTACCGGTGGTTGTTTTCTTCCCGGTTGACGTCCAGGGCCATGTACAGTGAATCGCTAATTCCGCCAGCCGGTTGGATCAGGACAATGAAAAAATTGCCTGCGGGCAATACCTGAGGTGTTTCAAAGGCATACGTAACAAAACCATTGGCAGTGTCAGCGTAGCGCGGTAACAGAAAATCCTCGCGGTAAATCAGCTCTTCCTGGCCGCCATTAACGGCAATGTCCTGATAAATGGCAATAGAGAACTCTTTGATGCTGCCGCTGGGTACTTGCCTGGAAAACTGCATGGCCAGGCCCTGGAGCGTATCCTGCACATAAAACGCATACTCTACCGCAGTGCGGCCCGGAGCGCTGGGCAAGAGGTTAAGGAAGTAGCTTTGCTCCGCAGTACCGTCGTCGTAAGCAAAATAGTTGTCGAAGACCTGCACCTGCCTGATGGTATCATTTTCAGGCCGGGCATCAGGTGTGGAGCTGCTGAAATGGTAAGTATGGGCGATGCTGAAATTTGATGTAGCCGGCAAATCAGGAAGGGCATAGGCAGGCAGGGAAAAAGAACTTAGGGTAT
>JBEBUO010000245.1:0-3363 GCA_040393285.1 Taibaiella helva | reverse complement strand
GCTGCCTGTCGCAAGCGCTTGCCGCGAGCGAATTGTTTGGCTGTACTAAAGGTGCATTTACCGGAGCTCATGAGGCTAAAGCAGGAGCTTTCGAACAGGCGCATGGAGGTACGCTTTTTCTCGATGAAATTGCTAATCTGGACTATGAGGTGCAGACGTTTCTACTGCGCGTACTTCAGGAAAGGAAAGTCAGAAGAGTGGGTGCCTTGAAGGAGGTTGGCGTATCCGTCCGGATTGTTGTGGCCTCAAATGAAAATTTAGGAGCGGCGGTAAAGAAAGGTGTGTTCCGGGAAGACTTGTATCACCGTCTTAATGAATTCGAGATTGTTATTCCCCCGCTTCGTAATCGTAAAGCCGATATACCGGTTTTTGCTGCGCGTTTTTTAAGCGAATCGAATGAACAGTTTCAGAAACAGGTGCCCGGTTTTCAACCTGAGGTACTTCAATTATTTAAGGATTATTCCTGGCCGGGCAATATAAGAGAGCTCAAGAATGTGGTCCGTCGCGCCTGCCTGCTCACTGCCGAAGATCAACTGATTGCATCCGCCAGCCTTCCTGTAGAAATGGTGGTTCCAGGCGCTTATGTGCCAGACCTTCCGCATGAGGAGTTATTTGAAGCTTCACTCAAGACGACTTCATTCAAGGCGGAGTTACAACATATCGTGGAGGTGCTGCGTCGGGTTGATTTTAATAAAACAAAGGCAGCTTCGGTGCTCAACATCGACAGGAAGACATTATATAATAAACTGAAGAAAGTGCCCGGTTTATCCAATAGGGTCTTAAAGAACTAAGTTGCGGTCATTTGTGTATTTGCAATTAATGTAAAGAACCTTTTACATTTTGTCTGTACTGTATGCTTTTAAATTATTAGGAAATATCATGAACTGGCAGGAGATATTTATCAGCGACTTGAGCTGGAGTTTGTTTTGGGAAGTGGTGTTTCGGGCCTTTATTATGTTCGTCGTTATCCTTTGTGTCTTACGGGTATCGGGCAAACGGGGTGTACGTCAGTTGTCCATCTTTGAGGTAGCCATTATTGTGGCCTTAGGCTCGTCTGCGGGCGACCCTATGCTGTATGATGATGTAGCCATTGTTCCGGCGGTTGTGGTCTGTGTGGTGGTAATCCTCACGTATCGGCTGGTCACCTGGCTTGCGGCTAAGTTTCAAGCTATTGAATGCCTGATAGAAGGTGCTGCCACTTATATCGTGGAGGACGGTATTCTGGTTGTAAAGGAAAACTCCAAGAGTGCCTTTGCGCAGGACGAATTCTTTGCGGAGCTTCGCCTGCGTAATGTGGAACATTTGGGTCAGGTGCGCATAGCCATAATGGAGACAACAGGTGCCATGAGTGTATTTTTTTTTAAAGATGAGGAGGTTCGTTATGGCCTACCCGTGCTTCCCAAAGCGTATGCCTTGAAGTTGTCCGTTATTGAGGAGGCGGCGATGTATGCCTGTAGTCATTGCGGGCAGACAGAACTATTAATAGGCGGAACCTCGGTTTGTAAGCGCTGCGGCCATTCACATTGGGTGAAAGCCCTTAATAGTTTGCGCATCGGCTAGGCCGTACCCATGCTCTTGTTGTTCGGCCTGCCATAATGTTTCGGGCTGGCTGTCGGCATAGGTAATCGTTGCCCTGAAGCTGTGTAATTGTTTATCTTTGTATGGTTCAAAAATCAAGATGTATGAATAAAGAATCATTTTTCGTCAAGGGCGAGGCGTTATTGAAGAAGATCAGGGAAATCATTGCCGAAGGTAATGTCCGGAAAATCATTATAGCTGATAAGTCTGGTAAAGAAGTGATGAGTTTTCCTGTCACCGTTGGGGTGGCGGGTGTACTTTTGGCGCCCATTTTTGCTGCTGTAGGGGCTGCTGCGGCACTCTTGTCAGCGTGTTCCATTACGGTAGAGCGGGATGGTCCGGTGGGTGATTCGGATGCTGAAGCAACGCAGCCTTAAACTTTTGAGCTCTTTCCGGCATCCCTGCCTGTGGTAAAATGGCTTGATCCGTCATCAATATCCCGGATTCGAGCTTGAAAATTGTTTCAGGTTCAGCTCCACTGGTAGGGCTTTGTTCTGATGCTGTTTCAATGTACACATCTGTTTGTGTTTTTTCTCTGCCCATCTCCATGCATCGCCACCTTTATCTGTCTCTTATAGACAGTAGCCCTTTATAGTAAGGTATAAGGCTACTGTCGATTTACTATTACCGGCTCTGTTCGAAGTGTCTCCCGGCTTGTTGCCGGGATTTTTTATGGAATTACTGTAAATCTATTAGGTAAATATCCCTATCTGAATATTTCATACCTAAGTAGCTGATGCTATCCTTAAATTACTTTTTATGCCGCTAAGCTTAGCGTAATCCACTACTATTTCAGGTTATTTTCGGTGTTGTTATGTAAATAATCCTGTTACGGTACATCTCACACATTTTAGAAAAGCAGACACGATAATTCTTAAATAATGTTAAATACGGTTTAAGTACTCATTTTTTATTTGCAATATAGGTATAATTGCCTATTATTGTTTACGATTAATGACCGGTCAAAAGTATTTATCCATTTTTTAACCTTTTATTTATATGAACAAGTCTCTTTTTCTTTCCGTTTCGATCCGGGCAGGTAAGGTAGCTTCCGAACTTTCATGGTGCAGCAAGTTGACGCTAGTGCTAAATTGATCTCTTGCCTGTTAAAGGCTTCAAGGAAGCCTTTAACAGGCAAGAGATAGCATAAGCAAATTGAAAAGCCATTCTTCAATTCCCAATTTTATCCCTAAACCAATTATTCACTTTTTAATGATTCAATTTATGAAACGGAACACCTTACCCTGCCTGCTGTTCACGCTAGTGCTCAGTTTGTTCACTACCGGCGTTTACGCCCAACCCAACTATAACCAGACACCGGAATACGTAAATCAGAACAGTGTATGGGCTTTATATCGGCAGATCAAGGTAGATATGAAAGACGGCAGTATTGCCTATCCCAATACAATGACTTCGGGCGATGAGGGGCTGGCAACTGTTTCAGACCCCAACACGGGGGAGCTGCTTTTTTATTCCAATGGCGGTACCTGCTGGAACCGGAACGATGCCGTAATGCCTAATGGAAGCGGCCTATTGGGTAATAGCATCAATGGTTACTATTCAGGCGCCCAAGGTGTCTGCATTGTACCCATGCCCGGGGATACGCAAAAGTATTATCTTTTTTCTCTGGAATCCTCAGGTCTCGGAGAAGAGCCGACAAGCGTAAAGTTATATTATTCCATAGTGGACATGAGTCTGGACAATGGCTTGGGTGATATTGTGGCAGCTAGCAAAAATATTATCCTGGATGGTGCTTCTTTACTGAGTGAAGCGATGCTGGCTGTA
>JBEBUO010000244.1:0-3389 GCA_040393285.1 Taibaiella helva | reverse complement strand
ACTACAGGTGAAGCAGACCGCTTGAAGACCTATATGAAGCAGGCCTACATTAACGCGGATATTAAAACCATCCGGATTAATGTTGCCGGCGATGCTCAATTTGACCGGATATTGCGGTCAAATGGCAACATCCATCAGTATCTGGATGGTAAACTGAGTGCCATGAAGTTTGCTAACGGTAATACAGTAGGTCGCACCTATGACAGTTACTACCGGGTTTATTTTATTCATGAAATCATTCAAATGGGTAATGGTGGCTATTTGTTGGGTAGGGCCCAGGGTATTCCATCCAAAGCCGTTTTTGTATTGAATCTGCAGGGTACTGCCCAGGCTGCCGGCATCGATTTTGAATCGGTGAAGACAACGGCCACACATGAGCTGTTACATGCCATGGGCCTTTACCATACATTTGATAATGATAGTCTGTTCACTTTTGAAAAATACAAAACAGACAATATAATGGATTACTATACGCAAAGTACAGACATCAAAGCAAGACAAACCTATAAATGGCAATGGGACAAATTGAGAAAGGCACTCAGCTAATGCGGACTTTTTACTTAAGCCTCTGTGTGCTCCTGGCGGGTGGCACAGGATCCTGTAATGCACAATCACCTCAGCAAAACACCTATCATCACATGAAAAAATTTGATATCGCGGCTTACGAGCGCAAAATAATGGACGACCCTTCTGTTATTGAATTCAAGAATGAGCAGGGAACACTTGTGCAACAATATCATCATATCCAGGAAGGGTATGTGGAAGAAAACTTTGATAAAACTATTGTTGCTGAATATGTGGAGGAACATACCGATAAGGAAGGCGGCTACCGCACTGTATATGTGTTTGATGCTCAGGGTGACCTCAAAGAAGTGAGGTATTTCTTTGGTCCTGATATGGAAATAGGGCAGTGGAAACGCTATGTGGGTGGCAGGGAGGAACTTACAGACAAGGATAAGGACTACGAAAGCAGCGTAGCGCAGATATTGGAAATAGGTAATCGGCATCAAGTGAATTTGCGACGGAACGGACATCTCAAAAGATTGTTTTCTGATGAATATAAGACCCATATTTGGGTCCTGGAGTGGAATACAGGACAGGAAGGCTTGCAGGAAGGCACTTATGTGTTTAGAAAAATGATCGTCAGGGATAGTGACAGGAAGATATTGCTGAACGAAGAAAATACGATAGTACCCATAGAGGAAAATTAGGCAGCCAGAACTCCTTCCTGGTGTTGTTGTCTGCTTCCTTGATTAATGACCATGGTATGCTAACAGGTGAAACATATAATCCGGTGCGTGACCATAGCCTGAGCAGGCTGGGGGCAGCGGTCCAATACCAGGTGGATTTTACCTATCATGACAACAGATCGGCAGCTGCCTTACCACTGTGCTTCCGTGTAAATTTAAGGCAGCTGAACGTGGGTGATTTTCCGCAGCTGTTGCTTAACGTGTTGCCCGTGCAAAGCAATATACCCCTTACCCTTCGCCAATTTGATAAATGCCTGGAATTGAGCGGGAGGAGCCTTTACCCGCTTACGGTAATAAAAGATGCTAACGATGGGCGCTTTGTAGCCGTAGCCGACCAGCAAGTGGTGATGAAGCGCTGGCAGCAGGCGAGAAAATGGATCCAGCTCAACTTTGAAGGCAAAGCCATTGATTTGCTACTGGAGCAAATGGATCAGGCTGTAGGCCATCAGCATACGTTGCGTAACTTGCTCCGGAATAATTTGTTTTATCAGTTGTTTTTTTTCCCATTCTACGAGCAGCACCGGAAGGCTCAGGTCGTGCAGTTGCAGCACAGCTTCAGTCTGGTACCCAATAGCCATGCTGTTGCGTTTAGCTGTGAACGTACGATACGTGAGGAGGGTGTGGGTTTTCATATTCAGGTTGCCGGAAAAAGCATAGACAAAAGAACATACAGTGATATCGTTTATGCCCGGGCAAGTCCCCCCGACGAAGGCAAGCAGGACTGTCCGGGATCGGTTGCTTTGGATTGTCAGTTCGATGCAGGGGGCCTGCTTGAACGCCTGGAAGGGAACATAAATATAGCGCAAAGCGAGGAGGAATTTACCAGGGTAGCGGTAAAACTTTCCCGAAATCAACAAGCCATGCTGGGGGACGAGGATTTTGCACCGTTCAATATACCCGTATGATGGCGTTAAATTAGTATGCTATGAGCGAGAAATTTTTAATAGTACAGGGGGCTTTATGTAAGTGTCAGTATGGCACGGCACCTGACCGTTTGAAAGTGCTGTCCCATACAAAGGAATATGCCAATGATGGTAAGGGGAGCAAAAAGTTGATCGCCAGTACTAAGGATATTGGTAGTAGTACGCTGGAGCTAAACACATTCGGTTCCTGTTCCAAGATGAACAACAAACCTTGTCAACCTGTGATTCAGGAATGGAAAGACTTTTATGATAAAATTACCCTGACACACAAAGGCAAAGTACTGACGGAGGACAGCAAAGCCATATGCCCCGTGGGCGGTAATCCTTGTATTGAGATTGTATGGCATGGCCAGACGGTAACCGCGCCAGATAGTGATGTGAAAAAATCGGATAAGCGTGTGCAATCCCAGCTCAACCCCCTGGTGGATACCCAAGAGATAGAAGATGAGTTGGAGGGCCGGGCTTATTACCATTAAACCTTATAATTTATGAGTGTTGTGATCACGAAAAAAGGCATTAAGTCCATTAGCGGTGCTACGAGGCCGGAGATCGGTAAGACGTATCATTACGCCGTTACTTCGCTTTACGAAGGTGCCGTTTCCAGTATAGGCGACAACGATATAAGCTGGGTATTGTATAAAAAGCAGGCATCAGGCGAATGGAAGAAAGTAAACGGTCCTGTTAAGAAGGGACGAAGCGTAACGTATTCTTTCGGGCAGATTGCCTACGGTCATGAATTCCTCATTGAGGCATACAGGTACAATCCGGAAGTAAAAGCACCTCCCGGCCTCATCGTGCGTCCGCAACAGGGGCCTCCGAGAATTGTGAAAGCAGCAATACTTGATGCGGAAGGCGCTGTTATTAGCGGTAAAGCACATTACGGGCAAAGTGTTACCCTGCAAGTGACCACTGAGAATATGGTGGGTCAGGAATTGAAGATGGAATTGTGGGAGGAGGATATGGGAAAGGACAGTTGGGTGGATAGTGACGATCTTTTATGGCGTAATGCCCGTGTAAGGGTTGAGGACGCTTCCGGTATCGTGAGCAGGAAGGTATCCTTAAGTCCGACACTTCGGGATAAAGGTGGTAATTGGTATGAAGAAGGTTGGGAGCAGGAAGTCTATTTATCTGCTTCATTGGCCGGAGGTACTCAGGTCGAGTCGCCGGTTCAGATCGTTAGCCTGGAGGCACCAAAGGTAGCGCCTGTACGCCGTGG
>JBEBUO010000243.1:0-3418 GCA_040393285.1 Taibaiella helva | reverse complement strand
GGATTGGCTTCGCCGAGCTACGGTTAGCTTCGCTGAGCTGCGGTTGGCTTCGCCGAGAAGGTTCGCGCCTAGCGGTGAAGAGATTCGCGCCAGCAGGGAATTAGGTAATAAATGGCGCAGCCCCCCAAACACAAAAGGAAGCTGCCCTTGTCAGACAGCTTCCTAAAAATATGCTTGCTTCAATCTATTTTTGCAGCACCAGCTTTTTGCTTAGCGCGCCTTTATTGCTTTTAGCCATTACAAAATACACCCCGGAAGCCCAACCGGAAGTGGGGACGCTTAAGGTATGACTGCCTTTTGCCAACTTCCCATTGCTCATCTGTGCTATTTTATGACCCGAAACATTGACCACATACATATTCACGTAAGCGCTTTCTTTTAACATGAGCGCTATATTAAAACCGTCAGTCGCAGGGTTGGGGTACAACTGTAAAGAACCCAGTTCATTTTCCGCAGGTACAGGTTTTAATCCTGTATTGTCCACGGCTAAAAACTCAGCCATAATATGGGTCAGAAAGGTATTGTCCAACTGTCCCTGGCCGGCAATTTGCCCGGCAAAGGTGCCACCATCATTATCCTCTGCACCTACCCACACATCCATAGGTGTATGGTTGCCCGGTGTGCCGCCTGCAATATCACCATTACCATTGGTAATCGGGTTGGACGCATAAGACACAACAATTCTCCTTCCGGCGGTATCTACCCGTGGCCATAACTCAGGACGGCCCTGGAAGGTATAAGTGGTATAGTTAGGGTACCAGCCATGAGGACTGTTGGTTTGGTAATCAATATCCCCGCGTTCCAGGTTGGTAGGCGCCGCTACAGTAAAGGCATTAGCGGGTCCGCTTGAAGTTGCATTCACCCCATTTTGCCTGGGCCCCATGGCATAGGTACGGATATAGGTATCGTTGCTTTGTGCATTTTCATGGTCGTGTAGCCCTACAATGGCAGCGCCGCCACACTCATGGTCGGAACTGGAAAAAATCAAAGTCTTGCTGTTTTCATCAGCCAGTAACTTACGTCCCTGTGCTACGGCATAGTCGAAGGCCAGCACTTCTTTTATTAAATAATCGGAGCCATATATTGAGTCATGTCTGGGTGTGGTCGGCGTAACGCCATAGATAGCTTCTCCACCACCCACGTAGGAACGTTTGTCTGCATCTACCACATATACATTGTTGGTGGGTCCTTCCACTACAGATATGGCTCCGCTATTCGCATGTTCCAGGTGGTCAATTCTGCCTCCTTCTACAAGTAAAAAGAAGCCTTTGTTTCCTCCCTTGGCACGAAGTACTTTAATCGCCATTTCCGTCATTTCAGGCAGGGAAGGCTCCCAGGCCGCATTCATTTGCCGGTCCTGTTCATAATTCACATGAGAGGCGTTAAACAAACCGATTAACTTGGCATCATTATCCGGACCAAATTGCGTCGTGTCCAGGTTCAGAAGGGCATCGCGACTATTCAGATAAACATATCCCCTGCCCTGAGCATGTTCAATCAGGTTAACGCTGTCTGCACGTTTCCCCACCTGGATAACGACATTCCCTGCTGCATCGGTAACAGGCATACCGTTGGCATCTAAAATCGTATCGGCCAGATTTCTGGGTAAGAAATGACGAGAGCCCCCGCCCAAAATAACATCTATCTCTACGTCATGTTTGGGTTCCGGCAGTTTCCAGTCACGGGTTGAATCATAGGGGGCAATCAGCGACTGATCATCATTGAAAATGGCTTCATACTGTCCCTGGGTAGCACAAATATACTGTGCTGCGATATAGTCTTCCAGATCGCGAAACCATATATGCGATCCAAAAGTAGCCGGGGTAGCATGCGTTACCCTTGTGGTGGTAACCAGGCCCACTGCATAGCCCATTTTTTTTGCCTTCTCCAGGATGGTTTCTATGGATTCGCCGCTACCTACGTTATAGGAGATCGCCTCATTATCCAGCTTGCCGGCCTTGCCACTTGCATAGGCAGATGCGCCGGGCCCGGAATCGGTAATCCAGGAGTTCAGGCTATGTGTCGTTAAGGTGCCATTGAATTTCAATTTATCCAGAGCAAGGATATGAAATCCCGGATCGTCTGTAAATCTTTTGCCTTCAGTACCCTGACCCAAAGACATCCTGGCAGCCGTCTTAGCAGAAATACCAAAACCATCCCCGATGTACATGATCACATTCCGGGGTTCATCGGACTGTGCTTTAGCGGCATTAAAGGCGCCGAGTAGCGTTATTGCGCATAATAGTCTTTTCATTTTTTAGCAGATTTTACACAAAGGAACGCGCCTCATGTTAGCTTAGGGTTACTGCAATATTTTTAAATAGTTATTACCTCCGGCCTGCATTAACTTTCTGTAAAATCTCCGTAACCGGGTATTTAAAGAAATGTTTTTGGCTTGCTTTGCCAACAAAAAACAGATGAAGTTTCTTTACTTACTCCTTGCTGCCTTTAGCTTACATGCTCCCTTGCCCGCACAAAAAAACGCCCTACAGTATGATGGGGGAAAACCGGTAAAAACCTTGCGGATTAATCGCGATCTTTTTCTGATCAGTGATCAGGGTATCTATAAAAAAAATAAAGCCGCATTGACCTTGGTATGGCCTATCACCTTGCCGGTAAGCGATGCGGTATATTGGAACGGACTGATATGCCTGGCATCAGCCAAAGGCGTAATTACCTTCGACCAGGCAAGTAAGCAAGCAAAGGATACACTTTTACCGCAGCAGAAAATAAATGTCCTGACTGTAGATGCTACAGGTAAATTATGGATAGGCACTTCCTTTGCCGGCACGTACACCCTTGCCCATATAGCACAAGAGCCGGTACTGGCTTTGAATACCAATGGGGTCAATGCGCTTGTCAGCACGGCCGACAGTACCGTTTTCCTAGGGTCAAACATCGGTCTGTACAAGATCAATGCCGCTACTATGGAAATCATCCGGTATGCTGAAGAGGGGCACAGTGGTTATGAATTGCCCGACAATATAGTAGAACAGCTCTTCCCCGATAATCATAATAATGTATGGGTAGCTATGCCGGACAACCTCTCCTATAAAAGTAGTCATGCAAGCGGGCATAGCCATAGTGAAACGCCCACGTTTTCTTACGTGGGACAGCAAAATGCCCGAATACAGTCTATCATCGAGCTGGATCAGCAGCAAACCTATCTTTTCATAACCAACGAAGAAGTATTACTTCTGCCTTCTAAATCGCTAAAAGCGGAGTCACACGGCAATCATGAAGTATTTCAAAAAGTAAATGCAGATGCCTGGAGGGTAAGTGATAAGCAGCTAGGCAAGCCGGCAAGCCTATCCAGCCAGGATATCGTAAAAGCGGAAAGCCTGGGCAATGATATTATCTTCTACACCGCCAAAGGCGCCTGGTGGATCAATAAACGCCAGATCATCAAAAATCTGAG
>JBEBUO010000242.1:0-3425 GCA_040393285.1 Taibaiella helva | reverse complement strand
ATCATTCAGCCTGCTTTCAAGTTCCAGATATTATCCCCCCACTGGTTTAACCCGGCAACAAATTTTATCACGACAACAGAACAGGTAGCCGATAGTATGTCGCTTCATTTCAGGGCGTTAAAGCTATATCAGGAGGTGTTGCAATTTCATTTACACGACGAACAACCTGACGCCCTTGTGGATGCAGACCTGAATCGTCTTGAATTTGTTTATACACATTCCGTCCATCCTGACAAATACCGGCTGTACCAGGAAGCACTTGATCAATTAGCAAAACAATATCCCAAGCATCCGGCCGGGGCAAGGGCACGCTTAAGCAAAATAGCACTCTTGCTTCAAGCAGAGGACGACAACGCGACAGATGTAGAAAAAAACAGGTCTTCCACGCCTGAATTACATACACAATTAAGTCAGATAGCCGAGGAATTTCCTCATACGGAAGCAGGGATAGGTGCTAAAAACCTGATGCATAGCCTGGAACAAAAAGAGCTGGATTTACAGGCAGAGGAAGTATATGTACCAGACGAAAACATTAAGGTGTTGGTCCGGTACAAGAATGTACCTCAGGTCTATCTGAATGTCTATCGAGTAGCTCAAGACATGGACTTATTTCAATACAATGATATCAACAAGCAATGGCTACCCCGCTTACGTCAGCTAAAACCGTTAAAATCTGTCTTACACCAACTTCCTGGTGCCGGTGACATGAAAGCGCACAGTACCGAATTAAAAATAGATGCACTTCCAAAGGGCGCTTACCTGGTGGTAGCTGCCCTTAAAGAAAACATAGACGCACAGGAACAGTTGCTTTCCGTTATTCCCATACAAATATCCCACATCAGTCTCGTTACAAGTAGCTCCGACACCGGATCAATTGCTTACACCCTACACCGAAAAACCGGCCAACCATTAGCCCAAGCTAAGCTTACTTTTTACCGGCAGCAATGGGACAGCAAAAATCAAAAATACTTGTATGAAAGCACAGGAGTAACACACAGCGGCGCAACAGGTGAAGCCACTATCCCTTCACCAAAAAGTGAGGGGCGGTACGCCTACACGCACAACAGGGTTTCAGTTATTCATGATAGTGACACCTTGCATATTCAGGAAAACATTGTCGGAAACAGGTATACGTCATCAGGTCATGCAGATGAGATGAGAACATTTTTCTTCACCGACCGCAGCCTTTACCGACCCGGACAAACAATCTACTTTAAAGGCATCATGCTAAAAAGTAAGCAAAACGGAAGGGAGAATCAGGTGATGGGCAGTACGAAAACTACGGTAACCTTTTATGATGCCAACCAACAAAAAATAGACACAAAGGAGCTTACCACCAACGAATTCGGATCTGTATCAGGCAGCTTTGTAGCTCCTGAAACAGGGCTAACCGGCTACATGAGTATCGGCAATGAACATGGCAGCTCCGGCTTCTCAGTAGAAGAATATAAACGCCCCAAGTTTTTTGTGTCATTTGACAGTCTGAAGGAAAGCTATGCCTTAAATACAGAAGTGATTATAAAAGGAAGTGCCAAAGCATATGCAGGCAATACTATTGGCGGGGCCTCTGTAAAATATCGTGTTGTAAGGCAGGCCAGATTCCCTTACTACTGGTGTTATTACCGATGGGGTATGCCCCGATCACCTGAAATGGAAATAGCCAATGGCAATACTATTACTGATGAGGCCGGCAAGTTCACCATTCCCTTTACTACCCTGCCGGATGCCGCTATAGCCGAGCAAGCGCTTCCTGTATTCAGCTATACCATTTATGCAGACATCACGGACCTCAACGGAGAAACACGAAGCGGAGAGATCAATGTACAATCGGGTTACCGTTCCTTACAAATAGTAAGTGATATTGCGGAGGAAAGCAGGCCTGAAGACCTGGATACGATTAATGTATTGACCCAAAACCTGAATGGTGTTTTTGTACCGGCTACCCTGGAGCTACGGATTGCAGCACTTCAATTTCCCGGCTTATTCCGCAAACGCCTGTGGGAAAAGCCGGACCAATACAGCCTTGACGAGGCCACATTTCGTAGCTACTTCCCTTTGGATGAATACAAGGAAGAAAGCAATGCAATGAACTGGACGGAAGCCGAGACGGTGTATGCACATAGCCTTACCAGCACGGCATCAGGACAAGTGGTATTGCCTGCTCCAACCTGGTATAAAAACGGCTGGTACCTCATCGAATTGAAAACGAAAGATGCACAGGGCAATGAAATTGTAGAAAAGAAGTACACACATGTATGGGGAGCTGGAAAAAAAGAACCTGTGCAAAAGGACTTCCTTACTTATACCAAGCAGGATACTTACCAGCCCGGTGATACCCTTGAATTATGGCTGGCTACAGGTATAGAAAATCCGTACTTACTACGCCAATCGGGCCAAATCAGTGATGGCGGGAACCCAATCCGGATCAAACTGCGTCCCGATCACCAAGGCGGTCTTAACTTTTCATGGCTGTATGTAGCCAATAACCGGGTATACACAGCAAGCAAATACATAGACATACCCTGGACAGATAAAGAATTGAAACTGGAATGGGCCACACACAGGGATAAGCTGCTGCCTGGCGTAAAGGAGCAGTGGACCTTAACGATTAAAGGTAGCCAAAGCGAAAAAATTGCCGCAGAAATGATAGCCGGCATGTACGACGCTTCGCTAGATGCTTTTCAAATACATCGCTGGTCCTGGGATAAGTTATTCCCGGTAAGCTATAAAACCGACCGCTGGAGCCAACCCGGATTTGGCACGGCATACGGGCGGCCATTTCAAAACATTAAGGGCCCTACCTACGAAACCTATGAAAAAAAATACGACGCTATCTCCGGTCTCGAAGGCCGTTATGGCATATCCCGAAGGAGCGCCGGCGGACGTGTTTACATGACAAGTATGAACATGAACCCGGTCAACGAAGAATCAAATGCCGATGCCGTGCAGCAATCAACCGTTAAGTTCACCCCGCCGGCAATGAAAAAAAATGAAGAAGTGAGCACCACCGGGACACCTCAGGCACCGCTGCAAATACGCCGTAACCTACAGGAAACAGCTTTCTTTTTCCCCCAATTGCATACAGATGCAGATGGGCATATACGTATAAATTTCACCCTACCAGAAGCCCTTACCGCATGGAAATTGATGGCCTTTGCGCATACAAAAGACTGGCGTACCGGCTATCTCGAAGGCCAGGTGCGTACACAAAAAGAGCTCATGGTGGTGCCTAACCTGCCTCGCTTTTTACGGCAGGGAGACACTATGCAAATCAGTACCAAGATCAGTAACCTCAGTAGTCAGGCCCTTCAAGGCGAGGCTACTTTAGAAATACTTGATGCTGCTACTGGCCAGGCGCTCCATATACCCTTCCGGCTTCAGACAAAAAAAATGCCCTTTAATGTAGCCAAAGATCAAAGCACCTC
>JBEBUO010000241.1:0-3449 GCA_040393285.1 Taibaiella helva | reverse complement strand
GAAGAAGAACAAAGGGCTTTACGTGCCGGCCGGGAAAACGGGGTCAAAATATTCAACAAAAGCAAAGATCACCCCTTGCGCAAGCACCGCAAGGAATGGGAAAAGGAACGGGGACGATAAGTGTATTTTTCTGCGATCAGGCTGATTTGCTCAGCTGTCGGCCCACAGCGATCGGGCCATTTCCGGCAAATCTAAAATTAGCAAATACCCGCTGCTTTTGATATTTTTGCCTGATTGAACAAAAGATATGTCTGAGCAAGCAAAGAGAGCAAAAAAAACAAACAGGTACGGCCGATGGCTGATTGCCCTGACGGCAGTCCTTATTGGTTGCAATATAGCGGCTTATTATTTTCATGGGCAACTGGACCTGACCAAAGACAAGAGATACACCTTAACCCCGGCCACAAAACAAATGCTGCAGCGCCTGGATCATAAAATCCGGATAGAGGTATTTTTGACCGGCGAGGACCTGCCTGCTGCTTTTCAAAGCCTTTCCAATTCCACCGCATCCTTACTACGCCAGTTTCGCGACCTGAGTAATAACCAGGTGATCTATCGCTTTACCGACCCGCTGGACAATGATACCCTGGCACTACATACCCTGGCGCAATATAAAATGACGGGCATTCCCGTTACGGTAAGTGCCGGCAAAAAGGGGAATACCCAAAAGATGATTTTTCCCTGGGCCTTGGTCAGCATACTCGACGAGCAGGGGCATACACAGGCTTTCCCTGTTTTCCTACAGGAAACCAATACCATGGAGCTGAGCCGGAAAATCCTGAGCCGTTCGGAAATGCTGTTGGAATACAACCTGGCCAATGCCATTCAGCAGGTCATGCGAAAAGAAATACCCGCAGTCGCTTACCTCACCGGTAATGAAGAGGAATTTGGTCTTAGCGTGTGGTCGGCTTTTGGCACCCTGGGTCGCTTATACCGGCTGGATACCTTCAACCTGCAGGCCCATATGGAGATACCGGAGACCTACAGCTCCATTATCATTAACCGGCCCATGAAGGCCTTTTCTGAAATAGATAAATTCAAGATTGACCAATACCTGATGCGGGGCGGCCATATCTTTCTTTCCATTAATGCAGTAACCGGGACCATTGATAGCCTGCAAACGGGTCGCTTTAACGCCATGCCGGTAGACCTGAACATGAGTGACCTGTTCTTTAATTATGGCTTTCGGATCAATACCAACCTCATTCTGGATGCGGTAGACTATGCGGGTGTACCGCTGAAGTCGCCCGGCGAAAACGCCCAGACGAGCATTTTCCCCTGGATCTATTTCCCGGTTTTGAAACCGGGCAGCGATCATCCCATCGCTAAAAATACCAATGGCATCCTGGCGCGCTTTGTGAGCAGCATCGATACCAATGCCAATGACCCGGATATTAAAAAAACCGTCTTGCTGGCTTCCTCTAAATACAGCAAGACGGAAGCCGCACCTTTACCTATCTTGCTGGAATCTGCCTTAGACCAATTGAACCCGGCTACTTTTCCAAAGGCCCATCTCCCTGCCGCATGGCTACTTGAGGGCGACTTTACATCTGCCTTTGCAAGTAGGCAACCACTGGAATTATCCCAATGGATGGATACAACAGGCATGCAGAAAATAGACAAAGCCCTGCGGCCGGGCAAGATTATCGTGGTGGGTGACGGCGACCTTCTGGTTAACGAATTTGACCCGCAGCAAGGCCCGGCTGAGATGGGCATTTACCGGTTCAGCGATTACCGGTTTGACAATAAAAGCTTCCTGCTTAATGCCATGGATTACCTCAATAATCCGGACAACCTGCTGGAGGCCCGTACACGCAGCTTTGAAAACGGCATACTGGATCCCAAGCGTGTTACCGCAGAGCGAACACAATGGCAATTTATTAACCTGTTGGTACCCATTGCCCTGCTGCTGCTCCTCGGTGGCATCTTTACCGTGGTACGAAAAAAGAAATACAACTAAGCAATAAAAGACAACAAGGTATTAATAATAATTCCTTAATTTCGGGACTATGAACGCAGACAAAAGACCACCAGTTTACTATAGCGAATACTTGCAGTTGGATAAAATCCTGAATGCGCAGGATACGGAAAGTGGCAAGGAAGGTATACGTGCAGACGATGAGATGCTTTTCATCATTATTCACCAAACTTATGAGCTCTGGTTTAAACAGGTGATTCATGAGCTGAACATTGTAAGGCAGATATTCAAACAGCCCAATGTGGCGGATAACTCTGCTGATATCTACAATTCTGTACATCGCCTGAAAAGGATATGTACCATACTACAGATACTGGTGGACCAGATCAGCGTGATAGAAACCATGACCCCATTGGATTTTCTCGATTTCCGCGATCTGCTGCGCCCTGCCTCCGGCTTTCAAAGCATCCAGTTCAAAATAGTAGAAGCCGCTTTAGGTCTTACCTATGAGCACCGTTTCGGAAAAGAATACTACTTATCCCAGCTCAATGAAGGCGATATTCAACGGGTTAAGGATGCGGAAAAAGATGAGTCACTGATTGTACTCGTAAACCGCTGGCTGGAACGTATGCCCTTCACCTTGCCCTCGTACTGGAACGTGGATGGCAGCCAGCCGGCAGCAGCACATCCGTTCTGGCAATCATACCGGGAAGTATACGCCAAAGGCTTGCTACCTGCGGAAAAGCAGAACCTGGATGCTTTCGACCAGTTATTTATACACGAGGAAAACTATCCAAAAGACCGCAGACTGAGTTGTAAAGCCAGCCGGAGTGCTTTGTTTATCATGCTGTATCGCGACTATCCGCTGATGCACCTGCCTTTTGAATTATTGAGTACTTTATTGGAAATAGATGAGCTGATGTCCATGTGGCGTCACCGCCACATCCATATGGTGCAACGTACTATTGGCAAACGGGTAGGTACGGGCGGCAGTACAGGTGCCGGCTACCTGAAAGCAGCGGCGGACAGCCATGCTGTTTTTAAAGAACTGGCAGAGCTTACCTCCTTCCTGCTGCCCAGGCATGAGCTACCCGTATTGCCCGTGACCCTGGAACACGAAATGCGCTTTAATCGCTAAAGAAGAGACAGTTGAACCCAGATTCCTAGCTCAGTGACGGCTCACCAGCTATGCGTTGAGGCTGGCGGTAACAGAGATGCGTGTATCCAATAATTTCGATACGGGACAGTTCTTCTCCGCATGTGCTACTGCTTCGTCAAACTTATCCTGGGGCATCTCCGGCACCTCTGCCCGCAAGGTAAGTTTCGACTCTGTGATACTTCCCTCTTCGAGTGTGATGACACAATCGGTGCTTAGCCGGCCTGCCGTGTATCCGGCCTTATCTATATTAAAACTCAATTGCATGGTAAAGCATCCGGCATGTGCTGCGGCTATCAGCTCCTCCGGGTTGGAGCCGGCGCCATCTTCAAAACGGCTGCCATAAGCATATGGCGTCTGATCCAGCACTTTACT
>JBEBUO010000240.1:0-3452 GCA_040393285.1 Taibaiella helva | reverse complement strand
CTGATACCCAGCGCCAACATAGAAAGTTGTTTAACGTTCATGCGTTCAAATAATTGTGCCTTCAAAAATAGGAAAAGAAAGCCAAAGCTCGTGCAGGAAATAGAGAAGTAGCTTATATATCCCGGTTTTCCAGGACGATCGTTACTTTCGGCAATTGACTTTTTGCGCTTCTTCCATATCATTATATAAGAGGCGGACTAAGGTTGATGATCGTTTGGCTGCGTTTAAACGGTCGGCAGTCAGCCGGTCAAAAAAGTTAAAACAATGCGGTCCTGCCATCAACGGATCTTTTTTAAGGATGATCTGGTAGCATTTTCTGAATGTGAGCATATTGCGGTAGAGGTAAATTGCCTGAAAACGCAAGCCAAAGACAGGCTTGCCCGCCACAATAAAGGTCTGCTGCTCCTTATACTTTGCTGCTGCGGCCCCCTGTGGCAGCAAAGCCTGCTGCACCTTAGGTGTAAAATAGCTCATGGGGATTACCACACTGTCTTTGATGAGCGGTAGTTCTGCGCCGCCGTCGAGCAGGCGGAAATCACCGTTATAATAGGAAATAAACGCGAGCAATTTCTGACCCGGAGTGTAAGGTGCAAATCGGGGTGACTGGGCAGTATATTTCCATTTGGCTACCCTAATGCGTTGCTTCTTACTGCCCTCAATGTATTCCAGGTAAAAGTGATGGTCTTCGACCTTGCTGATCGTGCCCAGAATCATCTTCTCAGCAGAAAGGGATAAATCGAACAAGTGCGGCTGTGCATTTACCTTGGTAGCTAAAGCCAGGAAGAGCAGCATAAGTAAGCCTTTCAAGCTATTGCCGGAAGCGCCGGACAGGAATGTGCGTAAGACGATAAAGATTCGGGACACAGCTACTTTTTTGGGGTCTCAGGCTGCCAAAAGTAGCCTTTTTCAATCATAAAGTTTACTTTAGCGCTACGATTGGCAGCAAGCATCCGGACGGAATTAATTTTTTGTTGCCGGAGTATGTAGCCCATAAAAATAAAATTTTTCACAAATGAAATTACTGGAACAAAAAACAGCATTGGTTACCGGAGGCAGTCGCGGCATTGGTGAAGCCATTGTACTGAAATTTGCAGCACAAGGTGCTGATATTGCCTTTACTTACCTCTCCTCTGACGAAAAGGCTAAAGCCCTTGAAGAAAAGGTAAGCGCTATGGGTGTGCGGGTAAAGGCTTATAAAAGTGATGCAGCTGAATATGCTGCAGCTGAAGCGCTGGCCGCCGATGTAGTGAAGGAATTCGGTGGTGTAGACATTTGTGTAAACAATGCTGGTATTTCCCGTGATAATTTGCTCTTGAGGGTGGGGCCCGAACAGTGGGATGAGGTGATGCAGGCAAATTTGAAATCAGTGTTTAACCTGACCAAGCAGGTTATCCGTCCCATGATGAAAGCCAGGGCAGGCAGCATCATCAATATGAGTTCTATAGTGGGTATAAAAGGGAATCCAGGACAAAGCAGCTACGCCGCATCTAAAGCCGGTATTATAGGCTTTACTAAGTCAGTTGCCCAGGAATTGGGAAGCAGGAACGTGCGTTGTAACGCCATCGCACCGGGCTTTATTGAAACGGATATGACCCACTATCTGAAGGAAGGCGAAAGCAATCCCTGGTTTGAAAAGATTCCGCTGCAGCGCTTTGGAAAACCGGAGGAAGTAGCTGATGTAGCCTTGTTTCTGGCATCAGATTTGAGTACTTATGTAACAGGGCAGGTACTGAGCGTATGTGGCGGTATGAACGTGTAATGGAATTGTAAAATTCTATTACCTTTGTTTTTTACAAAAATTTTTTTAATGGGAAAGATGCATGCAGCTATTACCGCTGTAGGTGGTTACGTGCCGGAATATATTCTGACCAACCAGGAGTTAGAAACCATTGTAGATACTACAGACGAGTGGATCACCACCCGGACCGGTATTAAAGAACGACGTATATTAAAGGAGGCGGGCAAAGGTACTTCCCATTTGGCTACCGAGGCAGTAAAAAACATGATGTACAAGCATCAAATAGATCCGCTTAGCATCGATTTGCTGATTTGTGCAACCACCACACCAGACATGCAGTTTCCGGCTACTGCCAATCTGGTAGCAGCCAATTGTGGTCTTACTAATAGTTTCAGTTACGACATCAGTGCCGCTTGCAGCGGATTTCTTTATGCCCTGAACACGGGTGCCCAGTTTATTGAAAGCGGCCGGCACAAGCGCGTGATTGTGGTAGGTGCGGATAAAATGAGTTCCATAGTGGATTATGAAGACCGCAGCACCTGCATTATCTTTGGCGATGGAGCGGGTGCGGTATTGCTGGAGGCCAACGAAGAAGGGAACGGGATTATCGACAGCATTTTAAAAAGCGACGGTAACGGATGGGTACACCTGCACCAGAAAGCAGGCGGCTCTGCCCGGCCTGCCAGCATGGAGACTGTAGCTGCAAAAGAACATTATATATACCAGGAAGGGCAGACTGTATTTAAATTTGCGGTGACCAATATGGCCAATGTCTCAGCCGAAATCATGGAACGTAACGGTCTTACGGGTGCAGACGTTCAATGGCTGGTACCGCACCAGGCTAACCTTCGGATTATCAATGCTACAGCGGAACGTATGAACCTGCCGGCAGAAAAAGTGATGTTGAATATCCAGCGCTTTGGTAATACGACCAGCGGCACACTACCGCTTTGTCTTTGGGAGTGGGAAAACAAGCTTCGGAAAGGAGATAACCTGATCCTGGCAGCTTTTGGCGGTGGCTTTACATGGGGTTCCACCTACATCCGATGGGCCTACGATAGTAAATAATAACGAGTTTTCACTGGCATACGAACACTAATGTCTTTTATACCTTATAAAACAGGGAGCAGCCTATCCGCTGCTCCCCGTTTTTATCTCCATCAGGCAATCGTTGTAATTGCAGTACCTATCTTACAATTTCTAATTTGCGGGTAAGTGTACCCACACTGGTTTCGATCTGTACATGGTAAATACCATTACTGAACGACGAGGTAGGTATCTGTATTTCTTTTACACCGGCAGCTATGGGCTGCTGGTATACCCGCTGACCCAAAAGGTTATAAATAGCCACCTGCTGTATTTGCGCATCGCCACTGTTCGAAAGGGTTACTATTGCATTGGCGGGGTTAGGATACAGGTTTAACGCATTTTCTAACGCTTCCAGCTCACCAACCGCGGTAGGTCCTACAGCAACCAATCGCGTCACGGTCACAGAACCACACTCATTGGTCAGCGTAAGTACTACTGTATAAAATCCTTCCTCTTCGTAGGTATGTTCTATAGGCCCGGGACCAGTGGCTGTGGTGCCATCTCCGAAATCCCAAACCATACTTTCTTCATTTTGTGCACCGATTACGTTAAACGTAAACGTACCACCACCATTATCAATAATAGCAATAGAATTCACTACCGGTTGTGGTATCTCTGACATAAA
>JBEBUO010000239.1:0-3470 GCA_040393285.1 Taibaiella helva | reverse complement strand
TTGCTGATGCTATTCAGGTTGTGAAACAACCAATCTGCAAAAAATGGTGCTATCGGCGCCATGAGCATTGATAGCTTTTCTAAGCATTCATAGAGGGTCTGATAGGCAGCGATCTTGTCCTGCTCATATTCTCCCTTCCAGAAGCGTCGGCGGCAAAGACGTACGTACCAGTTGCTGAGGTGTTCATCTAAGAACTCCTCAATTGCACGACCGGCCTGGGTAGGTTCATAGTCGTCCAGCGATGCGCTTACTTTCCCTACCAGTGTATTGAGGGAAGAGAGGATCCAGCGATCAATCTCCGGGCGTTCTGCTAAGGGGATGTAATCTTCTTTAAAAGCAAAGCCATCGACATTAGCATAGAGGGCAAAAAACTGATAAGTGTTAAACAGGGTGCCGAAAAACTTGCGTTGCACCTCCCGGATACCTTCAATGTCAAACCGCAGGCTGTCCCAGGGGGAAGCATTGGTGATCAGGTACCAGCGGGTGGCATCTGCACTATACTTCTCGATAGTTTCGAAGGGGTCAACGACATTACCCACTCGTTTGCTCATCTTATTGCCATGCTTATCCAGTACCAATCCGTTAGACACTACTGTTTTGTAAGCGAGGCCGGGGTATTGTTCGTCTGTAGCGGCAATGCCTGCTTTTTGCAACACTTCCTGAACCGATTCTTTCAGCAGCGCTCCTAATGCATGGAGGGTATAAAACCAGCCGCGTGTCTGGTCTACACCTTCAGCAATAAAATCGGCAGGATAGTTTTGGGCAAAAACTTCTTTATTTTCGAAAGGAAAATGCCATTGGGCGTAAGGCATGGCACCACTATCAAACCAAACATCAATCAGGTCAGGTTCGCGATACATTACTTTTCCGGTAGCAGAAACCAGACGGATCTGATCTACAAATGGCTTATGCAGATCAGATGTGAGCTGTTCTATATTCGTGTTTGCAGGCATAATGCCCGCATCGACGGCTTTTTGTAATTCGCTTTTTAATTCGGCTACCGAACCGATACAGATTCTTTCTGTATGGTCCTCTGTTGACCATACAGGGAGTGGTGTACCCCAGTACCGGCTACGGCTCAGGTTCCAGTCCACCATGTTCTCCAGCCAGTTGCCAAACCGGCCTTCGCCGGTAGACTGAGGTTTCCAGTTGATGGTCTTATTGAGGGCCACCATCCTGTCTTTCAGGGCTGTGGTGCGTATAAACCAGGCGTCTAACGGATAATATAAAATAGGTTTGTCTGTACGCCAGCAATGGGGGTAGCTGTGTTCGTACTTCTCTACTTTAAATGCCTGTCCTGCCAGTTTTAAAGTCACCGCAATATCTACATCTACGTCTGCATAGTCGGGATCGTCTTTATAATTTTTAACATAGCGTCCAGACAGCTCACCGCTGCCTGCTATGAACTTTCCTTGCTTGTCTACGAGGGTAAACATGCCGAGGTTATACTGACGTCCTACCTTGTAGTCATCAGCACCAAATGCCGGTGCCGTATGTACGATACCGGTACCATCTTCGGTCGTCACAAAATCGCCGGTGACTACCCTGAAAGGGTCTCCGCCGCTTAGTTCAGGTTTGTTGCTTTCGTAGGGCAGTAACTGGTCGTAACGGATGCCGGCCAGATCTTTTCCTTTATACTGACCAATGACTTTGTAAGGCAGCTGTTTCTTCTTCACCAATTGGTCGAAGGCCGCTTTCAGCACATCATTGTTGCCGATAACAGCTGTGTCCTGGTTGTGCTCCAGCCAGTTGGTAATGGCCTGTTGGAGGGCAGCATCAATCTCAGGTTCCTTATCAGCCTGCTCGGGAAAGTACTTGTGTAACAAGGGCTGCGCCACCACCAACGCACAGGGCCGGCCGGTGTAAGGATTAAATGTTTTAACTAAAACATAATCAATCTCCGGTCCTACTGTGAGGCCTGTATTGGAGGGCAGGGTCCATGGTGTGGTGGTCCAGGCCATAAAGTACACTTCGTCTGAACCTGCCACTTGCACACGCTCGTTAGGCTGCATCCGAAACATGACAACAGCGGTGGTGTCCTTTACATCTTTATAAGTGCCGGGCTGGTTCAGTTCGTGCGAACTTAAACCCGTACCCGCGGCCGGCGAGTAGGGTTGTATGCTGACGCTCTTGTACAACAGGTCTTTATTGTACAATTCCTTCAAGGCCCACCAGAGTGTTTCTATATATTTATTGTCAAATGTGATGTAGGGGTCGTTTAAATCCACCCAATAACCCATTTTCATGGTAATATCATCCCACTTGTCTTTATATTTCATCACCTCCCGGCGGCAGGCAGCGTTGTAATCTTCAACAGAGATCGTTTTCCCGATATCCTCTTTGGTAATGCCCAACAGTTTTTCTACACCCAGCTCCACAGGTAGGCCATGCGTGTCCCAGCCGGCTTTCCTTTTTACCTGGAAACCCTGCATGGTTTTGTAGCGACATATCAGGTCCTTTAGTGTACGGGAAATAACATGGTGAATGCCAGGCATGCCATTGGCACTGGGCGGGCCTTCGTAAAATACGAAAGGCTTGTTCCCTTCACGAAGCTCAATGCTTTTCCTGAAAAAATCGCCCTCCTTCCATGTAGCAAGCCATTCGGCTTCAATGGAAGGCATATTTAGTTGTTTGTATTCCTGATATTTTTTTGTCATGTATTGGTACTGCCCCGTTCAAAAAATTAGGCGCAAAGGTACGAAAAAAAATCTGTATGAGAAATTTTGCCATTTAAACATAACAAACAGGTAATTGTAGAGAAATTACCTGTTTGTTGCTGGAGTTAAACGATATCACCTGACCAGGCTAAGGTCGCCACGCACGGTGGTATTAATACCATTAAGAAAATCTACATCGACCTGATAGAAGTAGGTACCTATGTCGCAATCTTTCCCTTTAAACCGGCCATCCCAACCTTTATCTTCAGCTGAGGCAGATTGGTAAACAATTTGTCCATACCGGTTAAAAATTCTAAAGGCGTTAATGGTATAACCCCGTGTTACCCAAAATGCGGGACCAAAGTAATCATTGAGTCCGTCACCATTAGGCGAAAATGCATTGGGGATAAATATGCCCGAGTTAAATGGCAGCACATCCAGGTAGACTTCTGCGGAATCGGGACAACCTGCACGGCTTTCTCCGTGTACACTAATGACTCCCGACTGTTGCGCTTTCCAGTATTGCACAAATGCCGATTGATCAGAAAACCACGAAGCAGGCCCCCAGGCGTAAATATCATAAGGCACATTTGCGGTGGTGGTCAGAACAATCGTTTCCCCCTGGTAGGCCGAATCAAAACTTGAGGTTAACTCGAGGTTGAAATGCTCTACTATAATATTTACCTGACGATGAAGGCTGTCGCAGCCATGAATGCTTATGAAAGTGTCTTCGAGAATAGTGTTTTCCGTGTATGTCTTTCCCTCAAAGTCCACCCTGTCGCAGCCAAAAGTATCAATCAAAACCTCTTGGAT
>JBEBUO010000238.1:0-3471 GCA_040393285.1 Taibaiella helva | reverse complement strand
AAAAGCCAAAATAATATTGTGCTACGGCGTTCATTATGCCGGCAAATATAATTATTAATCGGAATCGAAAAAATTTTTGTCACCATTTATTGAAATGATTGTACAAAATCAACAATGCCTTGAGGCAGATTCCCATCTTCATGTTGCAGCGCGGTGATAAAACTGCTGCCCACAATAACGCCCTGCACATACTTGCTTATGTTTGCTGCATCTCCTTTATTCCTGATACCAAACCCAGCCAGTAAAGGGTTGCGCAAACCTGCCTGCTGTACCTGCTCAAAATAATTTTTCTGCTCCGGGCTGAATGACAGTTGACCGCCTGTGATAGCCGCAGCTGTTACGAGATAGATAAATGCTTCTGTCATCTCATCTATTTCCTTCACACGATCCAGTGGCGTCTGCGGCGTTACCAGGAAGACCATGTTCAGTTGGTATTCTGCCAGTATGGCCTTCCATTCTTCCTGAAAAACCGGCAGGGGCAAGTCGGGGATAATGAGGGCGTCAATGCCACAGGCAGCCGCATCTTTACAAAAACGCAGTACGCCGTATTGCAGGATAGGGTTAAGATAACCCATAAGCACTAGGGGCACTTGTGTGTGGTTTCTTATGGTTCGGAGCTGTTCAAAGAGTAGCGATAGCGACATACCGTTATCCAGGGCCACTTTGCTGCTTTCCTGGATCACCGGTCCATCGGCCAGAGGGTCAGAAAAAGGAATACCAATCTCAATCATATCAGTACCGGCCCTGGCCAATTCCACAATGATCGTCGCGGTGTCCTGCAGGCGGGGATACCCTGCAGTAAAATAAATGGACAGGATACCCTCCTGCTTACGATGAAATAAATCCTGAATGCGATTCATAAGTGTACACTGTTTTCCTGCGATGAATGTTTAAGATAAGTGTCAAGGTCTTTATCCCCTCTTCCCGAAAGGCAGATAACCACCTTGTCCGTAGGGTTAAAATGTAGTTGATCAAGCGCCGCAAAGGCATGGGCCGATTCTATGGCAGGTATGATGCCTTCCAGTTTCATCAACAAGAAGGCCGACCTCAGCGCCTCCTCATCCCTGGCATGCAGGAAAGAAACCCTGCCTGTATGCAACAAATGTGCATGCAAAGGTCCGATGCCGGGATAATCAAGACCAGCCGATATGCTGTAAGGTTCCACGATCTGCCCGTCGGCAGTCTGCATCAGCAAGGTCTTACTCCCATGTATAATACCGGGACTACCTACTGCTGTGGTGGCGGCTGTTTGGCCGGAATCAATGCCCATACCGGCAGCTTCAACAGCAAAAAGTTGCACATCGGGTTCGTCGAGAAAGTGATAGAAGGCACCGGCCGCATTACTACCACCACCTACGCAGGCGATGACGGCATGGGGATGCTCACAGCCTGTCTGTTCCAGCAATTGCCGGCGCATTTCCCGGCTGATGATACTTTGAAAATGCGTCACCATCTCCGGATACGGATCCGGGCCGATCACGGAACCGATCACATAATGCGCCTCTTCAGGGTGGCCGATCCAATACCGGATCGCTTCGTTAGCTGCATCCTTCAGGGTCTGGCTGCCGCTGCTTACCGATACGACGGTAGCGCCAAGCAGGCGCATCCGCTCCACATTCGGCAACTGCCGCTTCATGTCCGTGGCGCCCATGAATACGGTACAAGCCATATCCATCAAGGCACACACCGTCGCGGTAGCCACACCATGCTGTCCTGCACCCGTCTCGGCTATGATGTGCCGTTTACCCATATGCCGTGCCAGCAACACCTGACCTATGGTGTTGTTTATCTTATGTGCGCCCGTATGATTGAGGTCTTCGCGCTTCAGGTAAATATGGGTGTGGTAATGCTGCGATAAGCGCTCTGCAAAATACAAAGGTGAAGGCCGCCCGACATAGTCCCGTAACAGCTTATCCAGCTCCGTCTTAAACTCCGGCTTATCTTTCATTTCCCGGAAAGCCGCTTTCAATGACGTCACATTGTGTTGCAAAATTTCAGGTATAAAGGCACCGCCGAAATCACCGTAATATCCTTTCTCGTTAATGTCGTAGTTCATGTATAAAAGTGTTTAAAAGTTTGGTGTCTTTGTATCCGGGTCGTAGTTCGAAACAACTGTTCACATCTATTCCTTCAAAATGGGGATGAACAAAGCGACCTATTTTTTCCGCATCGCTTGCTGATATACCCCCGGATAAAAAGAAGGGCAGCGGCACAGGCTTATCCTGCAGCAGTTGCCAATCGAATGGGCGGCCACTACCACCGTAAAGGGGACTTGGTGTATCGAAAAGAAAATGCCGGCAATAGGGTTGATAGGCACTTAATAAGGCAAAATCAAACTGATCATCCATGGAGAAGGCCTTCCACACCGGAAGCCGGGCCGCCAGCTGGCGACACACATCAGGGCTTTCCTGTCCATGAAGCTGTACGACATCCAGGCCACAGGCAGCTACCCTGTCCAGGATCACATCCGGCTGCTCATCTACAAATACCCCCACTTTCTTTACCAGCTTAATACTGCGGACATAAGCGAAAAATCCGGGGTCGCTTCCTACAAATCGCTTAGAGCCGGGATGGAAAATGAGTCCAATAAAATCGGGTTGCAAACGGATCACATCCCTGATATTTTGCAGCTCCTTAAGGCCACATATTTTTATGTTCATTGTTCTATTGCTTTTACAAACGCTGCGAGTGCCTTCCCCGGATCCGGCGTACGCATCAATCGTTCCCCAATCAAAAAGCCATCAAAACCCACCGCTCGTAATCGTGTCACATCACCTGGTTCATGGATGCCACTCTCCGATATCCTGACCATGGTTTCCGGCAAGTAAGGGAATAGCATTTCCGAATAGTGCAGATCCACCCGGAAGGTTTTGAGGTTACGGTTGTTCACCCCTACTGCATGGATGCCGGGCTGAAGTGCATCCAGCTCGTCAAGGCCATGCAGCTCCAGCAAAACTTCCAATCCCAGCGAACAGGCCAATGCGGTGAGTTGCTTTATTTGCTGCACCGGCAGCATAGCCGCAATCAACAGGATAACATCTGCTCCGATAGCCCGGGCTTCCAGCACCTGGTACTCCGCTACAATAAAGTCCTTGCGCAGCACCGGCGCAGGGCAGGCCTTCCTGATGCGGCTCAGGTCCTCGCTACTTCCGCCAAAGAAAGGCGTATCCGTGAGTACTGATAAAGCGGAGGCGCCGGCATGTATATAATCAGTAGTCACCTTTTGCACGTCGGCAGTTCCGTTGATCAGGCCCTTGGCCGGCGATTTACGTTTAAACTCAGCAATGATACCCGTCGAGGAGGGTCCGGTCAAAGCCCTGCTAAAGGAAATTGTGCTACGAAGGAAATGGGGAGACCGCTCCAACTCCTTTATCGGCATCAGCAGCTGCCGCTCCTGCACCTCCTTTTGTTTATACCTGAATATTTGTTCCAGTATGTTCATCTCTATTTAATTTGAAGTGCGCTTTGAAA
>JBEBUO010000237.1:0-3530 GCA_040393285.1 Taibaiella helva | reverse complement strand
CCATCACAGCCTTATTGTTATTTCTAGCTTCATGCAGCTTAAAGCAGCTACAGCTTACAGAACGCAGTAGCTCGTTTGTGGTCGTCGACAGTACGCAGGGATCTGATGAGGCACTTGCTGCACTTCTGGTGCCCTATCGGCAGCATATGGATTCGTCGATGAATGGCATACTGGGGTACCTGGAGGTGCCTATGTCTAAAGCGCAGCCAGAAAGCACGATGGGGAATTTCATGACCGATGCCCAGCTAGCGGCGGCACGCCGGTTGAATCCCAAAACACAGGCTGCCGTGATGAATTATGGGGGTATACGTATCTCTTATGTCTCTCCCGGGCCTTTAACCAAAGGAAAGATATTTGAGTTAATGCCCTTCGATAATAAGCTGGTGATCATGGAAGTGCCGGGAAAGGTGTTGCAACAGTTTTGTGACCATATGGCAGCCTATGGCGGGTGGCCGGTGGCCGGGTTGCAATTTTACATTAAAGACAAAAAGGCGACGCGTATTTATGTTGGGGGGAAAGCGCTTAACGAGCAAATGATGTATACGATTGCGGTCTCGGACTATATTGCTGATGGCGGTGATCAGTGCGATTTTTTACATGGAAATAAAAGAACAGATTACAATGTGTTTATCCGTGATATATTGATGGATTACATCACCGGTTTACAGGCGGAAGGCAGCTCATTACACCCTCAATTAGAAAACCGTATTCGTTATGCTGAATAGACGTGAGTTTTTAAGGAAATCTGCCTTGGGTGGGGGGCTGCTGGTAAGTGGGGGCTTTCCCTTCGATGCCCTGGCATCAGGTGGTACTACTCAATTGACGATTTTGCATACGAATGATGTGCACAGCAGGCTAGATCCTTTCCCCATGGATGGTGGTAAATGGCAGGGTCAGGGTGGGGTAGCTGCGCGTGCCTCCCTGATCCGGAAGATCAGGGCTACTGAGGAGCATGTGATATTGCTCGATGCAGGAGATATCTTTCAGGGTACACCCTATTTTAACCTGTATAAAGGCGAGCCGGAGATCAAGGCAATGACTATGATGGGTTATGATGCGGCTACGATGGGCAACCATGATTTCGATGCAGGCATGGATGGATTTGCGCAGCAGCTTCCTCATGCAAAATTCCCTATCTTAGTAGCTAATTACGATTTTGGAGAAACGATTCTGGAAGGGAAGGTGGCACCCTATACTGTTTTAAAAAGAGGTCCGCTGAAGATCGGGATTTTTGGCTTGGGCATCCAGCTATGGGGATTGGTGCCGCCCGATGCCTTTGGTAAAACGAAGTACCTTGACCCTCTGCCGATAGCAAGAGAGATGGGGAATCGGTTGAAAAGGAAAATGGGATGTGATTTGGTTATATGTTTATCACATTTAGGGTATCAATATGATTCATTTAAAGTGAGTGACTGTATTGTGGCCAGGGAGTCGGAGGATATTGATTTGATTATAGGCGGGCATACCCATACTTTTCTGGACGAGCCTGCCCTCATAAAAAACAAAGTGGGCAAGGAAGTTATTGTAAATCAAGTGGGTTGGGGTGGAACCAGATTGGGGGTTTTAAAATTTGTTTTTGATAGCAAAAAGAGTACCAAGATTTCCAAAGCTCATACTGTAATTCCCATCAAAGAAACAATAGGTTAAAGATTTTTTTTTTCAACAAAATGTGTAGAATTTCGTTTGTAGTTTCCTGCTACATATTTGACACGATCAAGGAATAAAAGCGAGTCATCCGTAAGCCATAAACTACGGAAAATAACAGAATAAAAGCTTAGGCCGATCAGGTGAATAAAAGACGGTAATGCACCTTTTTGAAACAAAAGACGCTTATCGTCCGTAGCATTGTCGGCTCTATGAAGAAGAATTGATTTTATTTAAAGTAAAAATTTTTTTAGGGAGAATAAAAATGATACCATCTAAACCAACTTCATCCAATGTTCATGCTGATTCGGTTGCAGTTTGGGAAAAATGCCTGGCCATCATTAAAGATAATGTCAACTGGAGGGCATTTCAAACCTGGTTTGAACCAATAACTGCAGTCTCACTTAGTAATAGTATTTTAACTATTCAGGTACCAAGTCAGTTTTTTTACGAGTGGCTTGAGGAACATTATGTGGAACTTTTGGGAAAGACCATAAAACGCATTTTGGGTAAGGAGGGAAGGTTGGAGTATCGTATTCAGATGGAAGCCAAGGCTAACCGCCAGCAACCTGCTACCATGAACCTGCCTGGAAGCGCCCATCCTAAACCATCCAAAGAGCACAATTATGTGCAGATGGACTATGTGATGGAAGATCCATTAAAAATCAAAAATCCCTTTATTATCCCGGGTATGAAGCGCGTACAGATCGATCCGCAGCTCAACCCTAATCATAATTTTGAAAATTATATAGAAGGGGAGTGCAATCGACTGGCCCGGACCGCTGGTATTCATATAGCGCAAAAACCAGGTACTACAGCATTTAATCCACTGATGGTTTTTGGTGGTACCGGTTGTGGTAAAACGCATCTCTTACAAGCTATAGGTAATGAAGTGCGCCGGCTGCATCCTCAGAAATCGGTATTGTATGTAAGTACAGAGAAGTTCATCAATCAGTTTATTGATCATTCGCAGCGTCAGGAGGTAAATGATTTTATTCATTTTTACCAGATGATTGATGTGTTGCTGATTGATGATATTCATCTCTTCGTGAGTGCAGTAAAATCGCAGGATGCCTTCTTTGCTATCTTCAATCACCTGCATCAGAACGGGAAGCAGATCGTATTAAGTAGCGATACGCCTCCTAAAGACCTGGAGGGTATGCAGGAACGTTTATTGAGTCGTTTTCGCTGGGGCCTGCATGCGGAAATACTGGCACCTGATTTTGATACCCGCAAGGCGATCCTGGAGATGAAGATGCGTAATGAGGGCATTGAAATACCAAACGATGTGATACAGTACGTGGCCTATAATGTACAGAACAATATCAGGGATTTGGAAGGAACCGTCATCTCCCTTTTTGCCCAGGCTACCCTTAACCGGAAGGAAATTGATCTGGAACTGGCCAAACGTGTGTTGAAAAATTTTGTAAAGGCTTCTTTTAAGGAGTTGAGTATAGAAGATATCCAGACCATGGTCTGCAAGTTTTATAATGTGGCTTACGATGACCTGTTGTCTAAGCGGCGTATCAGGGAGATTGTGCAGGCACGCCAGATCACTATGTATCTTGCTAAGAAATTTACCAGGAGCTCACTCAAAGCCATTGGTGCCCACTTTAGTGGTAAGGACCATACTACGGTAATCCACTCCTGCCAGACGGTCCAAAACATGATAGAAACGGATGCCGCCTACCGGGAAAGATTCCTGGAGTTGCAGCAGAAAGTGCAGTTGGCAGCGATGTAAAAAAAAGGAAGTAAATTTTTTCTTTTTCTGAAACAAATAATTACCTTTGCGCTCCCTTCGGGGCCAAAAATACATGTTCTTTCCAGTACCGGTGAGGTGGATGAGTGGCTGAAATCAGTAGTTTGCTAAACTGCCGTACGGGTTA
>JBEBUO010000236.1:0-3554 GCA_040393285.1 Taibaiella helva | reverse complement strand
CAGATGATCATGTATATAAAAAATGGCTGACGCTTATTTCGTCAGCCATTTTTTATATACCTAAGGGCAATAGCCAGTCCCCGGAAAGCAGCCGGGTTTAGTTTTCTTTTAGTTTATCGGCAAATACCTTCCTGAATTTTTCCAGTTTGGGCTGAATGACCAGGCGGCAATACCCTTCACCACTGTTTTGGTTGTAATAATCCTGATGGTGCGCTTCGGCTTCGTAAAACTCCCCGAAGGGCTTAAGCTCCGTCACGATAGGTGCCGCATACACCTGTTCCTTGTTAAGTTCCTTGATATAGTAGGCGGCTTTTTCTTTTTGTTCGTCGTTGTGGTAGTAAATACCCGAGCGATATTGCGTACCTATGTCGTTTCCCTGCCGATTAAGCTGAGTAGGGTCGTGGGCCGTAAAGAAGGCGGCCAGCAACTCATCGAAGGAGATAACCGCCGGATTGTAATAGATATTACACGCTTCGGCATGCCCTGTGGATCCGGTGCACACTTCCCTGTAAGTAGGATTGGGTACGTGACCATCCGTGAATCCGGAAACTACTTTTTCCACGCCTTTTAGTTGGGCAAACTGTACTTCTACACACCAATAACAGCCTGCTGCAAAAGTGGCGGTGTCGAGGGTCTGTTGATCGGGTTTTGTGTTCATTGTTGCGTCATTCATGATGTTAAATACTTTAGACCGGCTTAGCGCTGCAGGCTGCTCCTTTCCTCCGCTAAAAGCGGAACAGGCACCCAGCAACAGCAGGGCGGCCAGTGTAGCTATAGTCCGTATATGTTCCATTTTTTGTCGTTTATTTCTACACCTTGCCCGGAGCGGTATCCCATGCTTTATCCGTAACCTGTTTTCTTGATGGCCTGATGATCATCCTCAGTGCCTGGTCCTTGGTAAAGTAGGCCGCAGTCCAGTTGTACATCGTTTTGATCCGGTTTCTGTAGTTAATGAGTGAAAACAGGTGGACAAACAGCCACATCACCCAGGCAAACCAACCGCTGATATCCATTTTAGGACTGGGCAGATTGGCTACTGCCTTATTACGGCCTATGATGGCCATAGAACCCTTATCGTGATAAGAAAAGGGCTTTAGTGCATGGCCTTTGCATATGGCCTCCAGGTTCTTCCCGAGGTTTTTCCCCTGCTGTATGGCAACCTGGGCTAATTGGGGATGCCCTTCGGGAAAAGCAGGATCTGTAGACTGGATACAAGTGTCTCCAATGGCAAAAATATTGGCGGTACCGTGTACTTTGTTGTACTGGTCTACAATAAGCCTTTTGCCACGCCCGTATACTTCATCGGGCAGTCCTTTAAATATCTTTGCGGTTACCCCGGCAGTCCATATCAGCAGTGTGGTAGGTATAGATGAGCCGTCAGCAAATTGCACCGATCCGTCTATATAATCTTTCACCTGGGTGTTCAGTTTCACTTCCACACCCATTCGGCTTAAGGTATCGTAGGTGTAGCCCTGAGCTTTTTTGCTCATGGGCGACAGCAGTGCCGGAGCACCATCTACAAGGTATATTTTAATATTCTGCCGGTCAAACTCGGGATAATCTTTTTTCAGGATATCGGCACTCATCTCTGCCAGCATCCCTGCTACTTCCACGCCTGTGGGCCCACCACCTGCAATCACAATAGTCCCCATGCCCTTGGCCAGGGTTTCACCAGGGCGACGCGCGGCACGTTCTGCTTCAAGCAGCAGGGTATTACGAAGCTCTATCGCATCATCCACCGTCTTCATGGGCAAGGCATGGCGTTTGATGTTTTCCATGCCAAAATAATTACTTTCCGTGCCCGTAGCCAATACCAGATAATCGTATTTTATTTCGCCGGTAGTGAGCAATATCTTATGCTCCTGTGGAAATATCTCCAGCAGTTCACCCATCCGGAAATTAATATGTTCCTTGTGGTGGAGAAATTTTCTGAAGGGATAACTGATGTTGGATACCTCAAGGAAGCCGGTAGCCACCTGGTATAAGAGCGGAGGGAAGAAGTTATAATTGTTCTTGTCCACCAGGGTAACATGGAAGCCCTCTGTACGTTCCAATTGCTTTGCCAGATTAATACCTGCAAATCCACCACCTACAATAACTATTTCTTTTTCCATAATGATGCTTTAATCAAAAGTCGTTAGGTACCCGACTTCAGCGGCAATCTGCATGCTTAGGAGATGGCGCTCGCTTTGTTCAGCAGGTCCATATCCTCAGTTGTCAGCGTAATAGCTGCTGCACGGGTAATGTTTTCGAGTTGTTGCGCCGTCGTAGCACTTACGATAGGCGCTGTTATCGTCGGCCGGTGCAGTAGCCAGGCCAGGGCCACCTGTGCCGGCGTGGCATTATGCTGTGCCGCTATTTCATCCAGTGTCACCAGGATGCGCATGCCCCGGTCATTCAGGTATTTTTTAATACCCGGTCCGCGCTGGCTTTGCTGCAGGTCGCTCTCTTTCCGATACTTGCCGCTCAGGAACCCACTGGCCAGGGCATAATAAGGCAACACTGCCAATTGCTCCTGTTCTGCCAGGCTCTGATAAGTCGTTTCAAAACGCTCCCTGTCGTACAGGTTATACAAGGGTTGCAGGCTGATGTACGGGGCCATATCGTTAGCGCGGGCAAATTCATTACTGGCCAGGATGCGTTCCGGATCCAAATTAGAAGCCCCAAGGTAGCGCACCTTTCCTTCTTTAATCAGATCGTTAAAAGCAGACATGGTCGCATCTACCGGTATAGCCGGGTCATCGTAATGCGACTGATAGAGGTCTATGTAATCCGTTTGCAAACGCCGAAGCGAGTCCTCCACAGCAGCTTTTATATATTTCGGACTTAAGCCTTTCTTGTTATCACCCATATCGCCGCCCAGTTTTGTGGCGAGCACGATCTCTTTGCGTTTACCGGTTTTCTTCAACCAATTACCTATTATGGTTTCCGATTCGCCCCCTTTATTTCCTGCCACCCAGTTGACATAGGTATCGGCAGTATCGATAAAATTGAATCCCAGGCCAAGTAACTGGTCTAAAATCCGATGTGCAGCAGCTTCGTCGAGTGTCCAGCCAAATACATTACCGCCAAAGGCCAGGGGAGGTATACTTATCCCGGTAAGACCTAATTTTCTCTGTTTATCCATATAAATAGTCGCTTATTGTCATCAATACGAATAGAAGTATGATTTACAATCGAAATTACGGCTAAATGCTGAGCCTGTTAAGTTAAATATTCGATAGTGATATTGGCTGAACTGATGGGTAAATACCTTACCTGCTTATAGGACAGGGCATCAGCTATTCGTGGTCTATACATAAGGAACGCATTGACAAAAAAGCTTATTTCGTTTCTATATCAACTATTTTGCGACCATCTTCACCCAGGTAATAGCAAAGTAATCTTTCATACACTTTGCACCCATCATCCGCATTGGAAAAGATCAAGATGTCCTGCGACTTCTTCAGCAGCAGCGCCATTCGTAATACAGGTACAGGGGATTCTGGTTTTGTTTACTGGTGGCGCGCTTCTTCATTGATCATAGTCGACTGGCCGAGCAAATCCGTTTCAGG
>JBEBUO010000235.1:0-3569 GCA_040393285.1 Taibaiella helva | reverse complement strand
CTTTATGTTGGCCGGATAGCGATGCAGGCGTATGCGTATATCTGTTATTTAATTAAATGAAGTTCGATGGCCTTTTTAGTGAGCTCCGCAGCATTTTTTGCCTCCAGTTTTTGTCCCAGGCTGAGCCGGTGGGTATCTACCGTGCGTGCACTTATTTGAAGCAGGGCGGCTATTTGCCTGCTGGAATGGCCATCTACAATCAGTTTAAGGATTTCTTTTTCTTTATTGGTCAATAGCTCGGCAGCAGCCCTCGATTTTCTCTTCTTCCTTACGATCGCCCCCATCAGTTCTTTCCGGAGGCTTTCCTCAAGGTATTGTTCCCCATAGTAAACAGTTTCAATGGCCTTGATGAGTTGGTTGTGGTCAGTACTGCTTTTGAGTAAATAGCCGGAGCAGCCAAAGGTCATCATTTCTTCCACATATTCCGGTGCTTCGAGCCCGGAAAGGATCAGGATTTTCACATCCGGATAATGGCTGAGTACTTCCTGCGCGATAGCTTTGCCCGGCATATCCGGCAATTGCATATCAAGCAGCAGGATATGTGGTTGCTCTTTTTTTAAGCCTTCCAGAAGATCTCTTCCCGTGCTGTAAGTATGCGTTAAACGAATGTGCTCATGGTGCTGGAAGACGTGTTCCAGCCCGGTTACCACCATCGGGTGATCATCGGTAATGACAACGGTAATGGTGTTCATGCTTAGCGCTTTTAAAGGTCAATATTAGTGAATTCTAGGTACACTGAGGTGCCTTGCTGGCCGGTATCGATGTCCACATGACCACCCAATTGTTGCACTTGTTGCCGGATATGGTATAAACCTGTGGATTTCATCACAGTTGTATCAGCGGTTGCCATGCCCCTCCCATTGTCCTGCACCGTTAAGGCAAGAAGCTCATCGGTACTGTTCAGTTGTACGATGACCAGTGTCGCCCGGGCATGCTTTAGAGCGTTTTGCACCAGTTCCTGCACGATACGGTATACCATCATAGAAAAATGAATGGACATGGTGCCTGATTCGCCGAATGCTTCGAAATGAATTTCTGTAGGGCCGGCTTCCTGCATTTTATCGCAGAATTTCCGGAGACTTTCAACCAGGCCTGCTTGCAGTAATTGTGCGCCGGAAAGGTTGTGGGCCGTGGCCCGAAGGTCCTGCATGGCTTCGTTGAGGTAATGTATGCTTTGCTGTACCTCTTCGGCAGGGAGCAGGGATGCCTTGGCCTCACTCACGCTGCTACTCAGGCTGAGCTTAACCGCGAGAAGCTGGCTCACAACCCCGTCATGTAGTTCTTGCGCTATACGCTGGCGTTCCTGCGATTCCCCCTGCACGACGGCTTTTAAATGCGCAATTTTTATTTTGTCCGCCTCCCGCCTGCGGCGATGCCTGTAGTTCCTGTAGAAACTGAGCAACAGGATGGTAAGCAGGAGCGACAGCATGCTGACACCCAGGATGAGCAAATTTTTCTTTTGCAGCTTGGCCGCTCTGGACTGCAGCAACAGTCGTTGTTCCGTGAGTTTTTTGTCTTGTTCTGCCACGCGGGATTTGATCTCCAGCTTGTTGATGGCTTCCAGTTGGGTGGCCTTGTCGATACTGTCCTGGGTACCTGCAAAGGTGTCGAGGTGGTGATAAGCCTGTTGCCAGTTTCCGGTTTCACTATATGCTCCGGCCAGAATCTGGTGCGCCGTGGCGCTAAGTTGGGGCGTTTGCATGCTATTGGCACGGCTCAAAGCACGGCTGGCAAAATAAATAGCACGATCAGGGTTTTTATTGTTCAGAAATATCTTTCCCAGGGTAAGATCAGGCAATACCCCGGCCATATAGGCATCCGGATGTGGCGATACCTTATTGGCCTTTTCCAGCCAGGCAACGGCCTCGTCGGTTCGCTTCAGGGTAATGTTCATATTGGACAGGCTCAGGTACGCTACCTGCAATACGAATGCATTGCTGTCCTTTTTACTGAGCTCGATAGCCTTAATAAAATAGGAGGTCGCCGTGTCGAATTGTTTTTTCCCTACAAAAGCATTGCCCATGTTAACATACATGCTGGCTACATGCTTGAAATAGGATTTTTCTTTTGATAGTTCCAGGCCCTGATTTAAATATGGTATCGCTTTATCGGGTTGACCCAGGTATTGGAACATGGATCCGATGTCGTTATAAATAGTGGTCCTTAGACTAAGATAAACGGAATCGCCTGGTTTTTCCGCCAGTAGCTTTTGGGCTTTAAAAGAAGCCTGAACGGCGTCGCCATACCGCCCCGTATACGCGGCATTGTTTCCTTTGTTCATATGCCAGATCACCAGCAGGCTGTTGCTGCTTCCAAGGGAGGCCTGCACGCAATAGGGATAGGCCAGTTGCAACAGGGAATCACTTTCCCGGTAAGCACCGGCAGCCGATGCGTAGGCGGCATAAGCAATATAGGCATTGCCGATGCCGTAAGCAAAGCGGAGTTGACGGCTGAGTGCCATGGCGGAATCAACATAGGTCTGTGTCGTTAGCGGATCTTTATAACGTGTTTTTTCTGATTGGTTGATGTAGGTCATTACCCGGTTACTATCCATAACACTGATGACCTGGTGGGGCAGGGTGTTGATCCAGCTGCTTTCCTGCGCCATCAGGGAGGAGATCCCGGAACTAAGCAGGAGCAGGCAGGCAAAAACAGTGTACGATGATGTATTTATCAGGTTACGGCACATAAACAGCGGGAATCAGGGTATGAGGTACATGTTTTGTTCGGAATTTAGAAAAGCCTCCGTAATTATACGTAGAAATCAACGAATGTGGCGGAATATTTTCGCCCATAAATATAATTGAATATGTGCCGGTTGTTGTTATGGATCGTATGCTTTCATCTCTTTGTAATAAAAGGAAGAGGGCAGCAGGAAGACGCGGTTTGGGTTTTCGCACATCATTCAGGTGTAGATTTTACGACTGTTTTGCCAACCCCGTTTGTAAATAATATTGATGGTTTTGGTGAGGCCAATGCTCCTGTCAGCGATGCTGATGGGAATCTGCTGTTCTATACCGAAGGCCTGTTGCCTGGAATCGCCTGGGGTAACTGATGGCCGATGGCAGTGACCTGACGGGCGTCGTTAGCGTCAATACATTCAGCGCTACCTCATTTCGTTAGCAATAGATGGCAACTATAACGAAAAGTAGGAAGGTCACGTTACCCTGATTCGCCAAGGAGACCAACTAAGAAGAAAGAGAAGAACGTGTTTTAAACCTAAGGATATAAGCTCGAAAATTTAGTAATTATGAAAAAGATATTTACGCTGTTATTATTGACCCTGCATCTTGGCGGACAGCTTATGGCACAGCACGAAAATGATCAGTGGATGTTCGGACAATACGCCGGCCTGGATTTTTCAACCGGCACAGCCGTACCGGTACTGCATGATATGGTTACCCAGTCTTCATGTGCTTCTGCAGCCTCGCCGCTTACCGGCGAACTGTTGTTTTATACCAATGGCGTGTCTGTATGGAACAGGGACCATGAGCTGATGCCTAATGGTTCAGGTCTTTTGGGCGATGACCTGCAGAGCGCCAGCATGGGCGCTTTAATAGTTCCTTTTG
>JBEBUO010000234.1:0-3605 GCA_040393285.1 Taibaiella helva | reverse complement strand
ATACAGGCAGTTGCAGCCGGGGCAACTTTCCTCTGTCACGAGATCGATATCCTGATGAAGCGTCCGAAAGAAACCCATATCTGGCTCAGCCAACGCGAACGGGAAATGCTGAAGCTGATTGCCGAAGGCTTGACCAATGGAGAGATTGCCGAGCGGATCTTTCTAAGTCCGGAGACCATCAAAAGTTACCGGAAAAACCTGCTGCTGAAACTGGATGCTAAAAACACGGCCGTACTGGTCCGGATTGCCCTGGAGCAAAAGTTGATTTAACAGAACGCTCATCAGGTGCAAGACTTGCTCGTCAGTAACTTAATCTCCCAGGACCACAATAGGGGCTGCCCGTAATGCGCACAACACAGCTTAAAAAGCGCCCTTACCGCTGTATGCTGCTAAGCCCGCTCTTATGGCGGCTAGATGACTGCCGGCAAAGTACTGACTTACAACAGTATCAGCAAATACCCCTTTGCCTTTAACAGCCACGGTGATATACTGATTAATTTTCCCATGCATATCCATTTTTCATTACCTTTACAGCTTCATTTTTAATTATAGAAAATATTGTATTTTTCCTATGGCAAATAACTTACTCTCCGGTAAAAAAGGAATTATCTTTGGTGCACTCGACGAACGCTCTATTGCCTGGAAGGTGGCACTTCGAGCCGTTGAAGAAGGGGCCCAGATTGTGTTGTCTAACGCGCCGGTAGCCTTGCGTATGGGCACCATCAAGGAACTGGCTGCCCAGTGTAACAATGCGCCCGTAATCGGTGCCGATGCCACCTCGGTAAGCGACCTGGAAAACCTGTACCAGCAAAGCTTGGAACATTTTGGCGGGAAAGCAGACTTCGTGCTCCACTCCATTGGCATGTCGCCCAATGTGCGCAAAGGCTTTGATTACAACAATACCAATTATGACAATTTCCTGAAAACCCTGGATATTTCCGCACTTTCGTTCCATAAAGTATTGCAAGCCGCCCAAAAACTGGACGCACTTAACGAATGGTCGTCAGTTGTGGGCTTAAGTTATATTGCGGCACAGCGTACCTTCCCCGGATATAATGACATGGGAGATGCTAAAGCACTGCTGGAGAGCATTGCCCGCAGTTTTGGTTACCACTATGGCTTCGCCAAAAAAGTAAGGGTAAATACCGTTTCCCAGTCGCCGGTGCCTACTACCGCAGGTTCCGGTGTTACCGGGTTCAACAGCTTTTACGAATATGCCGGCCAGATGTCGCCATTAGGCAATGCCAATGCCGAAGACTGTGCCAATTATTGCATTGCCTTGTTCAGCGATCTCACCCGTATGGTGACCATGCAAAATCTGTTTCACGACGGAGGTTTCTCCTTTACCGGGGTAAGCCAGCAGGTTATAGAGCGTTTTAATCAATAACCTATCCCCGGGACATGCATCCCTTTCCGCAGTCTGAGCAGCCCGGCATTCTGCCATTTACTTAGACTGCGGATTTTTTTTACAATAAAACACAGCGCATTCCGTTTTCAGAAAGTATGACAAAAGGTTTAAAAAAAATTGCGGGTACCTTGTTCCTTGTCTTCAGCAGTATGTACATTCAGGCACAGGTCACCGGCGGGCAATATGCCTTTGAATATTTAAGAATGAGCAACAGCCCGCATGTATCCGCACTTGGGGGCCTGGCACCTGCCAATCCCGACCGCGATGTGTCCCTCACCCTCCAGAATCCCGGTCTCCTGAGTCCTGCCTATCACAACCAACTGGCCGTGAGCTACAACATTTATTATGCCGGAATCGGTATCGCTAACCTCCAGTACGGCTACCACGTAGCCCCTTTAAAAACAGATTTTTCCCTGGGTATTCAATATTTCAATTACGGCCAGTTTGATTATACCGACATCTACGGCAGCAACCTGGGTAAAGTAAGTGCTACCGATTATGCGGTCAACCTCTCTGCTTCCCGCAGCTACGGCCAACACTGGCGGTATGGCGCTACCCTGAAAGTAGCACATTCCTCACTGGCTGAACGCTCAGCCCTGGCCCTGCTGACCGACGTGGGCATCGTTTACACCGATACGGCCCGCATGCTCACCCTGGGCCTGGTGGCTAAGAATATGGGCGTGACGCTGAAACGTTTCAATCCGGAAAACATGGCAGAACCACTGCCTTTTGACCTGCAATTTGGTATCACCAAACAACTCCGGAACATTCCCCTCCGCTTATTTATGGTAGCGCATCACTTATATGAGTGGGATGTACGGTACGACAATCCCGCGGATAAAGTAAGCGGGTTTTTTGGCGAAGAAGAGCAAGACAAACCTAAAACCTATTTTGCAGATAAGCTGTTCCGCCACCTTAATTTCGGAGCCGAACTGATACTGGCCAAGCGCATTACCATCACCGGGGCATACAACCACCTCCGTCGCAGCGAGCTGGGTTTGCACGAAGCCAAAGGCCTTGCCGGCTTTTCATTCGGCGCCGGCCTGCACCTCAACAAACTTGATGTGCGCTATGCCCGTTCTTACCTGGCTACCGCCGGAGCATACAATGAGATAGGACTTAGCTTCCAGCTGAACCGTTTTTTCAACATCGGTAAAAAGACAGAACCCTGGGGATGGAACAAATACTATTAATGTAGCGGTATAAAAACAGCTACCTCTTTTATTCATCCTAAATAAACAATTATAATCATGAAAAAGACCATTACACTCTCTTTACTGGCGACAAGCCTTGCAGTGCAAGGTATGGCGCAGGGCGCTGAGGAGACCTATCCTTACGATTATGCGTACAGTACCCAGGAATATACCCCACTGGAAAACCCTACTATAATACTCGGCAATACCGGTTGGGATGATGAACTCATTCCCCTCACCCTTGACTTTGCTTTCAGCTATAAAGGAGAAGCCGTTAACGACTGGATACTGGACACCTATGGCGGTATTTATATAAACGAACAATTCCTTAATGATAGCATGGAACTCCCGACAATAATTGGGATTTCTGGTGATTATATGGACAACGGCAATTCAGCTATTGGTTATCAGATCACAGGTGCTGAAGGTAGCCGGATTTTAAAGATAGAATTCAGCAATGTCGGTTTTTACTCCTATGAAGATGAAACAGGTTTGGGATTGGGAAATGCCAATTACCAGATCTGGCTGTATGAAGCCGATAACCGGATCGAATATCATGTAGGTCCTAATGAAGTAGACCCTGCACTAATAGACTTCATGGATGAAAATACCCCAGTCATAACAGGACTTTGTTATGAAGCAGCAGATCAACTCATAATGCATACTATCAACAATAACGGAGGTGCCAATACTGATTCCGTATATACATTCAACCCGAATGATGTAGAGGAAACTCTTTTTCTTAACCTGATCTACGGGCCTGAATATCCCGCAGAGGGCAGTGTGTTCTCCTTTACCCCACCTGAACCCAGTGCCATCAAAGAAACTGCAGTACAACTGATCAACGAAATATACCCCAACCCGGCTACGGACCACTTCATGCTGGAATTAAAAAACACACCTGCTCAGGGTGGCCAGCTCAGCATTGCCACCATCACCGGCAGTATCGTAGCTACTTACGCCATACAGGACAGCAAAACCCAAATTGACCTCAAAGGCCTGGC
>JBEBUO010000233.1:0-3607 GCA_040393285.1 Taibaiella helva | reverse complement strand
TTATTACATTTTGCTCAGAATATTCTTCACCTGCTATGCATGCTTCAAAAATCAAATCTCGGATGCTTTCCTGCCATTCCGCAAGCGATTGGCTACTGAAGAAATCCTTAAAAACAAGATAGGGGTTCTTAAACTCACTTTGTGAAAGGAAGCGGGGAAAGCAATGCCAACAGGTTAAATTGTCACCAGAGGTAGCATACAGGCGCTTATCCATCAGGTCAGATTCGCCTACCCTAACCGGGCTTTCGTTTTTATACTCAGAAAGGACAAAACTAGCATGCAACAGGCAATTTATCCCCTCCATGAACCACCATAAGTTCGCCAGGCTTTCCTTTTTGTAACCTTCTTCAAGGTAATTGTATAAACATAAATCACTAATGAGGTCCCTATAATGTGCCACATGGGCATGGTCAAAAATAGAAGCAATAACCTGGTAGGGATCGTCAAAAGTCATGTAGGACCAGGTAAATGTGTTTATTGGGTCCTCTTTGTGGTTGTTTTCCATGTTTTACGTTTTTTTGTGGATTAATTAAACGGAATGTTGACAAGGGCAAGTTGTATGAGAGCGATCGCTTAGCCACCCCTTCTTGTAGCGTCTATCCTTATTTCTTCGCTTTCGTCAGCACGACCAGGGCGCCGTCCTTGATGCCCAACTGCAGGGGTATGATTGTATCCGATGCTTCCGGGTCCGGTTTAGCTGGTAAGGCTGCCAGTTTTTCATCCAGGTGATGTGCATAATCGGGATGTGCCAGGTAATACCGGGCCGCCTGATGCGCATAGGCATTATGCTTGGGTAACCTGGGTGGCAGTTGACCGAGCACCTCCCCTTTCTCGTAAAGGACAATGCCGCTTCGGCGCACCCAGTTAAAAAACAAGAATCGGTCCTTTATTTGCTGCTGCATAAAAGCAAGGGAATAGCTCATCAGGCGTACATCAGCCAGGTCGGGCGAGCAGCATATAAGATTTGCGGCCATGTCGGCTGGCATGTCTTTCCCTTCAGGTAAAATGAGGAGCAGGTCGCAGGAAAACTGCCAGGTATCTGTTCTTTGGGGCTGAAGGAAGCAGTTTCTCTTGCTGTTGCTCATGATCTGGCAGCCCAATAAATAGATAATGAGTGGCTGCACCTGGTCCACCAATACATTTTTAATGCGGAACAACAGTTGTTGCTCCCGGCCTTGAAAATGGGCAATTGATTTTTTGTGGTTCATAAACATAAGGATTGAATGAGCAGAGTTTAATATGGGTGTTTAAGAAAGTCTTCAGTTTGGCAGATCTCTCTTACATTGATCAGATGCGCCGCCTCGAATAGCTTCATCAGTTGTTGGTAAAGAAGCAGCGTGTTGCCTTCGTTTGGATAGGAAACATAGTTGCTGCATGCATACCTCATCATCTGTTTAAACGAGTCATGTAATTTCTCGTGTGTCGTATATTCAAATATCAGCCTAAAGGCCAGGTAAGGGTTTTTGAATTCCTCCATGGAAAGCACTTTCGGAAAATCGTCCCAATAGCCCAGACCACCCTTTTTGTTCGTAACCAACTTCCTTTTACGCACATCCTCTTCTGATATTATTAGCGATGATTGATGTTTCTGTTTACTGATATCAAAGCAAGCCTTCAGAAAAGCAGCAATCTCATCCAATGTCAATATCAGCTCGCCAGCCAACTCCTTTCTATATGCCCTACTCAGGCTACTATACAGCAATATATCGGTTATAAAGTGTCTGTATGATGAAAGGTGATTTATATCAAACGTAATGGCAATTATCCTGAATGGATCATACTGCTCCTGCGCTTCCGGGATAGGAGCTGCGGGCTTCGTTTTTGCTTTTTTCATAGTACGGTCTGTTTTAATGATTCTTCCCTTTAGGTTACTTTAAGGCAAAATTCAATAAGCACCCGGGGATATACCAGTTTCAAGGAGGGTATTTTATTCCAGTGAGTGGCATATTTTAGTAGCTACCGTAGTACACTGGAAATGAGGCAACTGCTATGCAAAGAAGATTTCCAAGGGTTCCCCGGTCGGGCTAAGGGTTACCTGCCTGCTGGTCCCTTCCTCATGATTACATTTGAATTCCCGCGTGAATAATGCTATATTTGAAACCTCTATAGTCCTAACCATTATCAAACATTACTCTAATGGAGCGTTTTTTAAATGCCGCAGTCATATGGTTCGTCATAGGGTTTGTATGCTTTTTACTTGAGTTTGCAGTACCGGGTTTAATCCTGTTCTTTTTTGCTGTTGGCGCATGGGTCGTGGCCATCCTTTCCTTGTTTATAGACATCGGTATCAATGCGCAGCTTATTCTTTTTGTAACCAGTTCTATCCTTTCTATTCTACTATTTAGAAAGTGGATGAAAAAAATAATATGGGCAAAAAAACGCTCTACGGAACTTGAAGATGAATTTTTGGGTAAAACTGCTATGGCGGAAACCCTGATTGGCCCGGGCCGGAACGGCAAAGTCTATTTTAAGGGAACCACCTGGGATGCACGCTCTGAAGACCTTATTGAGGCAGGAGAACATGTAACCATTATCGGCAATGACAGTATTCTATTAATTGTACAATCAACTAAACCTTCGCTATGACCACGACTACCATCATCCTTATTATATTAATCGTATTTTTATTATTTGCCTTTTTGTCTACATTCAAAGTCGTGCCTCAGCGTTCGGCTTACATCGTGGAAAGACTGGGTAAATACAGCCGTACACTGGAAGCAGGCTTCCACATCCTGATTCCTTTTATCGATAAAATAGCCTACAAGCAAAACCAGAAAGAGCAGGCCATTGATGTGGCCTCACAAACCTGTATTACCAAGGATAATATCGCCGTAGAAGTGGATGGTATCCTGTACCTGCAGGTCATCGACCCACAGAAAGCTTCTTACGGAATTGACAATTACAGGTTTGCTGTTGTGCAGATTTCTCAAACTACCATGCGTAGTATTATAGGCAGAATGGAGCTGGATAAAACCTTTGAAGAAAGGGAAACGGTAAATGCCAGTATTGTGGAAGCTGTAGATAAGGCAAGCGGCCCCTGGGGAATAAAAGTATCGCGTTACGAAGTAAAAAACATTTCTCCGCCTCAAAGCATTAACGATGCTATGGAAAAGCAAATGCGTGCCGAGCGGGAAAAGAGAGCCTTGATAGCAGAATCGGAAGGAGACAAGCAAGCTAAAATAAACAGGGCTGAAGGTGATAAGCAGGAAGCGATTGCACGCTCTGAGGGAGAAAAGCAACGCCGTATAAATGAAGCAGCGGGTAAGGCTTCGGAAATTGAACTGGTTGCGGTAGCCACAGCAAAGGGTATTCGGGAAATCGCCCAATCCATAAATGAAGAAGGCGGCATGAATGCCGTAAACCTTCGCATTGCAGAACAGTACCTGACAGAGTTCGGGAAGCTAGCCAAAACGAATAATTCTATGATTGTTCCCGCCGACCTTTCGGATATAGCCGGGGTAATATCCAGTATTACTTCCGTTTTGAATAAATCTAAACTGGAGGTGCCACTGCTGAGCAAGCATACCGGCCAGACGGGTGAAGGCAACAAATAAATGTACCAAATACCTGGCGAGCGACAACCTGTTCAGGGTGTCCACCCGGACAC
>JBEBUO010000232.1:0-3625 GCA_040393285.1 Taibaiella helva | reverse complement strand
AAATATTCCTATGCAGCCCATGTGATACAAACGGGAAGGTACATGCGGCTATACTGTATACTGCCCGCTACCTGGGAATTGACGAAGTGTATAAAGTCGGTGGCGCCCAGGCTATAGCTGCCATGTGTTTTGGCACCATCAGCATACCCAAAGCGGATAAAATATTCGGCCCGGGTAACACTTATGTGACCAAAGCAAAGGAACTCGCACTACAGGCTGGTATAGCTATCGACTTACCTGCCGGGCCATCCGAAGTGTTGATCATCGCCGATCACACAGCCGATCCTGATTTTGTAGCGGCCGACTTGTTGGCCCAGGCAGAGCACGGCGCAGATAGCCAGGTAGTACTGCTGACCAATGAGCCACGCTTGTCCGAAGCAGTAAACAAGGCCATTGAGCGACAATTACCAGCATTAGACAGAAAAAAGATTATACAACAGGCATTGGTACACAGTATATCCGTCGTTTGCGACTCATTGGAGGAGTGTATCGCCTTCAGCAATGCTTATGCACCCGAACACCTGATCGTGGCAACCAATGATGCGACTATGCTTTTAGACAAGGTCACCAATGCTGGTTCTGTATTCGTGGGTCACTACAGCCCTGAAAGCGCCGGGGACTATGCCAGTGGCACTAACCACACCTTACCGACTAATGGATATGCTAAAAGCTATAGCGGGGTGTCGGTAGACAGTTTTGTTAAGAAAATCAGCTTCCAGGAAATCAGTCCCGAAGGTCTGAACCAGCTTGGGCCTACAATTGAGACGATGGCAGAGGCCGAAGGTCTGGCAGCACATAAACACGCGGTACGTATTCGTCTAAACAAACTCAGTTATGAACAATAATAATTTAATGGTCCGGGAAAACATCAGACAGCTATCGCCTTATACCAGTGCACGGGAGGAATACACGGGAACAAAAGGTATTTTTCTGGATGCTAATGAAAATCCTGTCGGTACTTATAACCGCTATCCAGACCCGCTTCAATCAGCTTTAAAGGCAAAACTTTCCGCATGGAAGGGCGCAGTACCAGAAAATATTTTTATCGGAAATGGCAGTGATGAAGTGATCGACCTGGCATTCCGGATCTTTTGCGAGCCCCATCAGGACAAAGCACTGACCTTTACACCCACATATGGCATGTACAGCGTCGCCGCCCAGATCAACGCAGTTCCGTTAATCAGCCTCCCGCTAACGCAAGATTTCCAAATCGATCGTGAAGCATTAAGTCCCTGGCTCGAACAAGAAGAACTGAAACTGATCCTCCTCTGCTCACCCAACAACCCTACCGGAAACCTACTCCGAAAGGCGGATGTAACATGGATACTGGAAAGATTCCGGGGCATTGTACTTATCGACGAAGCCTATGTGGATTTTTGCCCTCAAGACTCTTTCTTGTCGTCTCTAGATCAATATCCTCGCCTGATTATATCGCAAACCCTAAGTAAAGCGGCCGGCATGGCCGGACTACGCCTGGGCATTGCCTATGCTCACGAAGATATCATCCGGTATTACAACAAAGTAAAGGCACCTTATAACATCAGCACAGCCAATCAGGAAGCCGCTCTTTCCCTTTTCGACACGCCAGCTACCTTATGGCAACAAGTGCATCAGATCCTGACAGAAAAAACTCGTTTGGTGAACGCGCTCCAGGCCTTAAAAAGGGTAAGACAGGTCTATCCTTCCGACACCAATTTTATCCTGGTAGAAGTAGATGATGCCAACCTGATGTATGAACAACTCCGCAACCATAACATCATTGTGCGCAACCGACACGCCGCAGTTTCCAACTGCTTGCGGATCACCGTAGGCAGCCCGGCTGAAAATGAACAACTGATAACCACACTAAATACCCTGGACCATGCTTAAAAAAGTTTTATTCATCGATCGTGACGGCACGATCATCAAGGAACCTGAAGACCAACAAATCGACAGTTTTGATAAGCTGGAATTTCTGCCTTTTGCCATCAGTAGTTTATCAAAAATAGCAGCTGAGCTGGATTATGAACTGGTGATGGTGACCAATCAGGATGGATTGGGTACTGCATCATTTCCCGAGACAGACTTTTATCCAGTGCATAACAAAATGCTGAGCATTCTTCAGTCGGAAAATGTCCGGTTTACTGATATTCATATCGACAGGTCCTTTGAAACGGATCAATTACCGACAAGGAAGCCCTGCACAGGTATGCTGCAAGCCTACCTGTATGGCAAGTATGATTTAGCACAATCATACGTAATCGGCGACCGAAAGACGGATATACAGCTAGCTAAAAACCTTGGCACAGGAGCCATTCTCATTGCCTCGGAAAAAGATGAAGACGCGCAGTTAAGCACAGAAAACTGGCAGAAGATATACCAGTTCTTAAAAGAAAAACCACGGTGTGCAACGATTCAAAGAAAAACACTGGAGACCAACGTTTCTGTCACCATAAACCTGGATGGAGCCGGACGCACCAACATTGATACCGGTCTGCCTTTTTTCGACCACATGCTGGAACAAATAGCCAGACACGGGCAACTGGACCTGGATATCCGTGTTGCCGGCGACTTACAGGTAGATGAGCACCACAGTATTGAAGATACAGCCATAGCACTGGGAGCTGCATGTCACCAGGCTATAGGCAGCAAAAAAGGGATAACACGGTACGGCTTTTTGCTACCCATGGACGACTGCCTGGCACAGGTAGCGCTGGATTTCGGGGGCAGGTCCTGGCTGGTATGGGACGCCACTTTTAACAGGGAAAAGATTGGGGATATGCCTACCGAAATGTTTGTTCACTTCTTTAAATCCTTTAGCGATCATGCAGGGTGTAACCTGAACATACAAGCTGACGGCACTAATGAGCACCATAAAATTGAATCCATTTTCAAAGCCTTTGCACGGGCCCTTCAAATGGCAGTAAGCAAAACGAACACGAATACTATACCAAGTACAAAAGGAAACTTATGATTGCTATCGTACAATATAATGCCGGCAACACCACCTCCGTACGCAATGCGGTAGAAAGACTTGGCTATAACACCGTCATAACAGATGAAGAAGCCTTGTTACGGGAGGCCGACAAAGTGATTTTCCCGGGTGTGGGCGAAGCTGCAAGCGCCATGCACTACCTGGAAGAAAGAGGCCTGGATAAAATAATTTGTAGCCTGAAGCAGCCTGTACTCGGCATTTGCCTGGGGATGCAACTGTTATGCCGCCACACAGAAGAAGGCGATACGACCGGACTCGGCATATTTGATGCTGTCGTGAAAAAATTCCCACCAAAAGGTATTGTACCACATATGGGCTGGAACAATTGCAGCATGATAAAGGAGGAACTATTCTGCAATCTGACGCCCGAAAGCAACTTCTATTTTGTACACAGTTACTATGCTACTATTGGAGCCGACACTATAGCTATGGCAGACTATCTGTTGCCTTTCAGTGCTGCCTTACACAAACAAAACTTTTATGGGACCCAATTCCATCCTGAAAAATCCGGGGATGAGGGAATGCACTTACTGCAAAACTTTCTGAACTTATGAATATTATACCAGCAATAGACATTATTGACGGAAAATGTGTACGCCTCACTAAAGGCGACTACACGACCCGGAAAATATACAATGAAGATCCTGTGGC
>JBEBUO010000231.1:0-3627 GCA_040393285.1 Taibaiella helva | reverse complement strand
TGCTCCATGCGGTCATTGATCTTGCGCAGGCGGGCCTGGTTATAATCGTACACCCATAGCCGCCCATCAGCCGATAGGCCCAGTGCCGGTATATTGAATAACTGCATTTTTTTAAGGTCTAATTCATGCTTGGGACTCAGCATGTTATCCAGCAAAATAACTTTTGCGTATTGGGGATAGCTCAATAATATGCGCAGGGGATTAGTGGCGTCTACCCAAAGCAGGTCCCCGTTTTGAACGCTTCTGAAATTACCCGTACTATCTCCGTTTTCATTGATCCGCACCAGGGCATTCTCCTCGTTCACCACATAGATGTTCCCGAGCTCGTCCGTGGTCATCAGGCGTGCAGCTTTGAACGGTACGGAAACCAGCAATTCCTGGGCAGCAAGTTGCCCTACGCACATCAGTGGCATCAATAAGAGGCTATAAAACAAAAATCTGTTCAGCAAGTGGTTTTATGTTGAATAATCCGGAATAGGGATACCGGATTGCTTGTTTCTATTTTTCATTCCCCGACCGGGCTTCTTCGTGCAGCCAGTCTTTCCGCTTCAGTTCAAAATTACGGCCCAGGTACAGGCGCTTTACTTCCTCATCTACGGCCAGCTCTTCGGCTGTTCCGGCTTTTAATAATTTGCCTTCGAACATAAGGTAGGCCCGATCTGTAATGGAAAGGGTCTCAGTCACGTTATGGTCGGTAATCAGAATACCAATATTTTTATACTTAAGGCGGGCTACTATGGCCTGAATGTCTTCTACGGCAATGGGGTCGATGCCGGCAAACGGCTCGTCGAGCAGGATAAACTTGGGGTTAACGGCAAGGGCACGGGCTATCTCCGTACGGCGCCGCTCCCCACCACTCAACACATCGCCAGGGCTTTTGCGTACATGATTCAGCCTAAACTCCTCCAGTAGGCTTTCCAGTTTCTGCTTTTGTTCCGCCTCCGAGAGCTGCGTCATCTCCAGCACTGCCTTAATGTTATCCTCTACCGAAAGCTTGCGGAATACAGAGGCCTCCTGAGGCAGGTAGCCGATACCCATTTTTGCTCTTTTGTACATGGGTAACTTGGTGATATTCTGGTCGTTAAGAAATACCTGACCTTCATCGGGCTTTACCAATCCGACGACCATATAAAAAGAGGTGGTTTTGCCGGCGCCATTAGGGCCCAGTAGCCCTACGATCTCACCCTGCGCTACTTCAATAGAACTTTTATTGACTACCGTTCGCCCGCGATAGCGTTTCACGAGTTCTACCGTATGGATTCTTTCTTTCACCATAAATGTCTTGATTAAGGCAAAAATAACCTTTTTAGAACGGATAGCTCGTAGCTGAAATTGTTTAACTTATAGAATACAATGTCCATGCCTTGAAAGGCCCTTGCTAAAACACTACAGCTCACGGGCCCAAGAATAACTGTGCTAAGGAGAAAAACCTTATGCCTGGTAAGGCCAACTATTTGTTGTTCCCCCCTACCGGGTGAAACCCGTCTCCTCATTTTTCCCTACTTTTACGACCTGCATTTTCAAAAACATTATTTTTTTGCTTATGAATAAGACCAAATTGGGCATTATGCTGCTATCTTCTTCCTTGTTTTTTGCCGCCTGTGGCGATACCCAACAGGATGGGAAAAACAATAATGCTACCACAACAGCATCGGGGTTTGACCCTAATTTTCAGGTAAATGCCGAAGGCTTTGCCGATTTACAAGTACTGCGCTATGAGGTACCAGGATGGGCACAACTAAGCGCGCAACAAAAAGAACTGGCCTACTACCTGTACGAAGCTTCGCTGGCAGGCCGGGACATCATCTACGACCAAAGGGGCAAACATAACCTGGCGGTACGTAAAACTATTGAAGCCATATGGAGCAGCTACAAAGGAGAAAAATCCGGTGAAGACTGGGAGCGCTTTAAGACCTATGCCGGACAAATCTGGTTCAGCAACGGGCTCCACCATCATTACAGCAACGATAAATTCAAACCGGAGTTTTCCTTCGACTACTTCACTAACCTGATTCAAAACAGCGATACGACTTTACTTCCGTTAGCGAGCGGCGAATCGGTAGCCAGCTTTATGAGCAGCATGAAAAAGGTCATCTTTGATGCGGGTTATATGCCTAAAATGGTGAACCTAAGTGCGGGAATCGACAATGTAGTGCATTCGGCCAATAACTTTTACGAAGGTGTTACCCATGCCGAGGTGGATGCCTTCTACGACAAGTTTCCTAAAAGTGACCACGAACCGGAATGGGGTCTGAACAGCAAAACCACGAAAGAAAACGGCCAGGTAGTAGAAAAAACCTGGAAAAGTGGCGGTATGTATGGTGGTGCTATTGACAAGATTGTCTACTGGCTGGAAAAAGCAGTACCCTTGGCAGAAAATGAACAACAAAAAAAGGCTTTTCAACTGCTGATCGAATACTACAAAACCGGAGATCTGAAAAAATGGGATGAATACAGCATTGCCTGGACCCAGAATACCGGTTCTGTAATCGACTTTACCAATGGTTTCATTGAAGTGTATAATGATGCCATAGGCAAAAAAGGAAGCTATGAATCTATTGTTTCTATCAAGGATTTTGAATCATCCAAACGTATTGAAGCCATTGCCAAACAAGCTCAATGGTTCGAAGATAATTCACCCCTGCTGCCGGAACATAAGAAGAAAGAGGTAAAAGGCATTGATGCCAAAGTGATTAATGTAATCGTAGAAGCCGGCGATGCGGCACCCAGTACGCCTATCGGCATTAACCTGCCCAACAGCGACTGGTTGCGTAAAGAACACGGTTCCAAGTCTGTTTCCCTGGGCAATATCGTACATGCCTACGAAGCCAGCAGCGCCAGCAGCGGCTTCTTAGATGAGTTTGTAGCCGATCCTGCTGTGCTCAAACGCATGAAAGAACACGGCAATCTGGGCAGCGCCTTGCATACGGACATGCACGAGTGTATCGGCCATGCTTCCGGACAGATCAACCCGGGCATCGGTACGCCCGATCAAACCCTTAAGAGCTATGCTTCCTGCCTGGAAGAAGCCCGCGCCGACCTGGTAGCACTGTATTATATCCTTGATCCCAAACTGGTTGAAATAGGTGTTATGCCTTCATTAGAAGTAGGTAAAGCCGAGTACGACAGTTATATGATGAATGGACTAATGACGCAAATTACCCGGCTGAAGTTAGGTGACAATATCGAAGAAGCGCACATGCGTAACCGTGCCCTCAATGCCTACTGGGTATATGAGAAAGGCAAGGCCGACAACGTAGTAGCGTTCATCAAAAAAGATGGAAAAACCTATGTGCAGATCAATGATTATGACAAGTTGCGCGTACTCTTCGGCGACCTGCTCCGCGAGATACAACGGATTAAATCCGAAGGTGATTTTGCCGCCGGTAAAAGCCTGGTGGAGACTTATGGTGTAAAAGTAAACCAGGAGTTACATAAAGAAATCCTGGAACGCTACGCCAAATTGAACCTGAAAGCCTACAAAGGTTTTATCCAGCCTCGCCTCGTACCGGTAATGGATGGCGATAAGATAACCGATGTAAAACTGGAATACCCCACTTCTTTCTTTGAACAGATGATGGAATATGCTAAAAATTATTCCCTGCTTCCGGTGAAGAACTAATCGCC
>JBEBUO010000230.1:0-3640 GCA_040393285.1 Taibaiella helva | reverse complement strand
TCGATCACTTTTATAGCCCACCATCAGGCAAACTAATCTTTTGGCAATTGTATATTACTTGGCTGCTTTTCAGCTTCCTTTGGTTCAGCCAGCAGGCCCCTGTTTTGAAGCAAGTACTTCATATCAGGCTGCCTTCCCCTGAAATTGAGGTACAGTTGATCGGGATCCACGGTACCACCTTTGGAAAGAATTTCTTTTTGGAAAGCCGATGCAATTTCGCTGTTGAAAATATCACCACTTTCCTTAAAGTAAGCAAACGCATCGCTATCCAATACTTCTGACCAAATGTAGCTGTAATAGCCCGAAGAATAGCCTCCGGAAAAAACATGATTGAAATATGTACTGCGATAACGGGGTGCTATTTCATCGATCAAGCCGATTTTGTCCATTTTCTCCTTTTCAAAAGCAGTCACATCTTCAATTTTTTGATCTGCTCCTGTAGTATGGTAAGCCATATCCAGCATAGAGGCGGCCAGGTATTCTACGGTGGCAAAGCCCTGATTGAATTTAGCCGCATCTTCCATCTTTTTCACCAGCTCCTGAGGTATTACCTCACCGGTTTGGTAATGATGGGCGTATAGTTGCAGCATTTCGGGTTCAAATGCCCAATGTTCCATGATCTGTGAAGGCAACTCTACAAAGTCACGCGGTACACTGGTACCTGCCAACATTTGGTATTCTACGTCTGAAAGCAGGCCATGTAAGGCATGTCCGAATTCATGGAAAAAAGTTTCCACTTCGTCGGGAGTCAACAATGCAGGCTCATCGCCAACGGGCGCAGAGAAATTGCACACGATAGAGACTACGGGAGGCACGCGCTTACCGGCCTCATAGTATTGTTTACGGAAGGAAGTCATCCAGGCGCCTCCCCGCTTACTACTCCGGGGAAAGAAGTCCATATACATCACGCCTACAAGCTTACCGTTTTTATCTTTTACTTCGTACGCGGCGGCATCTTCATGGTACACGGGAACGTTGTTTAACCGGCTAAACTCAATTCCATAGAGTTTTTTTACCAATACAAATATACCATCACGCACTTTATTCAATTCAAAATACGGGCGTAATTCTTCGGCTACATAGCTATATTTTTCCTCTTTTACCTTATTGGCATAGTAGGACCAGTCCCAGGCTGCTAATTGCTGGTCATCATAATCACGGTTCATTACTTCCTGCATTAAAGTGCGCTCTTCTTTGGCTTTGGGAAGTGCGTATTTCCACAGGTTTTCCAGGAGCTTATTTACTGTAGCCGGATTTTTAGACATGCTTTCTTCCAGCACAAAATCGGCATGGCTGGCATAACCTAAAAGTTGGGCTTTCTGGGCCCGTAAATGGGCCAGTTCGGCCACCAAAGCTTTGTTATCCAGTTCATCGTTGTGGTTACCACGTTCGGTGTAGGCGGCATAGATTTGCTTGCGCAGCTCGCGGTTATCGGCGTACTGCAAAAAGGGCATTACGCTGGGATTATGTAGGGTAAACCGCCAACCTTTTTTCCCGGCTTTGGCAGCAGATTCGGCAGCCGCAGCCCGCACCGATTCCGGCAGTCCTGCCAGGTTTTTCTCCTCAGTAATCAGCAATTCGTACTTATTGGTTTCGTCTAAAATGTTGCGTCCAAACTTTAGTGAAGCCAAAGAGAGTTTACTGTTAATGGCCCGCATCTTCTTTTGCTGGGCATCAGTAAGCTGCGCGCCACTGCGTACAAAAGCCTTATACGTCTTCTCCAGTATCCTGTCCTTTTCCGGATTCAGTCCCAGAGCGTTACGCTGGTCATATACTTTTTTTACCCGATCAAAAAGAGCGGCATTGAGGTAGATATCATCATTATGTTGTGACAGTTTTGGGCTTAACTGTTCGGCAATTTTCTGTATTTCCGGGTTGGTATTAGCGCCATTCAGGTTAAAAAACACAGCACTTACTTCATTAAGTAAGGCATCACTGGATTCCAGCGCCGCAATCGTGTTCTTAAAATCAGCAGGGGCCGTATTGCTTAGTATTTGGGCTATGACCTGGTTTTGTTGCCGCATCCCTTCTTCAAAAGCAGGAATAAAATGTTCATTTTTAATTTTGTCGAATGCAGGCACCGCATATGGCGTGCTGACTGTTTCAATCAGGGGGTTCTGTTTGTCCTGAGCGTAAACTATTGCCGGGCTGACCAGGCTCATAGCTCCGAAAAAGGCTATGGGGGTGGTGATCTTTCTCATCATTTTGTGTTTACCATTTTTAATTCGAAAACAATCTTGCGAAGATAAGCTTTCCGCGCTGGACGCAAAGCATAATTGGCAGGGAAAGCTTTAGTGCAAAATCTACTGTGATTTGCTCCAGAGGCAGATTCTTTTAGGCGCCAACTCAAAAAATCATAAATGAAGAAAAATCAGTGAAATAGAACATTTTGGTCAAAAAAAGTTAATTAATGTTTTGTTTTGCCAATTTTTTTATAAAACTTGTGGTAATATCACGTTTTCGACAGGTCTTTTATTCATTTGATAAAGGGAGTCGTTTTTTAAACTTAAACACATTAACAAATTACCCTTGAACCTACAAAAATTACAAAAGTTATGAGGAAGAACTACAAAAATGCATTCCTGCATCGTTTGTTAACGAAGCGAAAGACCGTATTCCTGAATACAGCACTGGCCATGCTTAGCCTAACTGCCATTACAGAAAAGGCGCATGCACAAGCACTTATTGATGAAGATTTTAGTGGCCAGACCTTACCTACAGGTTGGGATACGACCGATGTTTCGGGAAGCACACTTAATTGGGTGTTTGACAATCCAGGGGGCCGCACGATAGGTGGTGGCTTTGATTCTGATTTTATCATTTTCGATTCCGACGAATTTGGTGGCAGCCCTAATAGTAATTTGGAAGAGGCGACCATAGAAACTCCAGCATTCGATGTAAGCGCGGCTACGGGCGCCATTCTCCTCAGTTTCGACAACTCATTCAGGGACTTTGTCTTGGGAGACTCGGAAGGAAACGTAGAAGTCTGGGACGGGTCAGTTTGGACGAATGTACTGACTATCACAGGCGCTAGCGATGGATATCCCAGTGCAAATAGTAAAACAATTGACATCACTTCTGCGTGTGGTGGTTCATCTTCTGCCAAGGTAAGATTTCGCTGGGCCAATGGCGATTGGGATTACTGGTGGGCCATTGACAATGTTTTAGTACAGGAAGTCACCTGCTTCTGGCCCAGTAATGTTACGGCCAGTGTGGTAGGCGATATCACGGCCACCATCAACTGGGATGCACCCGGTGTGCCACCCACCGACGGATACGAATATTATTACAACACTACGGGTACGGCACCTACTGCCGCTACACCGGCTGAGGGCACTGCCACCGATACTTTTGCTGAATTGAGTGGTTTAACAGCAAATACGCTTTATTCCGTATGGGTACGATCCGTTTGTAGCACATCTGACCAAAGCGACTGGAGTGCTGTAGGAACTTTTACGACCGCGCCGGCTACGCAAACCCCAGCTACGCTTCCCTATACCGAGGATTTCACCAGTACAGGAGGCAATTGGACAATATTAAATGGCACACAGGTAAATGAATGGTTTATCGATGATGTGGTGGGCAATACCGGAAACAGTCTTTATATATCAAACAACGATGGTGCTTCGCATGCCTATTC
>JBEBUO010000229.1:0-3645 GCA_040393285.1 Taibaiella helva | reverse complement strand
TGGAAAACGGAAAATGGATTTCGAAAACTTTAATAAAAAATTATGCTTTTCCAAAGACAATAATTTCGTTTTTGCTTAGAAAAAAGTATTTTTAGATGAATTTTCATTTTCGTTAACGAGCTATTTTTAAAATGTAAACCAATATGAGAGGTGTCAACAAAGTAACATTAGTAGGTAATTTGGGTCGCGATCCTGACATTCAATACATCGAAGGTGATATTCCTGTTGCAAAGTTTCCGCTAGCCACTACTGAAATGCGAAAAGAAAGAAGTGGACATGTAGTATCTGAAACAGAGTGGCATACCATTGTCCTATGGCGTGGCCTTGCCGAGCTGGCACATAAATACCTGCATAAGGGAAGTTTAGTATATATAGAGGGCCGGTTAAGAACCCGCAGCTGGGAGGATAAGGATAAAAACAAACGGTTTCAGACCGAGGTAGTGGGTGAAAACCTGGTGATGCTGGAGAAACGTAAAGAAAACGAACACTATACCGAAGAAAATCAAGATAGTACCGAAGATAAACCCGCCGCTGTAGAAACTGTTATTAAACTCTCTGACAACCAGCCGGACGAGGGTGACTTGCATTTTTAACATCCATTCTCAGGATGATTAGTTTAGAAGGAAATTATATGGATATTTGCCAGATGAAGTCAGGTATGCTTGCTGCTATATTATTAGATACTCCGCTTATTTTACCAGCTACTCATATTACTGCATTTGTGGTATTGATCCTGGTTTTGTTGTTTCTGGTAGCCATTGCTGCCGGTGCTGAGGTGGCATTTTTTACTTTGAATGTTAAAGACATTAATTACCTGAAGACCAAGGATCAGCCGGGCTCCCGCCAGGCAATTCAGCTCATTGAAGATCCGGAACTTCTGCTCTCTACCCTGAGGGCCAGTAAATATACGCTAAGCATTGCCGTGATTATAGCAGCAAACTATATGACGCAGCTTTTTCTGGGCCCCCTGGAGTATCCACTCCTTTCCTATATCGTCATCCTGCTGGGTATTACGTTTCCTTTACTGCTGTTTGGAGAAATTTTACCGAAAGTATATGCACGTCAGAATAATGTAAGGCTGACCTTATTTTCTGCCCCAATTGTGAAAGTGATGTTCAGCATATTCCGGCCTGCCGCTTCTATGCTTACCGACTCCACCGAATACCAGCAGCAGAAAAAAACCCGCCGCCAGATACTGGATATGGACAGCAGCGAATTTGAAGAAAGTGTGGAATTGAGCATGGGTCATGCTGCTACCAAGGAAGAGGTAGATATCTTTAAAAGCATCATGAAGTTCGGCAGTATCAAGGTAAAACAGATCATGCATCCTCGCCTGGATATAAGTGCGATACGGGAAAGCTGGACCTTTGCTAAGGTGCGGGAAAAAATGCTGCACGGAGGTTATTCCCGCATGCCGGTATATAAAAGCAATATTGATGAGATTATAGGTATGATCCATACCAAAGATTTTCTGCCCTATACGGAAATGGACGAGTTCGAATGGCATTCCCTGATCCGTCCGGCCTATTTCATTCACCAGCAAAAGCCAATCGAGGACCTCTTACACGAGTTTCAGCAAAAACGTGTCCATTTTGCGGTAGTCGTTGATGAATTTGGCGGTACCTCCGGAATTGTCACGCTGGAAGACATCATGGAAGAAATCATTGGCGACATCCGTGATGAGTTTGACGAGGACGAATTAAACTTCAAAAAAATAGATGAACAGAACTACATTTTTGAAGGCAAAATGCTGATTAATGATATGTGTCGTGTCATGGGAGTACCTTTTGAAACCTTTGAAGACGTAAGGGGCGAAAGCGATTCACTTGCCGGGCTGGTATTGGAGATAGGCGGAAAATTCCCCACCATAAATGAACGTATCAGTTTTATGGAATTTGATTTTACCGTATTATCTATTGAAAAATTACGAATAGGAACCCTGAAAGTAGAGCGGAACCTATGATTATTATTACTGTTCCATAAGCAAATCCAGTAAGGCTTTGTCCTTATTATAAATATCCTTTCGGAAATTCAGCAAGCCGTCTACGCCAATAAATGCGGTGAAGTAGCCAATAAACACAGGGATTTTCTTTTTAAGTGTTACATATTTTTCCTTGCCGGCATGCATGGCAGCATCTATTTTTTCCGGTGTCCAGGTACTGTCCTGCGCCAATACGCGAATGGCCAGCTCCCTGGGTTCACTTACCCGGATACAGCCGTGACTGAAGGCTCTGTCCTGCCGGTTGAATAAAGATTTGGACGGCGTATCATGCAAATAGATATTGTTGCTGTTAGGAAACAAAAACTTTACGAGGCCCAATGAATTCTTAGGCCCGGGCTTCTGACGTACCCGGCCCCCATTCCACTCCATATTATGTCGCGCCAGGTAGTTTTTGTTACGCGCCATGCCGGGTTTTATTTCTTTGTTGATAATACTTTGCGGCACATTCCAGTAAGGACTGAACACCACGTACTGCATGTCGCCGCTAAATACCACGGTTTTATTCATAACCGCGCCCACCACCACATTGCAATGCCATACGTGCTTACCACCCTGAAAATAGTGCAACCTGTATTCGGGAATATTCACCAATATCAGCTCATCGGTATTGGCATCTACCGGTATCCAACGTTGTCGTTCCAGATTGACCATAATCTGGCGAATACGGTCAGCCACAGGCACCTGCAATTGCTGTACCATATCTTTTGAAAGCACGGAATCGGGATGTAAGCCATGCCGTTGTTTAAACCGGTTGACCGCATCAATCCAGTCCTGAGTATACACGCTACTGGAATCGTAGGCAACAGCATCACCCAACTGGACCAATCTTTGTTTGATCATCGCCACTGAAGCAGCAGAATCTCCCGGGCGAAGACTTTTTTTATAATCGGGCACCTCCACATCTGCACCCTGCTCCTCTATTTTCCGATATGCGACCAGGCCTTCCTTCAGGGCGCTATATTGCTGAATCACGGCTGCGGCTTCTACTGCTGCAATATTCTTCTCCGACAGCAATGCACTGAGCAAATCCGGGTAGGACAGCTTTTTCCGGGGCAAATACCACTGAAGACTTTCAGCCTGGCTGATTTTGGCACCTTGCAAGAGGTGCTGCGCGTAATAGAAATACTGCGCTGTAAGCAACAGTTCCAGCTCAACAGAAGGGGCGCGCACTTTTCCTTCCTGCATGTTGAGCTGCAACAAGCTGTCCAGCAATGGTTGGTAAGGGATTTTCAGACTTAGCCCATCACCGGCCGTATTCTGTATCCTGGATTGCAACACGCCTACAAATTCGATCAGCCCGTTTTGATCATACCATACGTACTGATGGTCTACTTGTTGGTAAAAATTCCGGAAATCACTGGCAAAGGGAGCAAATTCCGGCTTCTGCTGGAGAAAGGCCTCTATCCGATTTGAGTCTATGGGTATACCTGAGGCTGCATTAAATCCACCTTTGATCACCGTGTCGGTTGTCAGGGCCAATGTTTCGGCATCTATGGATCTCTTTTTATTTTTTTCTGTATTGCGGCAGGCAAAAAGGCCGGTGCAAACGAGGATAAGAACGGGGTAAACCAGATAGCGGATGTTCATGAAACAGGGATTAGTTGGATGGCAATTTGTCCGTACACCCTGGCTGTGGTGGTATA
>JBEBUO010000228.1:0-3646 GCA_040393285.1 Taibaiella helva | reverse complement strand
CTCGGGAACCTCCGGTAACCAATGCGAATGCTTGCATAGATAAGAAAACGTTTGGCGCAAAAATAAGCTATTTGAAAGGGAATTGGCCTTTTGGGACGAATCCGTAGATTGCGGGTTATCAGGTATAACAGGAAAGTATTTTACTTTTTAACCAACCCCGTCCTGTAGCCCTTGGTTTTGCTAAAGTATTCCTAATAGGAAAGAAAATGCAATATGAATATTTAGTTTTCACTGTAAATATGATATAGAACCGCGGCCTGTTGAGTAGCGGGCTACTAGCATTTTATATACCATGATCCAAAATAAGATGTTATTGTATTGATTGTCATTTTGTTGTGTAAAGGGAATGTTTATTCCCAAGCGCAGGTGGATATTTATGATGAGCTACAGACCAATGAGTGGTATTTGCCAACGGCAGACGGGGAAACCCGTTTGTATCACTCAGTTGGGGCAGGGGGTATGTTGTTACCTTACATGGGGATCCGGGCAATAACCCACATATATCTGGCGGATGCTGTGCGTACACGAGCGGCGGAACAAACCTTTATTTTTTATGATCAGCGCGGTAATATTTTGTCGCCGGTGGCGGACTTGCTTACCCGGGGGCTTACCATTGACAAACTGGTAGCCGATCTCGGGAGTCTGAGACAGGCATTGGGTCAGGATCAGATTGTGCTGTTGGGCCATTCCTTTGGCACTTTGCTGGCCAAGCAGTATTATATTAAGTTTCTCCATCGTGTTAAAGGTTTGATACGCAATGCATCGTCACTCCCCAATCAGGGCATTATATATGCCTGGATCATCCGGAGGCTTTCGATAGGGCCTTAAACAGGCTTTGGACAGGTACAAATAACCAACGACGCGGCACCCCACATCATAAAAAAGCCACCTTTTTTGAAAAAGGCGGCTTTTATCAGTTCATGCAGGATAACAGGTTTTACTTGCTCGCTTTTAGCTTGGCATAATAATCCTTTACCTGGTTAGCAAACTCGTTGGCGGGTTCTTTCTCCAGTATTTTATTCACGTAAACCATGGCTTCGGACTGGTTGTCGGTATTATAATAATACCAGGCAATATACTGCCAGGCAGCCATCATATCCGCATCTTTTTTCTCATATCCTTCATGCTCGAAAGCAAACCACTCTTTGTAAATAGGTACCGCAGCACCGGTTTTAGCTTCGTTGTCAATAGCGGCAGCTACCTTAGCATCCCATAAAATCCCGGAACCTTCCAGCGGATACTTAGCCCTCATGGCTTTAAACGCCCGGGCGGCTTCGGGGTAATCCTGACCATAAAAAGTCCAGAATCCCCAATAGAAATAATCCAGGGCTGCAGCATCGGCATTTTCGGTGATAATTTTACCATACCAGTTTCCAGCTTTCTTATATTCCTTGTTGTCTTTAAATCCTTCCGCAATCTGACGGTACAAATCTGATTTGTCGCTGGTGGTATCATTGGCTACAGCGAGGTTGAAATAATAGTCGGCGCTATCATTGTATTGTGCAGACTGGTTACTGTCTACCATCGCCATAGCACTCATAATTTTTCCGCTGTAGACGTAGTCGTCATTAATGATTTTCTCCTGCTCCTGTTTACCATAAAAAATGTGCATGTTTTGTAAGGCAGTCGCATAGTCTTGGGTCTCGTAAGCACTATATGCAATAATACGATACATATAAGGCTTTTCTACGCCTTGTCCAATAAGGGTTTGCATAGCAGCTTTAGCCTCAGGGTATTTTTTAGCATAGAACAACAAATCGGCACGGGTAATCTGGTCGTCAATAGATTTATCCGAACGATTGATGTATTCGTCAATGTTCTTCAGGGCATTTTCATAATTACCTGCGCGATAATAGGCGTAAGCCAGATCCCTGTACGGTAAGGGGTTTGAAGGGTCTGCATCCTTAGCTTGCTCATAGCTTTTCAGCGCCAGGTCGTATTTATGTGCAGCATACCATAAGGAGCCGATTTTAGCATATGCCAAGGAGTTATGTGTGCCGGCAGCAACTGCTTTTTCGTACTTGTCCATGGCTTGTCCACCGCCGCCTTGCACTTTTTCATAGGCTTCTCCTAACGCGATTAATAGGCGCGCGTCATTTTCCTTTATACTAAGTGCTTTTTCATACCAGGTAACGGCATCGGTAATGTTGCCTCCCTTAGTTTGGGTAATGGCATCGGCCGCCACTTTATAACGTTCCCAATCTTTTCTTTTTGCCTTATCTACAATAGCGTTAAGCATTTTGCCCGCCTGGTCTTTTTGACCCTCTGCAAAGAGCACCCGTGCCATGCCTGCCTGATTATAGAAATCGTCGGGATATTTTGCAAATACAGTACGCGCAGCAGGGATATTTTCCAAACCCAGTTCTGCAATACCTAAATAATAATTGGCTTCAGCATTATTAGCAGCCAGGGGTTCTAAGGCCTTCTTAGCACTTTCATAGCGGCCATAGTCGATCATTTTTTCGCCTTCCTGTACCGATTGTGCATTTACTTGTAAAGCAAAGGCCGAAGCCATTGCAACTACTACGAATTGTTTCATTTTTTCCTTCCTTTTTTGTTGGTGTAGATGTATCCTACAATAATGGTATGCTACTTTAGATGATAAAAAGAGGTTGAAGTTTACTTGATCTCAGCTTCGCGTAATACAAGCGGTACTCTGGTGGGTGCTAAACGGAACTTAAAAAAGATCAACTGACCGCGTTCCTGACTTAAAAAATTAGCAAAACCCGTGCCAAGACCTTGACCTTGTTGCTTCAGAATAAAATAGATAGTTTGGGTTAAAGGATACTCCTGATTGGCCAAATAAGCCTGATAAGGCTGATAGAAATCACCGGTACTATCATTCTTAAGTTGTATTACACGGATGTTTTTCTTAAAGGAACCAATGCCACTCTCGTCCTGAGGGTCATATATATGGGGTACACCTACAAAACCTAAGGCTTGTTCATTCCTGGATACGTAAGCAATGACAGAATCGTTGTTCTGCGCATCAAAACTCTGTTTGCTCAATTCATGGCCGGGTATCAGACTGTCCAGCATATAGCGTACGGTACCCGATTGTTTATTGTCAAATACCAGGGTGTACCGGCGGGCGAATGTACCCTTTAATATTTCTTTTAACTGACCAATAGTCAGTATACTGTCTGCCGCTTTGGGGTGGGTAACCAGCGCTATCCCGCTACGCGCTACGTCCAAAGCACGTATGGTAATACCCTGTTGCGCAAAATAGGCCTGCTCTTCCGCAGTCAGGTCGCGGGTGGTCACGATAAGGCGTGCACGATCCGTTTGTAAATCTTTAAAACACTGTGTCTCAGGCTTGTAATTAATTGTAAGCTCTGCACCCGGAAAGGAAGAATCAAATACTTTCACCTGCTGCTCAATAACAGGGCGTAAACTTTCATCAACCGAGATCGTAATGGCTCCTGTTGTCGTCGTCTCCTCCGTCTTGTCCTGCCTCGTATCCGAGCCACAAGCAGCCAGCAATATTGCCGCAGCTGCAAGGGAAAAAGCAGTCCATGTTGATGTACGTATGCTCATTTGGTGCAATAATACAAGTTAATTGAAAAAACTACCCTGTGAACCAATAGGTTGTAACAATTTATTAACGCTGAGTATTAATTAGTTGTAAAGTTTTTCAGATAATAGA
>JBEBUO010000227.1:0-3657 GCA_040393285.1 Taibaiella helva | reverse complement strand
ATAAATAGAATAAAATTTTCCTGAACGACCCAACGCAATAAGCCGGGGTTTCGTCTATTATCATATCTAAATTAGTCTAAAAAAATATCGGGTGGTTTTTGGCTTTTATTTTAAGAAACCCCTATTTTTGTCCACCGCAGTAAAATTTTTGTCTATTGAAATAAAACTACATTATTATAACTTATTTAACGGAAGCCGGATATACCTGTTTTTTCATTGAATAGTATTATTTATTAACTGTAGCTTTATTTATGACAAACAACCTGAAACATCTTTCAGACCAAAGCCTGATTATACAATTCCGGCAGGGTAGCGAACAGGCGATCGCCGAATTAATTTACCGTTATCAAAGCCAGGTGTACACCTCTATTTATTTGTTAGTTAAAGACAAATACATAGCCGAAGATTTGTTTCAGGATACGTTTATGAAGATCGTTACCACTATCCGGAACGACCGGTATTCGGAGCAAGGGAAATTTTTGCCCTGGGCCCTCCGGATTGCTCATAATCTTTGCATTGACCACTTTCGCAGAGTAAAGCAGCATGTTAAAGTCACCCTTCCTGATGGTACCGACCTCATGTCTTTATTACCCATGCAGGAAGACCATGCAGAGGCGGCTATGATACGCCGGCAGACAGAAAAAGGAGTGCAGCAAGTAATTGATCGCTTACCTGAGGAGCAAAAGGAAGTGGTGGTGATGCGGATGTATGGCGAAATGAGTTTTAAAGAAATTGCCGATCTTACCGGTGTCAGCATCAACACGGCGCTTGGTCGTATGCGGTATGCCCTGATCAATATGCGCAAAATGATTCAAGAAAACCATATGGCCCTGCGGTGATGTAGGAAAATGAACCTGAAGTCCATAAAAAAACAGGGCTGTTACCGTAGTAGCAGCCCTGTTGCTTGTGTAAAATGAGATTATTGTGCCTCGCTTAGGCTATTTTTTCCACTTGTGAGTAGTTGAGTTCTACCGGTGTAGCACGACCGAAGATTTTCACCACTACTTTTAGTTTCTTCTTTTCTTCATTCACCTCTTCAATGGTGCCGTTAAAATCATTGAACGGACCATCGATAATCTTCACCGTTTCACCAATGATATAAGGCTCGGCATAACCAATGCCTTGTTCTGATACTTCGTCGAGTGTACCGAACATCTTGTGTACTTCTGATTTCCGGAGGGCAATGGGATGCTCTTTCCCCAGAAAATGGATCACATTGGTAACGCCGGTAATACCCTGTATCATGGTGTCATTCAGCATGCCGTCTTTTGCTTCAAGCATGATGTAACCGGGATACAAGGTTTTTTCGCGCAGTACTTTTTTGCCATTCTGAACCTTAAATACTTTCTCTACCGGGCAAAGAATTTGCAGGATGGCATGACCCCAGCCCATTATCTTCACTTCCTTATCCAGGTGTTCCTTTACTTTTCTTTCCTTGCCGCTAACGATACGGAGCACGTACCATTTGGTATCCTGCTCTGTAACCGGTTGTTGGCTATTGGTTTCACTCATGAGGAATTTGTTGCTTTAAATCGGGTAATAAGTATTGTACCCTGGTTGATTAATTGCCAGCCACGCCGTAAACCAGCTTCATCACGGCCTCTGATGCGGCATCCATGCCGAATATCAGCAGGGTAATGATGGCCAGGGCTATGAGTACAATAACGGTGGTTTGCTGTAATTCGCTCCAGGAGGGCCAGGTTACTTTATGTACCAGCTCATCATAAGACTCCTGAATGTAGGTTCCGAATTTGCTCATAATAATTAAAATGAAAAATGAAGGCAAAAACCAAAAGGTATTTTCAGTTTTTGCCTGAAAGTTGCACGGGCACTAGGATTCGAACCCAGATCAAAGGTTTTGGAGACCCGTATGCTACCATTGCACCATGCCCGTAGGTAATAAAAACCAAAACAAAAAGCCAAAAGAAACCTTTTGACTTTCGACTTATGGATGGCAAAGATAAAAACTTTTTTTCAATAACAATAGTTTTTTTCAAAGAGATATATAAGGGTGAGGACAGTAACGGCCTGCCGACAAGCAGGGTAGGGAGCGAGAAAAGCAGGACGGCTTGTTGTTTCCCCTTTTCAATATATCGCCTTAATAAGCGCCTTTTTTATGCCAATCTTTGTTAAGTGATGGCAGTTTCCTAATTTAGCAGCCCGGTAGCGAAAGCAGGCTATCAGACCATTAATACATCTAATAAGTAATCTTATTTTCTTTTCATGATAGAAATAAAAGTGCCTCCGGTAGGGGAATCCATCAACGAAGTAACGTTGGTGCAATGGATTAAAAAAGACGGTGACTGGGTAGAGCGGGACGAAGTTATTTGCGAGTTGGAATCAGAAAAGGCCACTTTTGAGTTAAATGCGGAGCAAGCAGGTATTTTGCATGTGGTGGCACAGGAAGGAGACACGCTGAATATCGGCGACCTGGCTTGTAAAATAGACGATGCAGCCGAACGTCCTGCCGCCGCCGAAACCCCAGCCGCTCCTGCCGAGAAGGCAGCCGCCCCTGCTGCCGATAAAGCCTCTGCTGCTCCGGAAACCACTTCGGCACCTGCTGCCGCATCTGGAACCGGTGCCGAAGTAAAGGCTACACCGGTGGCTAAATCTATCATGGCAGATAAAAAAGTAGCTCCCGACACGGTTAAAGGCTCGGGTAGCCTGGGCCGTATCCTGAAACAGGATGTGCTGGCAGCGCTTGAAAATCCCGGTCGCCTGCCCGGCCAGCCGATGTTCAGCAGGGAAGATAAACCGCAAAAAATGAGCAACCTGCGCAAAACAATTTCCCGCAGGCTGGTGGAAGCCAAAAACACAACGGCTATGCTCACTACCTTTAACGAGGTGGATATGGGCCCTATAATGGATATCCGGAAGCAGTATAAAGATAAATTTAAAGAAGCACATGGGGTCAACCTGGGTTTTATGTCCTTCTTTACCAAAGCCTGTACCATTGCCCTTCAGGAATGGCCGGCAGTTAATGCGTACTTAGATGGTGATCAGATTATATACCATGAATATTGCGATGTATCCATAGCGGTGTCTGCGCCTAAAGGCCTCGTGGTGCCGGTAATCCGCAATGCGGAGAGCCTGAGCATGGCTGAGATAGAAGGAAAGGTGCTGGAACTCGCCGGTAAGGCAAGAGACAACAAGCTCTCTATCGAAGAAATGACAGGAGGAACTTTTACCATCACTAATGGCGGCGTATTCGGTTCTTTGATGAGCACGCCGATCATCAATATACCTCAGTCGGCCATTTTGGGTATGCACAAGATCCAGGAACGCCCTATGGCCATCAACGGTAAAGTGGAAATTCGCCCTATGATGTACCTGGCACTCAGTTACGATCACCGTATCATTGATGGCCGGGAGTCGGTAGGCTTCCTGGTTCGGGTAAAAGAATTGCTCGAAAATCCAGATTTATTGTTGTTTGGAAAAGATCCGGTTAAAGCCCTGTTGGAGCTGTAGGTACGCCAAACAAACGAGTCATTGAATAATAATGCTGCCCGAATAACCGGACAGCATTTTTTTTATGTCTGATCCATGATCCATCGGAATTTACGCTACACTGGGAATAAATGTGCACGCTTCTGGTACGTTTAAGCATCATTGAAGAGGATACATCGGCAACTACAGGATAGGGGATACAATGTGCAT
>JBEBUO010000226.1:0-3671 GCA_040393285.1 Taibaiella helva | reverse complement strand
AGCCAACGTGTACGGCGGCCTTAGGGTGGGCTGCGAGTTTATAATTAAAGGTGTCTTGAGCAGATAGCTTGATGCTACCTTCAGCGGGTACCATAGCAGCATAAAAATTTTCCAACCAGCTCGTTGCATTTTCGGTAGTACCCCGGATGCTGATCACCATGACCTTTCTGCTTTCGTCCAGCCACAATGCCCAGGCATTTTCAAGCCCCATTTCGGGCGATGTGTATTGCAGCTTATAGCCGGCGGGTATAGGGTAGTTAGCAGCATAGGCTTCGCCACCGAATTGCGCGCTGAGGTACATTAATGAGATATACTCTTGTTTGTCAAAACCTGGCTTCAGGTAGCCGGCAAAGGTGGTTTGAAAAGGGAGGAGCCAGCAAAGGATCAGACAGCAGGTAAAGGAAGTTATTCTCTTCATCATAGTATGCATTGAGTGGTTGTATGGCGGACTTAATGAGACGAGCTCTGATTCCGGCGGTAAAAATAAGGCACTATGATCAGATTGAAGATATTATCATGTGGCATTTCCTCTTTAGCACATATTTTCCCGGTCTTGATGGGAGAGGTAGCTAAGCTGAAGGCATGAATTACAACCAAATGAAAGGCTGCTTAGAAAAACCACCTGTCGCAGGGTATGCCTTTAAGGCTATTACCTTGTCTGTTGGTCGTTTCTAAGCAGCCTGGGTTTATGCTGAGCAAAGATACCGGTACTACAGGGGAGCGCCGGATTTGTCCAGTTCTACCACCTCAAAACCTTTGTGCTTTATTTTGTTCATCAACTGTTCTTTATCACCTACCAGCAGAACCAGCAGTCGCTCTTTGGCGGGTAGGTATTTACTACTCAACGCATTAAAGTCGGAGACGGCCATCGACTTAAGTAATTGATTTTGTTGTTCGGTATAATCAGCAGGTAGCTTATACTTCATAATTTGCTCAAGGATACCGGCTTTTTGAAAGCCTGTTTCATATTTGCGGGCTTCGCTTTGGCTCATCGAGTTTTGTGTAAAGCTAACTTCCTGTGCAGTTACGCCCCTGGTCTTATATTCATCAATAATGTGCAGAATGTCTACCAGAGCACTGTCTGTAGCATCGGCCCTGATGCCTGCGCTGAACGTATAATCACCGCCGTATTCGTCACCGTACAAAGCAGAGCGGGCACCGTAGGTCCAGCCTTTATCTTCGCGCAGGTAAAGGTTCAGGCGACTGTTGAATGCGCCGCCCAGGGGATAGTTCATTACGGTAGCACGAAAGAAATCGCCAAGCGCATCGTATCGCATGCCGGTGTAGTAGCCAATACGAAATTCTGTTTGTGCAGCGCCTGGTACGTCTATGAAGTAAACTTTGGTGGCAGTTGTTTCGGGCACATCGGGCAGCAGGGTCATAGGTGCTTCCATGTTAGACATTTTATCGAGGAAAGCCAGTTTCGGTAAAATTTCCTCTTTGCTTACATCACCTACTATAATCACTTCAGCATTGGTCTTTGAAAATTTGCTGGTGAAATAATTTTGGATGTCTTCCAGCTGAATGTTTGCAAGACTCTGTTCCGTACCTGCCGTTACCCTGCCTAGGGGATGCTCGCTGCCCAGAAGTAATGCATTAAATACTGTGCTGGCTACATAAGCAGGCCGGTTCAAGGCATTTTTCACCATTTCCATGGTGCGCTTTTTATTCCGGTCAAAGTCCTCCTGGTTAAACTGGGGCCGGAGTAAGCGCTCTTCCAAAAGGGTAAGTGTTTTGTTCAGGTTCTTCGTCAGCGCGCGTACCCTTACTTCAATTTCATTATCGCTGGTATGGAAATCAATGGTGCTGCCCAACTGTTCCAGGGCCAGGTTCATGGCTTCTGCAGTATAGTGCTCTGTGTCTTCATTCATCATGGTGGCAAAGAGATTGGAACAACCTGCTTTGTCTGCGGGATCCGTTATTTTCCCACCTTTGAATTTGAGTATCAGGTTGACGACCGGAATTTCGTCACTTTGGGTGCCAATAAACTGGATACTTCCTTGCTCAGCCGTCCAGAATTGAGGAGCTTTGACCACTATGGGTTCGGCAGCAGGCGGTACATGACTTCTGTCAAAGCCATCTTTTGGCTTGGTATAATGTAATCCGGCATAACCGTAATCAGGTGCTTCATAGCCATTTTTAGCAATTGTATAGTTATCCTTACCTGCTTTATTTCCGGGATCATCTTTTGTACCTACGCTGATGATTACGGCCCCTTTTCCTTTAATGTATTGGTTGTACACCCGTATCACATCGTCTTTGGTAACCCGGTTGTATTGTTCAATAGTATGGCGAAGGTAATTGGCATCGCCGGTAAATGTATAGAAAGCAGCAAGCTGACTTACTTTTCCGGCTACGCTCTCCAGGCTCCGGATCAGGGCGGCTTCATTTTTGCTTTTAAACTTCAGGATGTCTTCATCTTTAACTCCCCGTTGTTCAAATTCATTAAAGGCTGTTCTCACCTCTTGTTCCATATCGGCTAATGACTGACCGGGGAAAGGCATGATGCTGATCGTGAACTCCCCTGCTAATTCGGAGGTGTAATTGCCAACACTGGCGCTGCTGGCTTTGCCTGCTTTGACCAGGTTTTTATAAAGGATCGCGTTCTTGCCCTGGCCCAGAATCTCTGCAAGGCAGTCAAGGGCAGGTTCATCATCGCTATAGCGCGGTGTTGTAGGAAACACCATGCGCAGCATAGGTGTCTTTGCATAATTATCTACCATAGATACATACCTGTCCTGGCTTACTATGGGTAAGGCTTGCTTGATTGGCGTTACTTCGGGACCTCTCGGAATAGATCCAAAATATTTTTCCACCCAGGCAATCACCTGTTTGGGATCGACATCACCCCCTACCGTGAGCACCGCATTGTTGGGGCCATACCAACGAAGAAAGAAGTTTTTAAGGTCATCCACGTTTACCCGGTTCAGGTCTTCAATGTATCCTATGGTCAACCAGGAGTAAGGATGTCCGTAGGGATAAAGAGTTTGAGCAGAAACTTCGCCTACGAGACCATAGGGCTGATTGTCGTACCGTTGTCCGCGTTCATTTTTTACTGTGGCCCGTTGCACTTCAAATTTTTGTTGTGTTACAGCATCCAGTAAAAAGCCCATCCGATCAGCTTCCAGCCAGAGCATCTTTTCAAGCTGGTTGGCAGGAACAGTTTCAAAATAATTAGTGCGGTCGCGGTTGGTGGTGCCATTAAGGGTGCCGCCTGCTTCTGTAATCAATTTAAAATGTTGTTCATCGGCTACGTTATCAGACCCCTGAAACATCATGTGTTCAAAAAAATGAGCAAACCCCGATTTCCCGATTTCTTCCCGTGCAGAGCCTACATGATAGGTGACGTCTACATGTACCACGGGATCACTATGGTCTTCGTGAATCAGGAGGGTGAGCCCGTTGGGCAATTCATACCTTGTAAAAGGAATGTTGAGTTCGTTGGCTTGCGCGGCAACTTGCTCCACCAGCCTGGTCTGTGCCCTGGCTGGCAGGTTAGTGTTTGCCAGCGCAATAGCAGCGAGGACTATCAATGGTTTTTTCATCTGCATGAATACATTAGTTTTTGATTAGATGGCCGTAAAGTTCAGAATAATAGCCCGGAATTCCTATCTGACAACATATAAATATATCTGCTGTTTGCAAATGAATTTGTACATTTGGCATCCAAA
>JBEBUO010000225.1:0-3711 GCA_040393285.1 Taibaiella helva | reverse complement strand
CAATACAACCCCGGAGCCATTCCGCAATGTCCCTCAGTACATTACTACAGCAACGTATAAACAAGGGGAGGAGACATGCGGGAACACGAACTATACCTTGCCATGTCGGTAAGGCAGCGGGCTTAGTGGACCCATAACAACAAGCCCCCGGGACGAGCATCCAGGGGACTTGTTGGTTACGCTTTTTGTGCTACATCAAGGCAGGTTATTGTCCTTAATAATCCGTATTGTTCGGATCCCAGTTTACCCATCCCTGTGTCCAGTCTGCAGTGCCTAAAGCACCGATGAAAGGAACCACACCAAACCAGCCGTCCATGCCTTCAAAGCTAGCGCCTTCAAGTGCCATAGAACCGCTTTTGGGAACCAGATTCGGGGCTACTTTATCTGCGTACCAGGCAAAAGGATTAGTCAGGTTTACTGCATTTACATCAGCAGGAACAATACATCCTTCACTTAAGGCCTTCGCTTCCATGGCTGCTTGATCTTTAGGGGCTTCCTGATCGGATTTGAAGTTTTTGCTCACATCGAAGGCAAGCAGGATGTTATTTTTAAATTCAGAAGTACCGTCAAAGTAGCTGTTTGCCGTACCGGCAGATTCCAATGAGAAGCCACCTTTTTGATGGCCTAACATAATGGAATTGCGCAATACAAAGTGCACATTCCGGCGCCAGCGGTTAGCCAGGTTATGGTTGGCCTGCGTATTGGCACCATTATTAGGGCCTATAAAGGTAAAGTTAGACAATTCTGGACGTGTATTAGGCGTGGCATTGGAACCATCAGCATCATTATCCGCCTCTATACCATTGGCCGCATCACCAGGATCAGCAAACTGAGGATGTTTGATGGAAATACCATATTGGATCTTGCCGGTGTAACCAAAGTCGAAGTCAAAATCATCATCAGAAGTTGCATAAGCGATCAGGTTCTTACAGTTTACCGTACCACCAAAGAATTCATAGGCATCATCGTTACCATAGGCCACCATGATATTTTCGATCGTGGTACCGCGACCTACGCCACCTAAGGTAAGGCCATTGATTTCGGAGTTAGGCTGAGCGGCTATGCCCGCATATTCAATACGTACATATTTCAGCACGCCTGAATTATCATCATCATTGTTACCCCCATAGCTGGATCCAACGCCACCTTCAATAATGGGACGAGGGTTAGTGCCCCTGTTGGTGGTGGCATTACCCAGAATAATGATACCACCCCAATCGCCGGGACGACGTTGCCCTTTAGGTTGACCTGAGGTAAATACAATCGGATTGCTGGCAGTACCTTCCGCAAAAAGTTGCGCACCGGTTTCCACTATAAGTGCACCCTTTTCGATGATATCACTTTTGATTATGGTACCGGCAGGTATGGTCAGCTTGGCGCCTTCTTTTACATACACATAGCCTTTCAAGGTCCAGGTACCTACAGTAAGGGTCCTGTCACTGGTTACATCACCGGTCAATACGTTTTCCGCTCCGGGTTGCGGGTCGGTTCCAGGGTCTTTGTCGGGACCGCAAGAGGCAAATCCCAATGCCAGCATACTGGCCAATGCTACATTAATTACTTTTTTCATTTGATCGTTTTTCTAAAATTTGATACAAAAGTAAATGAGGTATGTTACCTCCGTCTTATGGCGTTGTTACCAAAATATTATTTCAGCTTAAAATTGTACGTAAAGCCCAGAGTTATGTTAGTGCCCATGCGGTACTGTCGGAAAAAGCTATCACCATTGCTGGCATTCAGCGAGCCATCGTTAGCCTGGTAGGCTTTATTGTCTCCGTTCATATCTTGATAAAAAACATAAGGACTGTTGAGGAGATCACTTACGGTAAGTTTTAACTCTCCCCTATTTTTCAATACTGGTTGTGCTAGCTGTAGGTCGAGCAGGTCGCGGCTGTTTTCATAAATATTGGGACGGTTAGCATTGCCTACATAAGCCAATCGATGACCAATGCGGTTATAGAGCACGGTAGCACTTAAACCCAGGCCGGGGGCCGTGTACTGAGCCGAAACATTAATCAGGTAAGGCGACTGTCCTACCATAGGACGGGTGTCTCCGCCGCCGAAGCCATCAAGATCTACCTGGGAACTGATATACGCCAGGTTGCCACCCAAAACGGTATGCGCAAAGAATCCGGTATTGCTGACAAAGTCTAATGATTTCCGCACTTCTACTTCCGCGCCTATAGAGCGTGCAGACTTGGAGTTGGTGTAACCGATATAATCAGCATCGCCGGATATAGGTTGGAGGTATGACTCGATAGGATTCTCAAAATGTTTGTAAAACAAGGAAAATGAAACAGTTTCACCCGCTTTAGGATACAGTTCATAACGCAGATCGACATTGGTAATTTTACCACGCTTCAGTTCCGGATTTCCTTGTATTACCCAGGTATTGTCGAAATCATAAAAGGAAAACGGCGCAATTTCCCAGAATTCCGGGCGGCTCACGGTCTGCGATGCTGCCAGGCGCAGGTTGGTCTTATCGTTCAGGCTGTACGTGAAGTTAAAGGAGGGCAGCACATCCAGGAATGTTTGTGTAAGTCTTTCCTCCTGAGCTGAAAGTGATTTGATATACAGGTCCTGGTCATAGTTTTCGATACGGGCTCCCCATATTAATCTGGTTTTGTCCGAGAAGCGGTTGTCGAACATCAGGAAACCGCTGTTGAGCAAAGCATGTACCTGATAAGCATCAGTCGGATTGGTAAATTCATTTAAGATAAACCCTTCCTCGTGCATATTCCCGGGAGCAAAAATAGTTCCTATCGGCAATTGGGCTAAAGCTGGATCAAAGCTGGTAATATGAGTGGCCTGGTAATTGAAGATCCGGGATTGAAAGTTACGGTTTCGGCTAAGTACATTATACCCGGCCTTGAGGCTTTGCTTTTGCCGGAATAAGGTAAAGGAACGGGTATAATTAAGGTTACCGCCATAATTCCTGTCGCGCATATTGCTGTAAAAGCGGCGGCTATTACGGTCTACAATCTCGTAGGGCCTATTAGGAACTTCCTGGGGTTGTCCCTCGTGCAGGTTAAAGCCACGGCTGTAAAAAGCGGTGTGCAGGTCATTTTGATTAGCACTCAGTTGTGTATAATTTACATTCCAGTATAGTTTGTTGCTGTTTGCTGCACCAAAGGCATGTTCTCCTTCCAGTTGTGTATTGAGCAGGCCACGCTCCATGGGTACGGAAGAGCTGATCTTTTGCTCCTGTGCATTGCTCACGTTAAATCCATGACGGGTATAGTACACATCGTCATATAGCTGATTGTACATACTTTTAAAGCCAATTTTGCTTTTGCCGGTTACGAGGGAGAAATTGGCCATAGCGCCGGTATTGACTGCATAGCTATAACGGTCTTCATCCGGAAAATCGTAAGTCCAGGTATAGTCTGAGATCAGTCTCCTTCTCTGGGTTTGGTTATAGTTTTCAGCGCGACGGTAATTAAGGGCAATGATGCTTCCGAACTTTGCTCCATTTTTCAGTAATGCCGTATTGCCCCAGCTTACCTGGTAGCTTTGCGTAGGCAATGCGCTCCTGGTAGTCTCTTTAAAATTATTCTCCAGCGACCGGGAGGCGGCCAGCTGGTCGGAAAGGCTCAATGATTTGTAATCGGTATAATCTTTGCCGAAGGCGGTATTTAATTTTCGGTTGTTCTTATCGAAACCCAGGTTGTTGATCCCGCTGTGTCCGTTAGAGACGAAGTCCCTGAAGGT
>JBEBUO010000224.1:0-3732 GCA_040393285.1 Taibaiella helva | reverse complement strand
CATGCCAGTAAGTACATTATTAGTCTTACCGTGGAGGATGATGGCATTGGCTTCAAACAGGCTTCCCCCCTTGGCGGGAAGGGCTTTAAACATATCGAAAACCGACTAAAAATATGGAATGGCCATATCAATTATGAAACCACCGCTCAGAAAGGCACCTCCGTATATGTTGAAGCAAGCCTGAATGAGGTGCCAACCAATGTGGACTGATAAAACACCGGCAAGATCGACTAAAAAATAACATATGAACCCTATTAAAGTAGCCATAGCAGATGACCATCACCTCATTGCAGAAGGCATAAGTAATATGCTTAGGTATCATACGGAGATCGAACTGACCGCCAACTATGCAGACGGCGCTTCGCTGATGAAAGGTCTGGAAACCATTCAGCCCGACATTCTGCTTCTGGATATCCAGATGCCTGGATTGCAAGGCGATGAAATTGCAAAAATCATCAAAACGACATACCCCGGAATAGGTATAATCGTACTGACCAGCTTCGACAATATCTTTTACATCAGGAACATGTTGCAGAAAAATAAGGTAGCCGGCTATCTTTTGAAAAACACCACGAAAGAAGCACTTATAGAGGCCATTACTATGGTATATCAGGGCGCCACCTATGTAGACAAGGCAGTAGAAAAAATCCTGCGGGAAGATGAACAAATTATAGAAAGACAAAAAGCTTTAGGTAGCCTGCTGACTAAAAGGGAGTCGGAAATTCTTCAGCTCATCGCACAAAACTATACGAGTGCTGAAATTGCGGCGCAATTATTTATAAGTAAGCGTACGGTAGAACACCACCGGGAAAGCATTTTCAATAAACTGGACGTAAAGAAGGTATCGGCTCTGGTTAAAAAGGCAACGGAGCTCAACCTGATACCTCCGATAAATTCCTGAACCTCATGCCAACCCATTTGATCTGTTCCCTTCGTATACGAAACGACCTGGTCGTAGATCATAGATACTTTATCCTTATCAACATTTGATCACACCAGCACAGATGGCACTTTTAAGAAGACTTGTTTTGCTCGTCCAGCTCTTCCATCCGCTTTTCCTTGGCATCGCGTAGAAATTCGGAAGCAAAGATAAATTCGTTGAGCAGTTCGTCTTTACTGAAGATAATATCTTTATTACTTCCTTCCCACTGCTTTTTGCCCTGATGCATATACACGATATGGTCGCCGCTCTCCATCACGGTATTCATGTCATGCGTATTAATGACCGTGGTGATGTTGTATTCCCTGGTCAGTTCATTGATCAGGTGATCGATCACCAGAGAGGTCTGCGGATCCAGTCCGGAGTTTGGCTCATCACAAAACAGGTATTTGGGATTGAGTACCAGGGCACGGGCCAGCGCCACACGCTTTTTCATACCGCCACTTATTTCGGAAGGATATTTCTTATGGGCATCCTTCAGGTTCACTCGGTCCAGTACTTCATTTACGCGTTTCAATTTATCGCGAAAACGCTGCGTGGTAAACATATCAAGCGGAAACATCACATTCTCCAGAACCGTTTTACTGTCAAACAGGGCAGAACCCTGGAACAGCATGCCGATCTGCTGCCGCAGCTCTTTCTTCTCCTTTTCATCCAGGGTAATCAGGTTCTGGCCTTCATACAGTATTTCCCCGGAATCCGGTTGAAACAAGCCGATCATACATTTCATGAGCACTGTCTTCCCGCTGCCGCTGGTGCCAATAATCAAATTTGTCTTTCCGGCAAACATCGAAAAGCTTACATCATGCAACACCGTCTTTTCACCAAAACTCTTTCTTACATTCTTTACTTCAATCATAAATATACGTGCCGGTTAAAACGCTATAGTAAAATAAAAAATCAGGCAAGCCTGTTATAACAAAAAACGTACCCTGTTGTTGTCAACGGGATACGCAAATTTAATCGTTTATAACAAATGAACCTTTCGGATTAACCCTAATTACAGATTTTTGGCATCTTCCAGGAACTTAGCCAGACCAATGTCGGTAAGCGGATGGTTCAGCAGACCCAAAATGGAGCTCAACGGACAGGTACAGATATCGGCACCCACCTCAGCACATTTCACAATATGCAAAGGATTACGTATCGAAGCAGCCAATACTTCCGTCATCATCCCTTGTGTGTTGTAGATATCTACGATCTGAGCAATCAGTTGTACACCATCCCAGTTGGCATCGTCTACCCGCCCGATAAAGGGAGAAACCATTGTAGCCCCTGCTTTGGCAGCCAGTATCGCCTGCCCGGCAGAGAATACCAGGGTACAATTAGTTTGGATACCATTGTCTGAAAAATGCTTGATGGCTTTGATGCCCTCTTTGATCATAGGGATTTTCACCACAATATTATCGTGCAGCGCAGCCAGGCGTTCCCCTTCTGCCACCATGCCCTTAAAGTCAGTAGCAATTACCTCGGCGCTAACCGGGCCGTCTACAATGGCGCAAATATCTTTGTAATGTTGCAGTACGGCATCTATTCCTTTTATTCCCTCTTTAGCCATCAGGGACGGATTAGTGGTTACCCCGTCCAGGATACCTAAATCATGAGCTTCCTGTATTTGCGCCAGGTTGGCGGTATCTATAAAAAATTTCATGTGACAATATAAAGAAAGAAGGAGAAATAAAAAATGGCAAGTTACTTATATCGCGCCGCTCAACCATCTATCCTTGCTGCATTCCTGCCCTGGGGAAGTTCAACAGGAGCTGGCCGTATAAGACTTGCCGCCGCAAAGATACATTCGATTTACCCGAAAACAAAATTATTAATGGATTTTTTGGACTGGGTTCAGGCCGCCTGTAATAAGCCAATAAGCTGTTGTATTTCAGCAGCTTTATCCTGTTCCTGAGTATACTCGTAAGAAAGTGCGAGTTCATCCAGCATGCGGATAATGATTTCCTTGTTGTCCATAGGCTCAAAAAAGCGCGTTTCATGTGCCACATTGATCTTTTTCAGGTAAACATCCACATCATTCTGGGTATATACCATGCCGTTCACGGGGTCGATATAGAATTGCAGGGTCTGTACCGGGTCAGCATCCGGCGACTGGAAAGGATGCAGGCTGTCAAAATAAGCGAGTACAAACTGCCGGGGCAGATCGATAGCAAAAATAGGAATGTCGAGCAGCTCGCAGAGAGACAGGTAGATAACCCCTATGGAGTAAGCATTGCCCTGCTTGCTTTCAAGTGTGAGGTTGACAAAAAACAGGTTGGTATCCCGCTCGGTGATCTCTTTACCATGGAGCTTATAATAGTTGTATAAAATGCCATTGATCACATTCACCTGTTCCAACGGCGTCAGGTAGTTGTTCAGCTCCAACCAAACGTTGCGCTTTATCTGGTCAAATTGTTTGAGCAGGGCCTCTGCATCCAGCTCGGGATACCTGAACTTAGCAATGATAATAGCGCCCTTAAGCAAGCCTGTATAGCCCTCTTTGGCCCAGCCCATCAGTTCATCCTGCAACTCGGTAAACAAGGCCCGGTGAATGAGGTTTTCTATCCGGTTTTGTACCGCCTCGTCCTCTGTAGTTTCCCAAAATTTCTCCAGGGTCGGGATAATTTCTGGTCCATAGTGCAGTAGCCGATCGGCCACGGAATCATATACTTCCGTATCCGGGTCATCTATCAGATGCAATAATGCCAATATCTCCTTATTTACCACCATAATGTGCTACCAGCCCAATGCCTATGCTAAAATTAATGAAATAAGTGAAACCAACAAAACAGCTTTTCACCACC
>JBEBUO010000223.1:0-3750 GCA_040393285.1 Taibaiella helva | reverse complement strand
CAGCCTAAGTTCTCTTTTTTTGATTACCCCAAAAACCAAGCACCCCTTCCGTGACGAAAACAACATTTTTGAAAACCCTTACCGATTTATACCAGCAACAGTTTAATGAAAACCCTGAATCTGTAGCCTTATTGCCCGCTTCCGGATCTGACCGGAAATATGTACGGTTTACAGGCTCAGGCCAGGACATAATAGGTGTATACAATCCTGATAAAAAGGAAAACAATACGTTCTTTTATTTCACCCGTATTTTTGAACGTTTTCACTTGCCGGTAGCCGACATCATTGCGGAAAGTCCGGACAAACAATATTATTTACTCGAAGATCTGGGACCTGATACGCTTTTCGACATTTTGGATCGGGAAGGGCATACCGACCGGGTAAAGCTCCTGTTTAAAAAGAGCATTGATCAGCTGGCCAGGATACATTGGGAGGCCGGCAATGATATCGACTATTCCCTTTGTTTTGCTGCAAGTGAGTTTGACCGGAAGCAGATTTTTTCAGATCTCCTGTATTTCAAATATTATTTTGCCGACCTGATAAAAGTGAGTTACAACAAGACTGCTTTACTCGAAGAGTTGGAAGAATGGAGTCGTTCCCTGGCTGCAGTAAGGCCACAAACGTTTATGTATCGTGACTTCCAGAGCCGGAATATCATGGTAAAGGATGATGAAGTGTATTTTATAGACTATCAGGGCGGCATGTTGGGTATGCCTCAATACGACCTGGTATCTCTTTTGTGGCAAGCCAGGGCACAATTACCTAAAGACTGGAAAAATGAATTGTTGAACTACTACCTTAAAGTAATCAACAAGATGCCCCATGCTGCCAACCTCAATGAAACCGATTTTCGGAAAATTTTCCTTGAGTGTGTATTGTTGCGGATCCTGCAAACACTGGGTGCTTATGGTTACCGCGGCTTATTGGAGCATAAGCCTCATTTTTTAAAGAGTATCAGGCCTGCCTTGCAACAGCTCAAAGCGTTTCTTGAGGAATACGGTCACCTGCCTGTACAAAGTGAGTTACGCAAAGTGCTGGAAGCCATTGTCAAGCCGGAAGTTACTGCGCGATTTGAAGATAAAACCGCAGCTGCTGATGCACCGTTACATATACAGGTATATAGTTTTTCTTATAAAAAGGGATTGCCGGCCGACGATAGCGGCCATGGCGGTGGCTTCGTATTTGATTGTCGTGGCATACTAAATCCGGGAAGATTTGAGGCATATAAACAACTGACGGGGAAAGACAAACCCGTGGTGGATTTTCTGGAACATAAGACACGGATGCCTGAGTTTCTGGCTCAGCTTACGGGCCTGGTGGATATATCAGTGGACAATTATCTGGAGCGGGGTTTCGACCGCCTAACCATCGCTTTTGGTTGTACGGGCGGTCAACACAGGTCGGTATATGCTGCAGAGAAAATGGTGGCTCATCTACAAGAAAAGTATGGTCTTAAGGCTGATTTATTGCATATGGAGCAGGAAACACATGACCTGCAACGCAGGTAGCTCTTTTGGTACAAGCAGTACTTTTATTGGTGGCAAGTAGTAATAAGGGTGCACACGTGTATAGGAAGCGAAGAGAGATCTATTGCAGTAAGAAGTAGCGGTGCGTAACAGCTTATTTGGCTTCTATTAATCGTTCCAATCTAGCCATCATATCTTCTTTTTCTTGCAGCATACGCTCGTACAGGGCAATTTTTTCTTCGTGCAGGCGCAATAGGGCGTCGAGGGGATTGAAGATAGGGTTATGGTTTTGTTGGTAACCGATAGCACCCGATTCGAATGTATTGGCAATGATATTTACGGCTTGCTCTTCGTCAAAATTTTTTATTGCCGTTTCTGGTATTTTCAAGGCTTTGGCCACCATGTAAAGTACCTCCGGTTCCAATACCTGCTTTTGCTCCAATAGAGAAACTTTCTTTTGATTCCAGTCCTCACCCAGCTCATAGGCAAGTGTTTCTTGCTTGATGCCTAGCATTTCGCGAAAGCGCTTCACATTACGGCCTTCGTGTATCTTGGAGTGGGTATCTGCCAGTTGGTTCATGGCAACAAATTTAATGTTTTTATGCGAATTTTATTTTTTTGTCGCTTAAAAAGGGAAAGTAGGGATATGGGCCTGCCTGCCGGCCCGTAGAAGGGAATAAGACAATTTGGCGGTAAAAAACATAGCTTTCCCCTGGTCAAAACATAGCTTTCCATTGGGTCATGAGTAGCCACTCGTTGGGTCATGAGTAGCCACTCACCGACTGATAAGTAGCCTTCCATTTTTTTTCTAAAGGCTATGTTTTGAAAAAAGCTAACATAACTGGTCGGTAGTAAATAATATGTTTCCGGTCGACAGGACTTAACTTGTTTGTATTAATTTGATATACACTTATTTATGATAAATATTCACCCTTTTTAAGTACTGCGGTGAAATTTTCTTTATGCCATAGGCAAGCATCCTGTAGTTTTATTGTACGGTTTAAAGGAGTGTCATAATGTCATGATTTTTATTTGCATTGACCCAAAAGATCCGCTTATACATTTCATGATTACTAAAATTCGGATATCCATCAAGCTGTGCTCTACCTTGATCCGGACTGCCGGGTTGTCTAAGCGGCCGATACAGTAGCTAAAATTTTATTTTTGATTTTATAGAAAGAACTGGCTTACATTTGCAGCCAACTTGGTTTTCCCTTCATTCATTGGAGGGAAATTAAATGGGAAGCCGGTGCAAAGCCGGCGCTGTCCCCTTAGCTGTAAGTATCGATTCTCCGGGAGGAAGGAATCAATTTTCAGGCAAATATACCACTGTATGATAGCTCATATGGGAAGGTGCTTGAGAAGGTACAAGCCAGAAAACCAGCCTTGTTGTTTATGTCGCATATTGCCTTAGGTGGAAGGGCGGTAGCGGAGACATGTTCATGGGCATTTTTCTGCTTCCTGTTGCTTTCCCGTAATATGCTGGTTGTGTTTATTAATCTATAAAACCAATACAGTTTATGACCAGAACAGGGTTACGCATCAGCTTACTATTAGCCGTCTTCTACCCGGCACTTCTTAACGCCCAATATCATATTCCTCAAAACAGGACATGGGCCATGGGATTTAATACCGGCCTGGATTTTAATACCGAACCACCTACTGTGATTACCACGAATCTGGCAAGTGGAAACGAAGGCTGTGCTTCCGTTTGCGATAGTGCAGGTGCACTGCTTTTTTATACCAATGGCACCAATGTCTGGACCGCAGACGGCACCTTGATGCCCAATGGCACCGATATCAATGAACCGATCAATAATACCATTAGTACCACACAAGGAGCGCTTATTGTTCCTGACCCGGCCAATAGTGATCGTTACTATCTGTTCTCGCTGACTTCTGTGCTAGAATGCAGGTTATACTGCAATGTAATCGACATGAGCCTGAACAGCGGTCAGGGCGACATTGATATGAGTTTCCCCTTGAGAGGCACTGTGTTGGCAGGTGGACTTACCGAGAAAATGGTGGCCGTTCCCGGATGTAACAACAAGGTATGGGTACTGGTACATACAGAGACCACAACCGAATTCAAAGCATTTGCAGTAGATGAGCTGGGTGTGGATAGCACACCGGTGACTTCCCTTGCCGGAAATTTTCCGGCCAACTACTATACGCAGGGTGTGTTAAAAGTGGCACCTGATGCCAACCGTTTGATGACCTGCAATTTCAAAAGTTTCAGCCCTGCTATGGGTGTAGAGGTGTATGATTTCGATCATACTACAGG
>JBEBUO010000222.1:0-3784 GCA_040393285.1 Taibaiella helva | reverse complement strand
TACTGGCTTCCTTTTATGGGTCCTGCTTTCGGCACCATACTCCGGCAAATCAAAAAAAATAAGCACAGCAAAGTCATCAGCATTCTCGATAATGTCATTCCACATGAAAAGCGGCCCGGAGATGTAGCTTTCACGAAATATTTTTTAAAACCTGTAGACGGCTTTGTAAGCATGAGCCGGGAAGTACTCAAAGACCTGAGGCAATTTGAAGCCAACAAGCCTGCCGTATACGCTCCACACCCCGTTTATGATAATTATGGGGCCATTATCCCTAAGGCGGTGGCACGACAACAACTAGGCCTGGAGGCCGAAGGTAAATATCTCTTGTTCTTCGGCTTTATTCGAAAATACAAAGGCCTGGACTTGCTTCTGGAGGCGATGGCCGATGAACGCATCAGGCACTCGGGTATACGCCTTATTATTGCCGGTGAGTTTTATGGCGAGGCCGATTATTACCAGGAGCTGATCGACCGCTTACAATTGCGCGACAGGTTGGAATTGTTTACCGAATTTATTCCTAATGAAGCAGTAGCACAATACTTCAGCGCTGCCGATTGTGTGGTACAACCTTACCGCACCGCTACCCAAAGCGGGATATCGCAAATTGCTTATCATTTTGAAAAGCCCATGATCGTTACCCATGTAGGCGGCTTACCCGAAATTGTTCCCGATGGCAAGGTCGGCTTTGTGACGGAGGTGACACCCCTGGCTATTGCCGATGCCATTTTGCGTTTTTATACCCATCATTTGGAAAGTGAGTTCAGGACGAACATTAAGGCGGAGAAACGTAAATATAGCTGGCATCACTTTACGGGGCAGATCATGGAACTATTCCAAAAGTTGAAATAAAAATGGGCTGTTACTGGCTTGCTTCATCGGGCAGTCCCGTCTCATCTACGGGAATAGCGCCCCGCTGGCGGGAAATGCGATACCAGGTGAAGTCCTGGTTGGCCTCAATACCATCGCCGTATGTCACCTGGTTGTCGATGGTGATGCGCACCAATTTCTCCGAATAAAACCGTTCTACTTTTTGGTTCCATACCAGTTCTTCGGTTTGCAATTTCTCTCCCTTTTTATTGATCACCACCACGCTGTCCCTTACCACTACGTTCTGGCTGGCGGTAAAATAGCGGGCCGAGCGGGCGGTGAGTGTACTTTCCACCTGGCCTTCGGCATTATAGAAATCCACTTTGATGCCTTCTTTGAAATCGGCATAGGGTGGGGTAGCCTGATCGTTACGTACAAATACCTTACTATGCAGTACGGCTTTTATCACGCCCTGTTCGCTGAAAATAATCTCGACCTCTTCCGCTTTGTCGTTTTGCAGACGGAGCTCCGTAGCATCGGGTGGTAGCTGCTTCAGGTCGTTGCTGCAAGCGGCAAGGAGCATAACAAAACAGCCTGCCAGAAGGTATCTTGCTGGCAGGCTGGTTAAAATATATGGCTGTATCCATGCCTTCATGCGATCAGGAGCTGATTTGATTAATCGTATCTGCGTTTGATGAACCAGAAATCGTTCAGGGATAAACCGATATTGAAGCGTACAAATACTTCGCTGGCCAGTCCGTTTTGTGTGGTGCCGCGTTTGCCAATGTCCAGGCTGGTATTCAGGCGTCCAAACTGGGTATTGTTCTTTCTGAAAGGGAAAGAAGCACCTATGGTGCCGCCCATGTACATAATATCTGTATTGTTGATGCGTAGGTAATCCTTACCATAATAGGCTCCTATGCGGTACTGGACAACGGAAAAATATTTTTTGGTGGCCATTGGATCAGGTGTCAGTTCCCCACCTATACTTATGCGATAGGCATTATCTGCTATACCGCTACGGTCGTTCAGGTAACTGAATTTACTCCAGTCGCTGTACACCAGGTCAATACCTACATCCCAGTTGGCCGTTTTTCCCCAGTGCGCCCCGAAGCTGAATGAAGCAGGCATGGTGAGGGTGCCTTTTTCGTCCGTGGTCGTAGACAGGGTATCCCTGATCAGGCCCGATCCCGATCCTACAAACTGGTAGGAAAGTGCGTAAGCATCTGTAAAGGTGTTGAGGTTTTGGGAAAGGGTGGTGGTGGCACCCAGGTTGAGGTAATGGTCTTTTTTCAACTTAGCCTGGTACAGCAGCCCTGCTTTCCAGTAGATACCCCCGATGGCATGATTGCGTCCAAACTCGGAGTTACTTACATTGCCCGTATCTATATTCTGTAGCGCACTGGTATACCTGCTGTTGCCAAACATATAACCCATATTGGCACCCAGGCTAAAACCCTTGTAGGTGCCGGAAAGGCCGATGTAGGCATATTGCATGCTGCCGCTGCCATTATAATTATATACGGTATTGCCTATTCCGGCTACTGATTGTGTATCATTTGCATTGTAATAAACGGAAGCCTCGGGTTGCATACCCAGGCTCATGCCTGCATATTTTCCCAGGGGTATGCCCAGTACAAGGTGGGAGAAGGTGGCCGTGCCAGAGGTGGTAGACTGGTCACCCATCACCAGGTTTCTGTTGCGACCCTCAAACGCAAAATCGAGGGTAGTCGCTTTGAGGAAGCTGTAGGAAGCCGGGTTGAAGGAGTTGACCGTATAGGGGTCGATATATCCCGTGGCCGTGCCGCCCATGCCCTTTATCGCCGTATGCAGGTTGTTGCTCAGATCGCCTATCCCGTAGCGGGAGTACGGGGAGTTTTCTTTGGTAGACCGGGGGCCATCAAGGTCCTGAATGTTTTGGGCGGCTGCCCGCATCCCTGTTGCCAGTAATACCGTGGACAGTAGAAAAAATTGCGTCTTGAGTTTAGCGCACATTATGTTTTAAGATTGAGTGAAGCCCCTGCATCAGGAGCTGGGAATCCGCAAATATCCGATTTTTCAGCTTGCTGGCAAAAATCGGCGCATCGCCGCCAGTTAAAACGACGTTTATTCCTGAATATTGTGAACGGTACATATCTATCATGCCATCCAGTTCGGCAGCGATACCCCAGATCACCCCACTGCGAATATTGCTTTCGGTGTCATAGCCTAACATAGGGGCGGAGCCATCCTGTGCCACAAGCGGCAACTGGTCTGTAAACTCATGTAAAGCGCGTAACCGGAGCTGTATGCCCGGGCTGATTTGCCCGCCGCGAAAGATATTGTTCTTCTGTACATAGTTATAGGTAATGGCCGTACCTACACTAATGGCCAGGGAATCCTGGTCGCGGTAGCGACTGTTGGCGCCTACCGCAAGGGCCAGGCGGTCCAGCCCCAGTGTTTCCGGGCTGCCATAGGCATTCATAACCGGTAGTTTGGTTTCCGGGCGCAGTTGCTGCAAGGGGAAATACTCCTGTAGCAGCGCATTTAACTCCGGGGGGTGGTTAGCTACAGAACAGATCATGCCTGCCTCCGGTGAAAATTCTTTGGTCATGCGTAATATGCCTTCCAGGGCATCTTCTTGGGAAAAATTATCTGAGTATTTCAGAAAATCCTGCGTAAAAACGGCAGCCTTGACCCGGGTGTTACCCCAGTCGATACATAAGTGCGTCATTCGGTATGAAATTATAATAGTAAAATGGGAAAAATTTTAATTGAGGCTTATTCTAGACTTCAGCAGCTCAATGCTGTCGAGGGCCGAAAAAACAGCCTTTAGGTGGCGGCGTAAAAACTCCATCCGTTGTACTTCATTCATCATGCACAACAACTGGTATTCCTGTTGTTTGTCCAGCCCTACTTTATGGGCCAGCTCGTAGGATATCCAATCCTGATCGTGGGGCGGCAGTTGCTGTTCCAGGTGCAATTGCTGGTATAGCCG
>JBEBUO010000221.1:0-3869 GCA_040393285.1 Taibaiella helva | reverse complement strand
CTTACCGCATAGTCGTGCAGGGTTTCAAAATAATCGGAGGTATAGTGGAGGTTATCCCAGTTAAAGCCCAGCCAGCGTACATCCTGCATGATGTTGTCCACATATTCGGTTTCTTCCGTCACCGGGTTGGTGTCGTCAAAGCGCAGGTTGCATTTGCCCTTGTACTTTTGCGCCAGGCCAAAGTTGAGACAAATGGAGGCTGCATGACCAATGTGCAGGTAGCCATTGGGCTCCGGCGGAAACCGGGTATGAATGCTTTGGTATTTGCCTTCAGCCAGGTCTTTTTCGATAATCTCTTCTAAAAAATTAAGTGAGCGTTCTTCACTCATAAAATCGGGTTGGGTATTGAATGGTGTGATTTGTTTGTTTGGCTATTATTCGGCTACTATGCGGGCCAGATGGATACAAATATCGGTGGCTTTTTCCATATCCTGTACACTTACATATTCCTGCTTGGAATGGATACCCATTTCGCCGGTAAAGATATTAGGACAAGGCAGGCCCATAAAGGACAGGCGGGAACCATCTGTACCGCCGCGTATGCTGATGCGGCTGGGTTCGATGCCGGCGGCGCGGTAAGCCTTTTCAGCATACGCCATCACCTCGGGCCGCTGGTCCAGGATTTCTTTCATGTTCCGGTATTGTTCTTTTACAACAAAATCATAGCGCGCACCGGGAAACTGTGCTACGGCGGCTTTTACGATGCCTTCCAACCGGCTTTCGTACTCTGCCAATTTAGTGGTGATATGATCGCGAATGATGAAATCAATAACGGTTTTTTCAGATCCGCCTTCTATATGAACCGGATGAACAAAACCTTCTTTATCAGCAGTAGTTTCGGGGCTCCAGTTATCGGTAGGCAATGCATTCAAAAAGGCAGCCGCCACCTTGGCGGCATTCACCAGCTTGCCCTTAGCATAGCCGGGATGGGCGCTGATGCCATGGATGGTGACTTTTACGCCATCTGCTGAGAAGCTTTCGCCTTCCAGGTGGCCACGTTCACCGCCATCTAAAGTAAAACCAAAATCTGCGTTCAGTTTTTCCATGTTTACGGCATTTACGCCACGACCAATTTCTTCATCAGGAGTAAACAGGATCCTTATTCTTCCGTGTGGGATTTCCGGATGGCTCATCAGGTATTGGGCTGCATCCATGATGACGGCTACCCCGGCCTTATCATCGGCACCCAGCAGGGTAAGCCCTGAAGCCGTGATGATATCATCGCCTGTTCTTTCTTTCAGATAGGGATGATTATCGGTGCTGATGATCACTTCCGGGTCATCCGGCAACACGATGTCGGCACCGTCATAATTTTTATGCAGTAAGGGTTTCACCCCTTTACCGCTGCTGTCGGGTGAAGTATCTACGTGGGCGCACAGACACAGGGTAGGTACCTCCTTACTGATGGTAGCCGGTATGGTGGCATACACATAACCGTGTTCATCCAGCTCGGCATCAACAATACCCAGCGCTTTCAGCTCGCTTACCAGTAAGCGGCTCAGGTCTTTTTGCTTTTCTGTTGAGGGCTGGGTTTCGGAGTAAGGGTCACTTTGTGTATCTATTTGCACATAACGCATCAGGCGTTCTGCTACGGAGTGTTGGTAATTGTCCATGCTTATCTATTAAGTGGCAAAGGTAAAAAATTGTGCCCACGGTCCCCGAGAAAAAAAGAGCGGAGACAAATGCCTCCGCCCGTGCTCAACTAAAAAAAATGCGTTCTGTTTTATTCAGTAACCATAAAGATACCCTGCATGATGGCAAAGTGTCCGGGGAAGCTGCACAAGAATGGATATTCGCCGGGTTCTGCCGGTGCATCAAAGGTGATGGAGGTAGACTCACCGCCGCCAATCAGCTTGGTATGGGCAATGATGCTGGCCGCTTCTGACTCAGGGATGTAATCATTAGCCTGAGCATTTACCGCTTTGTTACCAAAGTCGGTAAGGTCGGTGCCGGGCTTCAGCAGCACCCAGTTGTGGCCCATTGTCGCTTTAGGGGATGTGCCGGTATGCACTAGCGTAAGCGTTACTTTCTGGCCTTTTTTTACTTCAAAGTAGTTGTTGTCAAACTTCATGTCGTCCCCGCCGGAAATGGTCAATTTGGCTTCTCCGGAAGGTTGCACCCCTACTGAGCTTTCTTCTGGAGTGGTCGTTGTGGTTTCGGTAGTTTCGGAGCTACCACAAGCTGCAAGGGTCAACACGGCAGCCATCATAAGGTACTTTGATGCTTTGATCATGATTGTAATGCGTTTTTAAAATTCGGACACAAAGGTATTAAATTATTCCCTGATTACCGTAGTCTTATTTAAAGGATGCTGCAAAAAATGACAGAATTCTGACCAAACATCCGCTACAATCGCACCAGCAGGTTTAATATCCTGAATCAATCCGCTTACCTGGCCGATTTCCAGCTCACCAGACTCCAGGTCCCCTTCAAACATGCCCGTTTTGGCCCTTGCTCTGCCCAATAGCTGTTGCAATTCCTCCGTGGAGGCACAACGGCTTTCTGCCGCCTTTATCTGGTCGAAAAATCCATTTTTCAGCAAACGTACCGGGGTCAGTTGCTTTAGGGAAAGCAGGGTATCGCCCTCCCCTGCCTGCACCACCGCCGCTTTAAAAGCCGGATGACTGGAGGCCTCTTCACTACATACGAAGCGGCTACCTATTTGCACCCCCTCGGCGCCCAGCACCATAGTGGCCAGCATGGACCTGCCGCTGGCAATGCCACCGGCAGCAATCAGCGGAATATGTATGGCCTCGCGCACCTGAGGCAGCAGGCAAAGGGTGGTGGTTTCTTCCCGACCGTTGTGCCCGCCTGCTTCAAAACCTTCAGCCACTACGGCATCCACACCGGCATCCTGACTCTTAAGGGCAAATTTGGCGCTTGACACCACGTGTACCACCCTGATGCCTTCCGCTTTCAGTGTCGCCGTCCAGGTTTTAGGATTACCTGCAGAGGTAAACACAATAGGCACTTTTTCCTGTATAATATGCGCTATATGCTTATCGATATCGGGATATAAAAGCGGCAGATTTACACCAAAAGGCTTATCTGTAGCTGCTTTGCATTTTTTAATGTGTTCCAGCAGCACATCCGGATACATACTGCCTGCGCCAATGAGGCCCAGACCACCGGCATTACTCACCGCGGAGGCCAGTCGCCAGCCCGAGGCCCATATCATGCCGGCCTGAATAATGGGGTAAGCAATATCAAATAAGTTCGTAATTCGATTATGAAAAGGGGTAGCAGCGTTCATGTGCAGATTAATTTTTTACGTAAAACAGGGCATGAGCAAGCGGATGGCAGCATGCGGTCAAGCCAGAGGCAGTTAAGCGCAAGGAAACAGCCTATCCCAGGTCGATATCGGTATTGTCGCCGATATTCAGGCTCTGGCTGAAGCCATGCACGTAGGCATCACTGCCGATAATGGAGGATTTGAGTACCACCTCATCCAGCTCGGCAAAGGAGCCGATAATACTGTTGCGGATAATGGAGGTTCGTACAATTGTATTCTCACCTATCGACACAGAGGGGCCGATAATAGAATGTTCTATAAGGCAGCCCGGAGCAATATTGACAGGTGGGATGATCACCGTGCCGGGAAACTCCGGAGCAGGATGGCCCGTTTGCTCTGCCATGGACTTAAGTAGGGTGGCATTTGTCTCCAGCAGGGTTTCCTTCTTTCCACAGTCGAACCAGTTATTGACTTTAAAACCGTACAAACTGATGCCTTGTTCCAGCATGGTCTGAAGGGCATGCGTCAAATGGTACTCACCATCGCCATCGGCGCGGTTATGCAGGTATTTATCCAGGGCGTTAAACAGGCTTTCTGTTTCCCTGATCTTATAAATACCCACCATAGCCATATTGGA
>JBEBUO010000220.1:0-3906 GCA_040393285.1 Taibaiella helva | reverse complement strand
CGAAATTTTCATCAGGAATATCTTTGGTCATCACCTGGATCACCCCGCCGGCAAAGTCGCCCGGTAACTCAGGTGTAGCGGTTTTACTGATTACCAGATTATCAATCAGATTGGAAGGAATAATATCGAAAGAAAAGGCCTTGCGATTGGGTTCTGTAGTAGGCATTTGGGTATTGTTGATCATCGCGCTGTTGTAACGGTCACTCAGACCCCGCACGACCACAAATTTATTGTCCTGTACAGAGGCGCCACTAACCCTTTTCAATACTTCTCCCGTATTCTTATCGGGCGAGCGCTTAATGAGGTCGGCGGAGATACCGCTGGACACCGCTACAGCGTTTTTTTGTATCGTATATAAGGCATTAATCGATTCGCTTTTCAGGGTGCCGCGAATCACCACTTCCGTTATTTCGTTGTCTTTAGGCTCCGACAAAGACGCGGGTACCCGGATGGTTTGTCCTTCCTGGACAATGATATCGGTAACTGTTTTGCTCTGAAAGCCCATATATTTGAATTCCAACTCGTAAGTTCCTGCCGGGGCATCCAAGTTGAAATTCCCGTCAATATCGGAAAGTGTGCCCTGTAAAGGGGGGGACTGAGCGTCTTTTTTAAGGGTAATACTTACACCGATAAGTACTTCATCAGTTGTGCCATCTTTAACCGTCCCGGCAATTTTTCCGCCCGCGAAAGCAGGTAATGAAGCAACAAACAGGACAAAAGGCAACAAAATTTTTTGCATAAATAAAAAGATATGAATTATTTTGCAAAAGTGACTGTTTCATGTTACCGGGATATTACCGGGATGTTACCGCTGGATTACCGATCCGTTACGCGAATATGTCTTAAATGTTACCAAATTGTAAATACCTTGCCCTTACCCAACATTACCAAATTATTAATTCCTGCTCAACCTTGCCTCCGGCATGGATGAGATGGCTAATTTTGCCACCGATTTACAGCATCAACAAAAGAAAATATTATGGGCTTTAATTCCATTATAAAGGCATTCCTCCCCCAGGACAAAGTTTTTTACAACCTATATGAACAGGTAGGAGGTAACCTTAAAAAGATGGCCGACGATTTCCATGCCGCCGTAAATGAGCCCGATCCTACTAAAAGAATAGCCCTCTTTCGCCTACTCGAAGAAGGAGAGCACAAAAACGACGACCTTACCCACAAAATCTTTGTAGAACTCAGCCAGAATTTCATCACGCCCTTCGATCGTGAGGATATTCACTATTTAGCTACATCCTTAGACGATGTGGCTGATTTTATTTATGCTTCCTCCAAAAAAATCATCAATTACCAGGTGATGGAAATGGATGAATACATGCGGGATATGGTTGTGGTGATCCGCAATGCCATTAATGCGCTTGACAAGGCCTTGCACGAATTGCGCAATATGAAAAACCTACGTGCCATCACAGAGTCTTGTGTGATGATCAACAGTCTGGAGAACCAGGCAGATGATCTGCTGGACAATGCCATCATTGGCTTATTTGCCAACCAGACGGATGCTATCGAGATTGTAAAATTAAAAGACATCTATCAGGACATGGAAGTGATTACGGACAAATGCGAAGATGCCGCAAACGTGATTGAGACCATCATCATCAAATACGCCTAAGGTGCAGCTGCCTACGCAGCAGCACCCTATATTATTAACATCAAAGCAGGGTATCCCCTCTTTATACCGGATATGACTTTTTTAATTATTGTTATCATACTGGCACTGGTGTTTGACTATATCAATGGATTTCATGATGCGGCCAACTCTATTGCAACGATCGTCTCCACCAAGGTACTTACGCCCTTTCAGGCAGTGTTATGGGCAGCCTTGTTCAACTTTGTGGCCTTCTTCATTTTTAAAGATCACGGTGTAGCCAATACCGTAGCCAAAACGGTAAAGGACGGAACCGATGCTGCAGGTGTCCCTTTTATTACTATGACCGTAATCTGTGCAGGGCTCGTGGCTGCTATATCCTGGAACCTGATTACCTGGTACTATGGCATCCCTTCCAGTTCTTCGCATACATTAATAGGTGGATTCGCAGGCGCTGCCATTGCCCACGCGGGATTGGGCTCTATTGAGCTGGGAACAATTGCCAAGATTGCAAGCTTCATTTTCCTGGCTCCGCTTGTGGGCATGGTTATGGCCTTCGTTATCTCTCTTTGGTTCCTTAATTCTTTCCGAAAGACTTTCTGGCCCAAGCTCGTTTCATTTGGTGTCATTCTGGGTATCATCATTCTGTTGTCGAATGTATTGGTAACCGATCCTGCCGCGCTCAAAACACATTATGACAGTTATGCCCTCCGCGTGATCTTTCATTCCCATAATTTCAAATGGTTCCTGTTGGGTTTCATCGTTACGATTATGGCCTTGTTCACTCTCTTTCTCAGCAATCTTAACTATACGCAGAGCGAACGTTGGTTCAAACGCATGCAGTTGGTATCTTCGGCTGCATTCAGTATCGGGCACGGGGGGAATGATTCGCAAAAGGTCATGGGTATCATTACCGTGGCCCTGATTGCAGGGGGACAGATTACCACCTTCGAAGAGATGCCTAACTGGGTGCCGCTGACCTGCTATACGGTAATTGCTTTAGGTACGATGAGCGGAGGCTGGAAAATCATTAAAACCATGGGTACACGGATCACCAAAGTAACGCCGTTTGAAGGGGTAGCTGCGGAAACAGCCGGTGCCATGACGCTCTTCATCACCGAGATGCTGCGAATACCTGTCAGCACTACCCATACGATTACCGGGTCTATTATTGGTGTAGGCGCCACTAAACGCCTCTCTGCCGTGCGCTGGGGCGTGACCATTAACCTGCTTTGGGCCTGGATCATTACCATTCCTGTAAGCGCACTGATGGCAGGCTTAGTATACTGGCTATTCCGTTTGATAGGCATTGAAAGCTAAACAGCAGTCAATGCATCTGAGGCATACAAAATCATCAATTCTTAATGAACTTTACAGTCTGCGTAGATGTGCTGCCGGAAAGTTTCAAATAATATATTCCGCTTGTCAGACTGCTGATGGGAATTCTCGTCTGCCTGCCTTTTATGGCTTGCTTTTGTATGACCTGTCCTAACAAGTTGAGCACAACAACCTCGTGTACCTCCTGCCCCTGTTCCCATACAATAAACAACTCGTCTGATGCGGGGTTAGGGAAAACCTTAATGGCTTCATCCCGTTCCACCTGAGTAATAGCATTTGGGTCCGGGTATTTGCTCAACACCGTATTGGTAACCACAGCCGGGTTGTTATCAAAATAAATATAGGCTGTATTATTTATTTCATCCCCGGGAATGATCGTTGACTTAGCGGTGAAGGTATAAGTAACAAAACCTTTGTTCGTATGCGGCTGGTTTCTATCACCCAGCTGTATATCCGGGAAAGTAAAGGTCAGTATTTTCTGATCATTATGGTATTGTTGCGATACGGTAACAGGATGCGAACTGGTAATGAGCTTGAAGGTACCGGCATCCAGATTGCCGGATATGGTATCCCTGATCACCACGTTAAAAGCCGTGTCATTACCCAGGTTCTCAAAATTAATCGTGTAGGTCAATTCCATTCCCGGAGCTAAAGCGCCTCCGGGTTGCACATGCTTATCATTAGGATCCCAGGAAGACCGGATGGTATCGCAGAAGGTGAACGTATTGTTTGCAGGATTAAGATCATCGTCCAAAGGTCCTAAGGAGACCGTACTGCAGGCAATTTCATCTATTACAGCTGTAACATCAGGCTCAAGCTGCACATATAAAAGGCTGTTCCATTCCATGGGTTCCAGGTCCTGCATATTCCAGCTCACTGTCTGCCCATTGATAGAACTGGGTGTTACTGAAGCAGAACTGAAATGATACCTGGGGTCAATATCAAGGGTAAGCACCGCGTCAACA
>JBEBUO010000219.1:0-3908 GCA_040393285.1 Taibaiella helva | reverse complement strand
GGCGCCATCATCACCGTACTCCCCTGATGCTCGAAGGACTCTAACAGCCATTGGCAAAAATCCTCACTACTGTCTACCGGTAGTTTGGCCATGGCATAAAACGCTCCTCCCGGATTAGGACAAGTGACACCTGGAATAGCTTGCAACCGGCTGATGAGCAGGTTTCTTCTTTGGGCGTATTCGTTCAGTACCGTGTCAAAATAATCATCAGGGAGCTCGCAGGCCGCTTCGCCCAGTATTTGTTCGAAAGTGGGCGGAGATAACCTGGCCTGTGCAAACTTCAGCGCAGCACCCAACACCTTTTCATTACGGGTTACCAAAGCACCTATACGGGCACCGCAGGCACTGTACCTTTTTGAAATCGTATCTAATAAAATGGCATGTTGCTCCAAGCCCGGTAATTGCAGGGCAGATGTATGCATGCGACCATCATAGCAAAACTCCCGGTAAGCCTCATCGCTCAGCAGAAAAAGATCATGTCGTAAACAAATGTCCCGGAGTACTTCCAGCTCTTCCTGGCTATACAAGTAGCCGGTAGGATTATTGGGATTACAAATCAGTATTGCTTTGGTACGTGGACTTACGGCCTGTTCAAAGGCTTCGATAGGAGGTAAGGCAAAATTATCCTCGATACGTGAGTTAATTGGTACCACATTGATGGCCGCCGATACGGCGAAGCCATTGTAATTTGCATAGAATGGTTCGGGAATGATGATTTCATCTCCAGGATTCAGACAACTCATCAGGGCAAAAGAGATGGCTTCAGAACCGCCTGTGGTGATAATAATCTGCTCAGGGCTCACATCTACCTGCCGCTTGGCATAATATCCGGCAAGCTTTTCCCGGTAAGAAGCAAAGCCCTGGCTAGGACTGTATTCGAGTACTTTAACATCCGCCTGATGGACGGCTTCGATGATGGACGGTGGGGTCTCAATGTCCGGTTGTCCTATATTAAGGTGGAAGACATTAAGGCCTTTTTTCTTGGCGATATCCGCATAGGGCGTTAACTTACGTATAGGCGAAGGTGGCATTTTTACCCCGCGATCAGATATTTGTGGCATGCGGCAAATGTAAATATTTTATGGCGCAAAAAATGCATTGCCGGCTTGCCTTACTTGTTTAATATTTTGCGCTCAGCAACATTCCCTTTATTTGTTTGTTTATGCTTCTAGGGTCCGGAGTTTATTTTCTGAAACGATTACCTTACTTTTATACCCTTAACCAGAATATTTACTGGCCCGGAAGATTAAACAGGGGCAATATTGTGCCCGGGAAAAGGGTTAAGTCACTTAAATATGTAACGCATGAAGATCACTACTACTAGTTTAGCGCTTGGTTTGGGCATGATCATGATGATTTCGGGTTCCTGTGTGTCCAATAAGAAATTTAAGGCTTCCCAAAGTACGGTGTCAGCCTTAAGAAAACAGAACAGTGAGCTGCGTGACGATCTGGAAAATACGCGTAGCCGACTTCAATTGATGGAGGAGGCTAACGCTTCTGCTGCAGATCAACTGGACGCAAAAGATCAGTTGCTGAGCAAGAATGAGCAGGATCTGGAAGCCCAAAGGGCGCGTTTGCAGCAGCTTCAGGAGATGATCGACCGGCAGCAGGCCCAAACCGAGGCATTGCGGCAGAAAATGGCAGCAGCCTTAGGCAATTTTACTTCTGATCAGCTGTCTGTGTTTACCAAAAACGGTAAAGTCTATGTAAGCCTTTCAGAAAAATTGCTTTTTGCCTCAGGTAGTGCTGACGTGAGCAAGGAAGGGCAGGACGCCTTGTCGCAGGTAGCGCTGGCCCTGAACGAAAACAAGGATATTAATGTAAATATTGAAGGGCATACCGACACCGTTCCTATTCGGATTAAATTTCCCGACAATTGGGCGCTAAGTGTAGCGCGATCCACTGCTATTGTGCGCATATTAACGAATGATTATCAGGTAGATGGGCATAGAATTACGGCAAGTGGACGCAGCCAGTTTGAGCCCGTCGCCGACAATATGACAGCAGAGGGAAGAGCCAGCAACCGCCGTACAGAGATTATTCTGGCACCTAAGTTAGATGCTTTGATGGAACTGATCGAAGGAGCACAATCAAAATAATCGTCAATACTACTCTAAGGATAAAGCTTACATGAAAAAAATTACGCCCTTATTGTTGGGCATCCTCTTAACGGCAGGTACTGCGGGAGCGCAAAAAAATACCATACAGCTTGCCGGAACTGCCGCCCATCTGGTGGAGAAAAAGCTCTTTATGCTGAATGGTTCCGTGGCATCTCTTAGCGAGGAACCCCAACCCCAGGAGGTCGTTATAGATTCGCTGAATCATTTTACCGTTACAATTGCGGCTTCTGCAGGTTATGATTGGATTGTTTTAGGTAATCAGCGGCAACGTCTGGATTTTATGGCTAAAGGCGGTGCAAAACTGGCACTGAATTTTACTAAAAGTCTGAGTGATACCAATATCGTTTTTAGTGGAAAGGGAAATGAAGTACCTAATTTTTTCGTTAAAATAAATAAGGACAAAGGCGGTATTATGAATTTGTTGCGGGAGTTTCAGCAACTTTCAGAATTATCACCCGAAGCATTTATCCCGGCTTTAGATTCGTTGCTAGCCGTGGAACAGCAATATTTTGATGAGCATAAAGGCAATTTGCCCAAGGATTTTCAGAAATTCTGGCAGCAATTTTTAATGTACGGACGTTACAATGCCATGCTCAATTATCCGGTTATTCATGAGATGATTCGGCAAAAGTCTAATAATATCAGAGATATACCCTTGGAATTATATGCCGTAAGTGCGCAGGTGCCGGAGCATTTCGATGATGCATTTCTGGGCTTGAGCCTATACCAAAGTTATGCTACAGCATTTTTCCCCACCCGATTGAGCGGTAAGGGATTTACCAACCAGGTCATCGTAAATAATGGTGTAAGGGATGAGCGATTAGCTTATCAGCAGACTGACAGTGTACTCCAATTGCTCTACCAGTTAAAGAAAGCACCCAAAACGGCTGCTTTAGTTGCCGGAAGAGTGCTGCTGGATGCTGCTGAAGCCTGGCCAGATGAGGCCTTACAACCCCGGGTAGCCGACTATATGGCCAGGTATAAGCATACCCCTTACGCTAAAGAATTAGAAGCGGCTATAGCAGAGGCGACGCAGTTTAACCCAGGCAAACCCGCACCTGATTTTGAATTCAACACCCTTGAAGGTGCCGCCATGAAGCTTTCCGACCTGAAGGGAAAGGTGGTCTACCTGGATTTCTGGGCCAGTTGGTGTGGCCCGTGTAAGCGGGAAATGCCCTATGCCAGCGAACTTAAAGCACATTTCAAAGATAAAGATGTGGTTTTCCTTTATGTGTCTATTGATGAAAAGGAAGAGGCCTGGATAAAAGGTATTGAGGCAATGAATATTAGTGGCGTACATACGCGCACCTCCGGATGGGGAGGCGATTTGGCTAAATTATACCGGATCAGCAGTGTGCCTGCCTATTTTCTGATTGATAAGAGGGGAAACCTCGTGTTTAAACAAACCCCGAGACCCAGCCAGAAAGAACAGCTAATTAGTGAAATAGAAAGACTGTTGCAGAACTGATCTGGCTCTTTTTTAAAAAAATTGCAATTTTTAATTTATCTTTTTATCTTGCCATCTTAATTGTGGAAGAGGAAGGGTTCATGCCATCAAAGCGTCTGTAATAAGCAAATTATAAACGCGTTAGGTGGCAGCAGTGCCCGTAAGAAGAATATATTTATTTTCAACGTTCAAATTATAGATTTCAACATGCGGAAATCATTACAAGGAACTCTTATTGCAGGTATGATGTCAGTAGGTTTACTGGCTTTAAGTTCAAGCTCTTTTGGCCAACATGAATATGATTGGGGCAACCCTAATATACCGTATGTGGAGCAAAGGGG
>JBEBUO010000218.1:0-3966 GCA_040393285.1 Taibaiella helva | reverse complement strand
CTATGCCGGTCATGGAAGAAGTGCCGTTAAGCATCGCCAGGCCTTCCCGTATGTGAATATTGATTGGCTTCAGATGCAGCGCCCGGTAAGCCTTTTCCGCTGGCATCACTTCGCCCTTAAACTGAAAGTTGCCCTCACCAATCAGGCCCAGGGCCAAATGGGCCAGTTGCACCAGATCACCACTGGCACCAACGCCACCATGCTGGTAAATACAGGGATAGGCCGAGGCATTGAGAAGATCTTTCATCAATTGTACCAACTCGGGGTGAATACCCGAATAGGCACGCATCATCGTATTGAGCCGGGCTACTAGGGTAGCCCTTGACTGTAAGGGCGATAACAGCTGTCCCATACCACTGCTGTGACTTCGTATCAGATTCAACTGAAGCTGAACCCGCTCAGCATCTTCTATACGATACTGGGCCATGGGCCCGAAGCCTGTGTTGATGCCGTAAATAAGTTTTTCCTGTGCAAAGCCATGAAGAAAATCATGACAAGCCGCTACTTCAGCACAAGCCTGCTCATCCAAATCTACTTGTTCGTTCTGTAATACGATCTGTTCTAACTGCTCCAGCTCCAGTAAATTGTTGCCGATTGTTGCCATAGGTATGCGTAGATTTATAGGGAAAGGATATGATATCCAATAATAAGCAAATGTAATGAATGCAATGATTAAAACGATGTCCCCTGCCCTGCCTTATACAACACTTTCACCTTAGCGCCTGACGCACAAAAGTCATTATTTCGAAAGGTCAATTGCAATAGGCCTGGTTGCCTGCCTACCATAAGGCTGCCCACCACATGATCCATTTGCAGGGCCTTAGCACCATTGAAGGTGGCCCAACGTAAGAGTTGCCCTAACTCAATTTGGGGAAAAGCAGTTTGCAGGGTAATCATTTCAGCAATCATATCCAGATCATGGTTGGAAGCCAGACTATCGGTACCCAGGCAAATCGGCACTTCTTGCTGCAGCAAGAACTCCAGATCGGGTAGACGCTGCTCGATATAAAGGTTAGCATTAGGACACAGACATAAACAATAGGTTCTTCCGCTTGTTTTCAAGAAGTTGATATCTTCCGGCGTAATGAAAGTGTTGTGTACCAGCAGCAGCGGATGATCAGGTGCCAGCCATGGTAAATAGGTCTGTAGGGAGTTATGCCCGGAAGGCACGAAAAGATTATTGTCAATATTCAGGGCCCGAAACAAGCGCAACATATCACCTGATTTGCTGATATAAAGCTCCTCTTCCGCCTTGCTCTCCTGGTTATGAATAGCAATAAGGCTTCCCTGCTGATGTGCACTAATGCGCCTAAAAAGAGCTTCCGTAACCGAATAGGGTGCGTGCGGTACAATTGACTGACGCAACAGCATATTACTTTCGGATACCTCTGTAAATTGGGTATACACGTTCCTTGCCTGTTCGAAGCGATCCTGTGCCTTAGCAGGATCAAAGCCCATGCACTCTACAAAGGTATGCATATGCATACCGGCACTTTGCCGGTACTTTAAAGTATCGGTACCGTTCGCAATATCCCCTATGGCAACAATGCCCTTGTCGCGCTGAACACGCAGGGCCTCTTGCAGGGCCTCTTTCTTTTCGCCTTCAGAAAAACGGAACCGATGCTGCACAACTGCAGTTAGAAAATCTACCAAACCGGTCCCTTCTTGTATTAGCCCCTTCATATGGGCAAGCTCCAGATGACCATGTGCATTTACAAATCCCGGGCATATGACGCCTTCCAGATGTTCCAGATGTTCTTCGGGAAGCTCGGATTGAAGATGCATGGCGACTATGGTGCCAGCCTGAGTCAATTCAAGCACACTGCCTTCGGGCAACCACCTTTGGCCGTCGTGAATTTTAGTTGCTGTGATAAATCTGGAAGTAGCCATATGTGGATGCGCGCAGGAGCGGGATTAGGGCTTTACTGCTTCTTGCATAACTTACTTTGAAAAATGGATTATGTACCAAGGGCATGTAGGGCGTGCGAAATGCGTTCCTGGGTAGCCTCTTTCCCAATAAGGGACACAATATCGAACACACCCGGACCAAACTTCCCACCTACCAGCATAATCCTCAAAGGCAACATCAGTTCGCCTTTCTTGATCCCATGCGCTGCTGCCAAATCTGTAAATGATTGCTCCAGCACATCATGGCTTAAGACCAACTCATTCAATTGCTGTACCCATTCGCGAAAGAAAAGTGCTTTTTGTTCGGTCCATTTCCCCCTTATGGCATCTGTGTCCAAATGTTGGGGTGCTTCAAAAAAGTAGCGTCCCTGAGGAACAAAATCGGCTAATAAATGGCAACGCTCTTTGATCAGGGCAACAACTTGCAGCAGTAAATCGAACGGAGGATGAATCTTTTCCTTTTCAAAGAAAGGCATGACCAAATTTGCCAGGCGGCTATCATCGGCACGCATAATATGTTGGTGGTTGAACCACTTTGCCTTCTCATAATCGAATTTAGCGCCTCCTTTATGTACCCGATCCATGGAAAAAAGCGTACATAGCTCATCCAGTGAAAATATTTCCTGTTCCGTTCCCGGATTCCAACCCAGCATAGCCAGCAGATTAACAAAAGCCTCGGGCAGGAAGCCGTGCTCCCGGAAACCCATTGTCGTAACACCAGTACCCGGGTCCTCCCAATCCATGGCAAATACAGGAAATCCAAGGCGATCGCCGTCGCGTTTACTTAGTTTGCCGTTGCCGTCAGGTTTAAGAATGAGCGGTAGATGGGCCCATTGGGGCATCTCCTTTTCCCATCCCAGGTATTTCCATAGCATGACATGCACCGGTGCACTCGGTAACCACTCTTCGCCCCTGAAAGCATGCGTAATTTTCATAAGGTAGTCATCGACCACTACTGCCAGGTGATATGTGGGCATGCCATCAGCCTTTAAAAGCACTTTATCATCGACAACAGACGTTTCGTGGCTGATTTCACCACGTATCATATCCGTAAACTGTACGGTTTCATTTTCCGGCATTTTGATGCGTATCACATAAGGTATACCGTCCGCTATGAGCTCACGACAGGACTCAGCCGAGAGCGTTAAGCCATTACGCATGTTGCCCCGGGTACGATGGTCGTATTGAGGTGAGGGGTTTTCGGGCGTCTTGAGCGATTCCCGCATTTGTTCCAACTCCTCCGGCGTATCAAAGGCATAATAAGCATGCCCTTGGGCCATCAGTTGCTCGGCATATTGCCGGTAAATGGCCTTTCGCTCACTTTGCCGGTAAGGCGCATACGGACCACCTTGTCGCACACTTTCATCGGGTACAAGACCACACCAGTCCAGGCAATCAAAGATATAGTCCTCGGCGGTGGCTACAAAGCGGCTTTGATCTGTATCTTCAATACGAAGTACAAAAGTTCCTTTGTTTTTTTTTGCAAACAGATAATTAAACAAGACGGTACGGACGCCGCCTAAGTGCAGGCCGCCTGTAGGGCTGGGTGCAAAACGAACGCGAACTGGAGCTGTATTCATGCCGCGAAATTAAAGCAAAAATCAATTGGCTGTTACCCTTAGCCCAGTAGCAAGCCTACTTATAAATAGTCTTCGGGCTTGTAAACAAGTAACAGTACTGAATCGGCTACCTTATCCTTATAAAAATAAACAAGTTGGACGCCCTTCTCCCGAAAGACCTTCATTTCCGGCTTGGTTTTTATCTCATTTAGTATATGGACTTGCATGGTCGTCCTCAATTTTTCCCGGTCCAGTTCCTCAACGCTGTAATTAACCAAGGTATAGTGATACTGCAAAGTTTTGTTTCCTATGGCTTGAACGCTATCGAGGCGCGTTTCCCCATCCACCATCATGGGACATTTTTTGTTCACCGTAAGTGCTGTAAGCTGTAGTACGCGATCAGTAGTGGGTTTAGTAGTGAAAAAATGATACACGATAGCAAATAAGGCTATACCGGCAAATACGCCAAGCGCTACGATTACTTTTTTCCGTTTGTCAT
>JBEBUO010000217.1:0-4062 GCA_040393285.1 Taibaiella helva | reverse complement strand
GCAATACCCTTATCTACCTCTTTATTTTCCATGTAAGCATCACCCATAGCGCCTTGTGCCAGGTATTGAAAGGGGGTGCCTTTGCCGTCAAATTTTCCCAAATGAAGAATGGCATTCTTGGCATCGCCCAGGCGAAGGTAGCTCATGCCGGCATAGTAATGTGCCATATTAGCCGCTTTAGTGCTGCCATATTTGTTGATGATGGTTAACACACCTGCATTCTGGCCATCTCCGTTGAGTACATAACTCAATGAATCTACCTCAAACCAGCGCTCAGCGGGAAAAAGCGCGTTAGCCGCTTTTTCTTCCTTAGGAGCTACAATAAGATTCCTGTAACCGAAGTAACCGCCAATCAACACTGCCAATGCGACGATCACGCCTATAATAGCATTTCTGTTTTTTTCAAAGGTGTTGGTCAGTTGCTGAACCGGATCTTGTGCTTTTATCTTTGTTGCTCCAGGTTGGGTGCGGGATGTGTTTGCCATTATTTAAATAAAAAGTAATATAAAATGCCTGCAAAGGTATAATAAATATTCAAAAGATCAACAGGTCATCACACGACCTGTTGTCTTTAAATATATATCGCCGGCTAATCTGTTATAAAAGGGTAGTCTTTTTGCCTGTAAATGTCCTCATATAATGCCGCATCATCGGGCAGCGGGCTTTCCTCCGCAAAGGTAACACAGTCATCAATGATGGTCTTTATTTTTGCATTGATCTCCTCAATTTCCTCTTCTGTGGCCCAGTTGTTTTCCTTTATTTTCTTCAGTACTTTTTCTATAGGATCATGTTCTTTGTACTCTTCTACCTCTTCTTTGCTCCTGTACTTGGCCGGATCGCTCATGGAATGGCCACGATAGCGATAGGTTTTGATTTCAAGGAAGGTAGGGCCGCCCTTCTCCCGGGCACGTTTTACGGCACGTTCAATGGCTACATGCACGGCTTCAGGATCCATGCCGTCTACCGAGTCGCCTGGCATATCGTAAGCATCAGCAAGGCGGTAGATATCCAGTACTTTAGAGGTCCTCGATACCGAGGTGCCCATAGCATAATGATTATTTTCACAAATGAATACAACCGGTAATTGCCACAAAACGGCCATATTGAATGTCTCGTGGAGTATACCCTGGCGGGCAGCACCATCGCCAAATAAACAAAGGGTGGCCCGGTCATTATTATTATAATTGTCTGCAAAGGCAATACCGGCGCCCAAACCTATTTGTCCGCCTACGATTCCATGGCCACCAAAGAATCTTTTTTCTTTAGAAAAGAAGTGCATCGATCCGCCTTTCCCTTTGGTACAACCTGTAGCTTTCCCAAATAATTCTGCCATACATTCATTAGCACTGATGCCTTTAGCCAATGCCAGCCCGTGATCGCGATATGCGGTAATGAGGTTGTCATCATCGCGGATGGCGGTCATAATGCCTGCAGAAACGGCTTCCTGCCCGATATACAAATGACAAAAGCCACGGATTTTTTGCATTCCATAAAGCTGACCGGCTTTTTCTTCAAAGCGGCGTTGAAGCAACATGCTTTCGTACCAATAGAGATAGGTCTCTTTTCCGAATTGTGTTTGCACTGCAATTAAATTTGTGCGAAAATACAAATCTTACACAATAAAACAGCCTTTGAGGCATAAATAAGAAGGAAGCCCCTGAGCAGATGGAATTTTTACGACCTTTGCCCAAATTTTTTACCTTTTGTATCGTTTATCTGAAATCAAACTTCTCCAGTTTCGGAATTTTTCACAGGCTGCTTTTGCTTTTCCATCGGCTGTAATAGGTATTACAGGGGCTAATGGCATTGGAAAAACCAACCTGTTGGATGCGGTATATTACCTCTGCTACACCAAAAGTTATTTTCAGAATAAGGAAATAAATAATGTGCTGTATGGCGAGCAAGGCTTTAGGGTAACGGGTGAGTGGCAAGCTCTTGAAGGGGAAACCGCTATCCGCACCTCATGTGTGTGGCGGGAAGGGCGTAAAACAGTGTCGGAAAATGAAGTGGACTACGAAAAGACCACCGATCATATTGGGAAATATACAGCCGTAATGATTGCGCCCGATGATATTGAGGTGATTAACGACGGCAGCGAGTTGCGTAGAAAATTTATGGACGGCCTGCTGGCGCAGAGCAAGGAAGGCTACCTGCAACACCTGCTAGATTATCAAAAGGTACTGGCACAGCGTAATGCCAGCTTAAAGATGCCGCGTGTCAATCATGATTTACTGGATGTATACGACAGCAGGCTGGCTTACCACGGTGCAGCCTTGATAGCGGGTCGGCAACAACTAACGGAAGCGTTTCCGGAACTGGTGCAGGCCGCTTATACCGGCCTGAGTAATGGCATGGAAAAAACGCATATCCATTACCGGCAATCTGCCCAGGCGGACCAATTGAATCTTTTGCTACGGCAAAGCAGGGAACGGGATATGGAGCTGAGGCGTACCCTACACGGTCCGCACACCGAAGATTGGCTCTTTACGATAGATGATAAACCGGTAAAGACACACGCTTCTCAGGGGCAGAAAAAGTCGTTCCTGATCGGGTTGAAACTGGCACAAATGCAGTGGCTGCAGCAACTGGGTAAAAACCCCTTACTGCTTCTTGACGATATTTTTGAAAAACTGGATAAGCAGCGTTTGTCCCGCTTTTTTGAACTCCTGCAGCGCCTGGCACCACTTCAGATTTTGATGACACATACCGATGGCGAGGACTTGCAAAAAGCCGCAGGGGTGTATTTTCCTGAAATAGAAATTATCCGTTTATGATTGCAGCTACTGTTTATTTTAGTTTAATTTAATGAGGAGAATAGGAGATTTCCCTTACTTTTATATTTGATAATCAAAATAGAGAAAATTATTATGTTTGTATTGTCCCTGTTTGGAGCAGATAAAATCCCCATGGATCTGATTCATAAAGTGGAAGAAAACGCACCCAACCTCATTGTATGGGCGGTGCCGTTTATGGTGTTTTTTGCGGCTTTGGAAATTATTATTTCTTATCTTCAGGACCGTAAGTATTACGAAACCAAAGAGACTGTAGGTTCTGTACTGGTAGGCGTTGGCAACCTGGTTGTCAGTGCGGCCATGAAGGTGGTATTTCTTTACCTGGTGGTCTGGATCTACAATGCATTGCCCTGGCGCATGGCCTTTAAATGGTGGACCCTCATTCCCTGTTATATCATATACGATTTGTGTAGTTACTGGGCACACCGTATTTCTCACGAACAACGCTTTTGGTGGGCTACCCACGTAGCACACCACTCGGGAGAGCATTATAACCTTACCGTATCCTTTCGTTTAAGTTGGGTGCAAAATATCAAGATCATTTTCTTTTTGCCTGTGGCTTTACTGGGCTTTCACCCTGTTATATTTTTTGTAACCAACCAGATAGCCGTACTGTTCCAGTTTTGGGTGCATACAGAATACATTCGTAAGTGTCCCAAATGGGTAGAATACATTTTTGCTACCCCATCTAACCATCGGGTACACCATGGCTCACAAGAGCAATATATTGATAAGAACTACGGTGCTACCTTTATTTTTTGGGACCGCATATGGAAAACGTATGAGCCGGAAGTGGAGCCCGTTCGCTATGGTATTACCACCAATATTGAAAATAAGGCCAACCCCTTTCATATCAACTTTCACGAATACAAGGACATGTGGCAGGATATACGCAAAGCGAAAGGCTTACGTAAAAAACTGTTTTACATATTTGGCAGCCCGGTAAAGATCATGATGGAAAAGCAACGGGTAGCTGCCGAAGAAGCAGGACAGGATATAGCCAGGAAGCAGAACAAGGCAGCTAAACTGATTGTACCTGCCGAGCCCATCAAAGAAATGGTGGAAAAGGAGTCCTGAGTTTTTAGACGGGCTTACCGCTGGAAAGGAGCGGATGAATGCCTATCTTCGCTAATCTAAATTCTTTATTGGAAATGGACACTGTTCAAACCTCTTACCCTCACGTGCCTTACGGACGTACCGTACACGGTGAGGAGGAAATTAATGCGGTGGTAGAAGTGCTGCGCACCTCCACCCAAATGGGAAAAAATGT
>JBEBUO010000216.1:0-4062 GCA_040393285.1 Taibaiella helva | reverse complement strand
GTAGCTTTGATCATTTTTAATACCTGCATACTTTTGAATAAAATCATTATCATTACGGCCCCTTCGGGCTCCGGCAAGACGACCATTGTAAAACGCTTACTAAGCGAGCAGCCTGCGCTACTCGGTTTTTCCATCTCAGCCACAACACGTAGCCCCAGAGCTGGCGAGCTGGACGGACGGGATTATTACTTCCTGAACGAAGACACGTTTAAAGCGCAGATAGCAGCTGATGCATTCATCGAATGGGAGATGGTTTACACAGGGAAATATTATGGCACCCTAAAGACGGAAATAGACCGTTTGTGGCAACAAGGTAAAGCACCGCTGGTAGATATTGACGTACAGGGAGCTTTAAACATCAAACAACAATATCCGGATCAGGTAATCACTATTTTTATACAGGCACCCTCCATGCAGGAATTGGAAAAGCGCCTCACGGCCAGAGGTACAGAGAGCAAACAGAGCCTCCGCGAGCGCCTGGACAAGGCAGCTGATGAACTCAGCTATGCCGCGCAATTTGACATCATTATCGTCAATGACAACCTGGAAAAGGCCATTAGTGAAACAACAGCCGTTATTGGTAATTTTTTGCAAAAGCATCCCGTGGTATAGGCAATTATCACATTTTTGTACCATGATTTTTAACACAACCTGGGTTATGAAAAAAATAAGCATACTATTCCTGTGTTCGGCGCTGTTCGCCTCTTGTGCCGACGAAACCACTACTACGCAGCAAACAACTACGGTGCATGGCGACAGCATCATTACAGAAACGACCACCACGACCACGGAGCCTACGCCCGGCCAGCAACTGGATGCCACTCTGGAGCAAACTAAAGAAGCAGGTGCCAAAGCAAAAGAAAGCGTACGTGATGCGGCATCCGATGTGGGACAGGATGTGAAAGAGGCGGCGCAAGAGGTACAACACGGTGTAAAAAAGGGCGTACATAAAGGTGCCGCCAAGGTGGAAGAAAAAGCCCGGGAAGTAAAGGAAGACATGGCACATTAAATGGCGATGACAGCCTACTTGATCAACCATTCCAGGCTACCAAAGGAAAACCGTTCAATGCCTTTGTAGGTCAGTAAAACGAGCTTACCTGCCATATCCACTTCCTGAATATGACCCTCCAGCAATCGCTCGTCTGCACGCAGCCGGAAATTGACCGGTTGATGTCGTTGATACAGGTATTCATTGTATTGATCCAGCAACAAAGCCGCGTCGGTATGCTGGTAGCTACGTAGGCGGTTGAGCAGGCCGCTACGCAGGTCTGTAATAATTTCCTGCAAAGCATGTGTTTTTCCCGACTCCAGCTTAAGGGAGGTGGCCTTACCCAAATATCCCGGAAATACCGTTTGGTTCACATTAAGACCAATGCCGATAATGGCATGCATCCAGGACATACCCCGGAAAAGGTTGTCTACCAATACCCCACATGCCTTTTTGTCATTAATATATATATCGTTAGGCCATTTTATGGCAACCTGCCAGTCCCGGTGAACCTGCTCCAAATACTGAACCAGGGTGATGGCAATTATTGCATTAAGCTCAAACTGCCTGTCAGCCTGTATTTCAGGTTTAATGATGAGGCTCATTTTAAGGTTATCAGGACTGTCCACCCATTGGTTGGTACGCTGTCCCCTGCCCGCTGTCTGATGAAGTGTCCAGATCACTTCGCCATGTTGTGCCAATCCGTCCTCAACTCTTTGCATGGCATAGTTGTTGGTACTATCTAAAGTATCAAAATAATGGAGCCAGGCAGGCCGTTTATTATCTTCGTAATGTGCCAAAAAGATTCCTTAATTTTGAATGCAATTTAATTGAATAACCAAATAGATCAACTTTTCATTGGATAAAATCATCAATTCGCTTAAAGACCGCCCTAAAGCCACCAAGAGAATAGACCGTGACAGCAAGTTGTTTACCACTATTCTGAAAGCCATTCAGGACAAAAAAGCAGAAAATATCATATCGCTTGACCTCAGGGCGATAGACGAAGCAGTAGCCGACTTTTTCATGCTCTGTGAAGCCCAAACTCATATTCAGATCAAAGCTATTGCTGATCATATAGAAGAAGAAGTTCGTAAAGAACTAAATGAAAAACCTTACCATTGTGAAGCAGGCGAACAATGGACCTTGCTGGATTATGTAAATATCGTGGTACACATTTTCCAAAGTGATGAGCGGAAATTTTACGACCTGGAAGGCTTATGGATGGATGCCGAAGCCATGGAACACAACTAATCAATACCCGATCTATACATTCTTTAATCAATATTACATTTTACAAGCCGGTATGTAGCGTAGCACCGAATCAACAAGGAAACGGATACCCACAAATTTAGGCGGAACATATAAGCAAGGCAATGGAAGAGAACAAAAACAGACAACGAGGCAATGGCGGCATGCCACCCGGCATGAACGGCAATAACTCGTCGAAAAATAATCGTAAAGGCCCTAAGTTCAATATGTATTGGATTTATGGACTTATTGTGCTTACCCTTATCGGACTACAGTTTTTCGGTAGCGATATGGATAGTAACCAAAAGAACATTTCTTTTCTTGAATTTAAAACCGATTACCTTGAAAAAGGCGCGGTAAAAGAAGTGGTGGTTGTCAATAAGGAAATAGCTGAGGTATACCTGAATAAAAAACCAGAGCCGGCTAAGCCAGACGGTCGCGGTCCTATGGGATTTGGTCAGGGAGCCGCTAAACAAGGCCCCGACTTTACGTTCAACATAGGCACCTATGACGTGTTTGACCGAAATTTCCAGGAAGTGATGAAGACTATGGTGGCTGCAGGTCAGCAAGAGGTACCGGTAAAATTAGAAAACCGGGGTAGTTTCCTTCGCGACTTCCTGGGCACGGCCTTGCTCCCCATCATTATCCTGATTGCCATGTGGGTGCTTATATTCAGAAAAATGGGTCCTGCCGGTGGCGGTGCCGGTGGTGGTATTTTTAACATCGGGAAATCCAAAGCACAGTTGTTTGAAAAAGGCACTAAAGTGAATATCACCTTTAATGATGTGGCTGGCCTGGATGAAGCAAAAGTAGAAGTGATGGAAATTGTGGATTTCCTTAAAAATCCTAAGAAATATACCAGTTTAGGCGGTAAAATACCTAAAGGCGCCTTGTTAGTAGGCCCTCCGGGTACCGGTAAGACCTTACTGGCCAAAGCCGTAGCAGGAGAAGCGCAAGTACCCTTTTTCTCTATGTCGGGTTCCGATTTTGTAGAAATGTTTGTAGGTGTGGGCGCCAGCCGTGTGCGCGACCTGTTTAAGCAGGCACGTGATAAGGCCCCTTGTATTGTATTTATCGATGAGATCGATGCCATAGGCCGTGCGAGAGGTAAAAATGCCGTGATGAGCAATGATGAAAGGGAAAACACCCTGAACCAGTTGCTCGTAGAGATGGATGGTTTTAGTGGCGACAGCGGCATTATTATCCTGGCAGCAACCAACCGTCCGGATGTATTGGACACCGCCCTGCTCCGTCCTGGTCGCTTTGACAGGCAGATATCTATTGATGTTCCCGACGTAAACGGACGCGAAAAGATTTTTAATGTCCACCTTAAACCCATTAAGAAGGCTGCCGATCTCGACATTAAAAAGCTGGCTACGCAGACACCGGGTTTTGCCGGTGCCGATATTGCCAATATTTGTAATGAAGCGGCGCTGATCGCGGCACGTAAGGGCCAAAGTGAAGTGCATATGCAGGACTTCAATGATGCCATTGATCGGGTGATTGGAGGACTGGAAAAGAAAAACAAGATCATTTCCCCGGAAGAGAAGAAAATTATTGCTTTCCATGAAGCCGGTCATGCCGTTTGTGGCTGGTTCCTGGAACATGCGCATCCTTTGGTAAAAGTTTCTATAGTACCGCGCGGTGTGGCTGCACTGGGTTATGCACAATACCTGCCCAAAGAGCAGTTCTTATACACCACCGAACAGCTTAATGACCAACTCGTAGGCCTTTTTGGCGGGCGGGCCGCTGAAGAGTTGATTTTTGGACGTGTATCTACAGGGGCACAGAATGACCTGGAGCGGATTACGAAGATGGCCTAC
>JBEBUO010000215.1:0-4069 GCA_040393285.1 Taibaiella helva | reverse complement strand
AGACAGGAGAACATACTTACCTGATCAATGCCCACTACAACCTGAGTGATATCAATAAATATATCCCCTTCAAGCTGGAAGAAGGAGAACATTTTGAAACCCTTGCCGGATTAATCTCCGAATTTAACGCCAACGTAGAACTGAAAGAAGGAGAACGTATAGACATTAACGAATACGAAGCCCTTATTGTAAAAATGTACCGCAACTCTGTAGAAACGGTTCAATTGAAAGTAAAAGACGAATATATTACCGCATAGCATATCGCATGCTCAAAAACTTATTGCAACACGTGTACAAATCAAACGAAGAAGTGGAGATCCAAAGGCACAGCTGCCTGATGGTAGGAGCAACACTGGCCGAAGTAGCCAAAATACTTAAACCTGGCGTCAAAACAATTGAACTGGACCGCCTGGCGGAAACCTTCATCCGCGACCATGGCGGCACACCATCCTTTAAAGGCTACGGGGTACCGGGCAATCAATTCCCCTATTCCTTGTGCATTTCTGTGAATGATGCCGTAGTGCATGGTTTTCCCTCCGATTACGGGTTACAGGATGGTGACATTGTTTCCATAGACTGCGGCTTTTATAAAAATGGCTTCCATGGCGATCATGCTTATACCTTCATCATGGGTGAGGTGACCCCCGAGGTATTAAATCTGGTAAAAGTTACCAAAGAAGCACTCTACCTGGGCATTGAACAAGCTGTTACAGGCAACCGTACCGGCGACATTGCCTGGGCAATAGAATCACATACCCACCGTAAACATGGGTATGGTGTGGTACGCGAACTCGTAGGACATGGTGTAGGCCGGGACATGCATGAGGATCCCCAGGTACCTAATTACGGAAAAAGGGGATCGGGAAAACGATTGGTAGAGAATATGGTACTGGCTATTGAACCCATGATCAACCTGGGTACGCGGCGCATTTATACCGACGACGACGGCTGGACCATACGTACTGAAGACGCACAACCATCCGTACACTTCGAACATGATGTTTGTGTTAAAAAAGGCAAGCCGGAAATACTATCCGATTATACCCCTATTGAAGTAGCGGAAAAGGCTAACCCTAACCTGAACAGCAGCTACTACACCTTGTAATTTATAAATATCCGTTCAGGGAGCAATGCCAATACTTTTTATTGGCATTTTTTTCGCTTCAAATTTTCTTTCTTTGTGCTTAAATCGAGAACATGTCTGCATTCGAAATAAGGGGGGGTAAACAATTGCATGGTTCTATCCAGCCGCAAGGGGCAAAAAACGAAGCCTTACAGGTACTTTGTGCCGTATTGCTCACGGACCAAAAGGTGACCATCAGCAATATACCGAACATTCTGGACGTCAATATGCTTATTGAACTACTCGGTGACCTTGGGGTGGAGATCGAGCAAAATGCTCCGGACACCTATACCTTTCAGGCTAAAAATGTAGATGTGGCTTACCTGCGCGATGAAGCGTTCAGGACCAAGTCGGGGAAATTACGAGGGGCAGTAATGCTTGCAGGTCCTTTACTAGCCAGGTTCGGCCGCACTTACCTGCCGCAGCCGGGGGGCGATAAGATTGGCCGTCGGCGGCTGGACACCCACATCAGGGGTCTGGAGCAGATGGGCGTCAAGTTTACCTACGATCAGGAAGCCAAAGAATTTCTACTGTCTACAGCACAGCTTACCGGTTCTTATTTGCTTCTGGAAGAACCTTCTGTAACCGGTACTGCTAATATCATCATGGCGGCTGTTTGTGCCAAGGGTACCACTACTATATATAATGCTGCCTGCGAACCTTACCTGCAGCAGTTATGCCACATGCTGAATAGCATGGGGGCAAAAATAAGTGGCATAGGGGCTAATATGCTCCACATTGAGGGCGTAACACAGCTGCATGGCACCCAGCACCGTTTATTAGCCGATATGATTGAAACAGGCTCTTTTATAGCCCTCGCGGCCATGACCCAAAGCGAACTGACCATACTGAATGCCGATGTAAAAGACCTGGGATTAATGCCCGAGACGTTTAAACGCATGGGTATTGAACTTCATATCAAAGGCCAGGATATTTTCGTTCCGGCACAGGAGCACTATCGTATTCAGACCTTTATTGACGGTTCTATCCTCACCGTTTATGACCATCCATGGCCGGGTCTTTCTCCGGATCTGCTTAGCGTCATGCTGGTGATGGCTACCCAAGCTAAAGGTAATGTGCTCATTCATCAGAAAATGTTTGAAAGCCGTTTATTTTTTGTAGATAAGCTGATAGAGATGGGTGCGCAAATCGTACTATGTGACCCGCATCGGGCAGTAGTTATGGGACTTGACCGACAGGCTGCACTGCGTGGCATTCGCATGGCCTCACCCGATATCAGAGCCGGCGTAGCACTGCTCATAGCTGCGCTTTCCGCTGAGGGCAAAAGTGTAATCGAAAACATTGACCAGATCGACCGGGGCTACCAGGATATTGACGGCCGGCTTAATGCCCTGGGGGCCGATATTCGTCGTATCTGATGCCTTGCATGCCGGCACCGGCAATAGGCGAACCAGGTACGTTACTTATAAAAAGTTTCTGTAACTTCCCTTATTCATATGTGGAACAAGACCATTGCCCGGCTACGGATTTACCTGCAATACTTCCCTTTTACGGTGAATGCCTTTTTATTGGCCGCCGGCATCTTGCTGGCTTTCAGATGGATGAGTCCTGGTGCTCAGCCGCAACGACAGGAAACCTCCTCCTTCGCTCCACTAATCCAATTAATGGGTAAAACAGCGCTCTATTTTATAGCTGCCCTACTACTGCTATCGTTGCTATCGACTGTTACGTGCTGGCTGCTTTACCTCCTGAAAAAACGCAGCAAACAACACCAAATCGACTTCAATTTCAGGCACCAACCCGAACGCAAGGCCTTCTGGCTGGAAAGTGTGCTCAAAAAAGTGCGCCGGCCACTACTGGGCTTCGTGAAAGCAAGGCTCATCTATGATGATGGTCAGCTTACGGACAAATTTGTACTGGCGTCTAACAAACGTAATTCACGAAAATTCTGGCGGGAAGCCATTACGGGTAATAACCGGATAGATTTGCCGGATATAAAAGAATACAAAGTAAGTGGTGGCTTTGTCTATTTTGAAGACATGCTACAGCTGTTCTCTTTGCCGGTACGGCAGCAGGTGCAGGGTCATTTTTTTCAACCACCCGCCCGTACTTACCTGGAAGACAAGGAAGTGCAGCCCAAAAAGACCGAGCAGACAGATGTACGGATAGAACAGCTTCGTAAAGTTGAAGGCGAATTACTCAATTATAAAGACTTTGAGCATGGCGACGATGTGCGCCGTATTGTATGGAAACTTTATGCCCGCAACCGGGAACTCATTGTGCGTGTACCGGAAACGCTGGAGCCCTACGCGTCCCACTTGTATTTCTACGCCAGTTTTTTTTGCGGCTACCGGCTCCCCTCATTGCAAAATTTATTTGTAAGGGAAATGCTCAATTATTACAAAAACAATGTCTGGTCTGCTTTTGACGCCCTTTCAAAGAAAGAATGGGCTACCCGTTTCATACCTGACCAAGCCATTAAACTGGTGCAGGAAGACGATGACGCGCAGGCTACGGTGCAACGCATTATCAGTAATGCTACCTGGCAAACGGATAATGACTTAAGGGCCTATTTCCGCCCCGCTACGGCTGCTGTGCTGTGTATTAGCTCTTACAATAATCCGGACGACTTATCTGAAATACTGAGCCAGTGCAGCGCCGATACCGTAGTCTACTTCGTACAATTGTCCCGTTGTTTCCGGCATCCTGTGGCCGGTGGCTGGTTTCTTCGCCTGTTTCTCCTTCCCCCCAACGATCGCCTCAAACGCATTCGCGGCAAGTGGTTGTTTTCAAGCCTACGCAGGCAGCTCTTAGCTAATGAGAGCAAGCTAATTACAGTGTTAAACCAACATGACGTGACCGTAGGCTGGTTGTAAACAGCCCTGTTAAATAAGTACATAAAATATTTATGCCCCGCTATACAATAAATCGTTAAAACCATTATCTTTATGAGTTACTAACCACCATCCAATCGTTAACAAAAAA
>JBEBUO010000214.1:0-4139 GCA_040393285.1 Taibaiella helva | reverse complement strand
AGAGCGCCTGCAATGAGGCCAAAAATGATCCAGGAGAGCACACCCATAATGAATACTTAATTTGTTTTAACTGATAAAGTTAAAATGAATTTTGGATGTAAAGAACAGGTTCATCCAAATAATTTTGCAGGAGTCCCGTCCATCTTCTACCATTTTTACTCCGTAACTTCGCCTCCTATGCATGATTATTTAGCAGAACTGAACGAGAAACAACGCGAAGCCGTAAGCCACCTCGACGGCCCCCTGATGATTGTTGCCGGAGCAGGGAGCGGCAAAACCAAAGTTTTGACAACCCGCATTGCCCACCTGATGCGACAAGGGGTAGACGCCTTTCATATACTCGCGCTCACCTTTACCAATAAGGCAGCGGCCGAAATGAAGGAACGTATCGAAAAAATACTCGGTAACAGCGAGGCCCGTAACCTCTATATCGGTACCTTCCACTCGGTATTTGCACGGATACTACGGGCCGAAGCCCATAAGCTGGGTTACCCCAACCATTTTACCATCTATGATGCTGATGATGCCAAAAGTCTGCTCAAAAGCATTATTCTGGAAAACAAACTGGACGATAAAATATACAAACCACAATATGTGTACAGCCGGATATCGGCTGCAAAAAACAGCTTGGTAGGCCCCATTGCTTACCAGCAAGACCCCTCTATACAGCAGGAAGACGCACGCAGCAACCGGCCGCAAATCGGCATGCTGTATGCCCAGTATGCCACACGCTGCTTTAAGAACGGTGCTATGGACTTTGACGACCTCCTGTACCAGATGTACCTGCTGCTGGTGAACCATCCTGACGTACTGGCCAAATACCAGCATCGCTTCAGGTACATCCTGATAGACGAGTACCAGGATACAAATATGGCGCAGTATAAAATCATGAAACTAATGGGTGCCGTACACGAAAATATTTGTGTGGTAGGAGATGATGCCCAGAGCATTTACTCTTTCAGGGGCGCTACCATCGACAACATCCTCCGGTTTCAAAAAGACTATGAAGGCACGCATGTGGTGAAACTGGAACAAAACTACCGGAGCACCTCCAATATCCTCAATGCTGCCAATACGGTGATCGGCCTTAACAAGAAACAAATTCCCAAGAACCTTTGGACCGAGAAGGAGGAAGGAGAAAAAATCAAACTGGTACGCACGATTACCGATAATGATGAAGGACGTTTTGTAGCTGATGCCATAGCGGAACAAAAGCTTCGCAATCATTTCGAAAACAAAGATTTTGCCATCCTGTACCGCACCAATGCACAAAGCCGGTCGTTTGAAGAAAGCCTGCGCAGGATGAATATTCCTTACCGCATATTCGGAGGTTTGTCCTTTTACCAACGAAAAGAAATCAAAGACTTCATCGCTTACCTGCGGATCGTTGTAAACCCCCGTGACGAGGAAGCTTTGAAACGCATTATCAACTATCCCGCAAGAGGCATTGGGAAAACCAGCCTGGACCGGCTTGTGCTGGCCGCCAACCAAAACAACGTCACCCTTTGGGAAGTGTTGCAACAACCTGAAGCAGCCGGCCTTAAAGGCGCTTCTGCCCAGGCGCTGGATAATTTCACAACCATGATCCGGAGCTTTCAATCCATGCTGGCCAAACAAAATGCTTATGATATCGCCTTTATGGTAGGTAAGCAGGCCAATATCGTTAAGGAGCTGTATACCGATAAGTCGGTGGAGGGCCTGGCCCGTTATGAAAACGTTCAGGAATTGCTCAATGCGATTAAAGAATACACTGAAAGCCCTAATGAGGATGGTGAACTGGAAGAAGACAAAAGCCTGGGCACTTACCTGCAACAGATTACCCTGCTCACAGATGCGGACAAAGACAATCCTGAAGATCAGAATGTGGTCAAACTGATGACCATACATGCCGCCAAAGGGCTGGAATTCCCTTGTGTCTTTGCCGTAGGTCTGGAAGAAAACATTTTCCCTTCAGCCATGAGCCTTTATGATCGGGACGATCTGGAAGAAGAACGCCGCTTGTTTTATGTAGTCATCACCAGGGCCAAAGAAAAGTTATGGATCAGTTTTGCCAACAGCCGCTACCGTTTTGGCACATTGGTACAAAATGAACCCAGCAGATTCATAGATGAACTACCTGTAGCATATATAGATAAAAGTTTTGCAGGCCTGGCCGGGAGTCGCGCCAACCTGCGCCGGCAGGCACCCGGGCTACAGCCTAAAAACAATACCGCTACCGACGCTCGCGGGGGCAACAGCGACATCAGTCGCATCGCAGCAGCCAAGAGGGCCAGTGCAGCAAGCATCAACCATGTGCCTTCCGATAATTTCAGCCCCAGCGACCCGGAAGACATGGAAGCGGGCATGAAAGTAGAACATCAGAAATTTGGTATAGGCACCATCCTGAAGATGGACGGAGGCGCACATAACCGGATTGCCACGATCAAATTTGAAGCCGCAGGCGAGAAGAAAATTATGCTGGCTTACGCCCGTCTGATGATCATTAAATAAAGCTGCCGGTATAATAAATAGCGGCAAGTAAATAATACCCAAAAAGCTGTCTAAAAAGCCCTGTGAGTCCATGGCGAAGGGAGAACCTAGCGAAGCAATCTAATTGTTATTGTTACTATTATAAATTAGGCTTTGCTGAAAAACTTTAGTTCAGAATCAGATTAAAAGAGGTCGATCGCCATAGTCTCTGGGAGGGACTCTGCTTTCTGCCATCAAAATTGAGATTTAGTAACGCAAATAGGATGTGCACAAAAATATCCTTACTCCATTTCAGGATATTCATTACAAACAGGATACTGGCTATTCATGATCCTTGGGGTTCGGGCAGTTTTGCCATGATCCTGTTAAGCCCATAGGCCCGTTTCCCCTGTCCAAATTTACCTTCTATCTGATTTCGTTCGTTTTGTTCCTTTCTTTGTTTGCGTTTTTGATAGGGAGATAGCGTTTCTTTGGGTGTTCTTCCCAAGGGTTTTCCGGCATGGCGGATATGATGTTCTTTTAGATAGGCTCTGTTTGCTCGGGTAAGGTAAATTTTGTCGGTCTGCACCAGTTTGTAAAACCATAAAGACCAAATAAATATTGCATATATGGGCTTTTCTGGATCGTTTTTATCGTGCTCTGGTCATCTTTGTTTTCCGTGTGCTTAATAATCAATGTACCTAAGACAATGCGCGCATCAATGCCTGGAGCACCCTGATCCGATGACATCGAACGGGCATAAACAGCTACCAGCGCATCCCAATCTAATAATTGCACTAATTTTACCCAACGATTGTTCGGGGATAACTTTTGTTCAAATGGGGTCCGGAAGTCAAAAATGGACAACTGCTTACTCGATTTGTACAAAAACATAAATGCATGAACTTCAAGGTGAAATTACTTAAATACTTGCACTTTTTCAAGAAAAACCACTTGCAAATCATTGTTAATGAACAGGTTGTGAAATATCCAGTGAAGCCTATGTAAACTTTTATAGAACTATAGAAACATACCCCATTCCTATTACCATAAGCGTTATTAAGCTTACTTAACTAATTCATTGTCTATTTTAGTTTTGTTCCCTCGTAATCACGCAGTATCTCATGGGTTCTTTTTATCGCTTGTCTGAAAGTGCCTGTAATATTCGCTTTACCTATTTTGAATTCCAGTCTTGATTTTTTTAACGCTGCCATGACCATATCACTGTGCACTTCTGACAGCACCAGCTTAGTCCCTTTCTTTTTTGCGTCTTCATAAACTTTACTCAATATCCGCATACCTGTGGCATCAATAATAGGTACTTTCTGCATGCGAAGTATTAATACCACGGCAGGTTTTTCAATGATGTTCATGGCTTCCTGAAACTTATAAGCAGCACCAAAAAACAAGGGACCGTTAATTTCGAATACATTGACTTCCTTTGGCAGGGAATGTTCATTTATTGCATCTTCCTTTCCTTCCTCATCTTTAAGGCTCAACTGTTTCACAGAGCTCATCTTCATGATATGGCGCATAAAGAGGAAAGCTGCAAGTATCATTCCTATTTCGATAGCTATGGTCAGATCAACAAGTACTGTCAATAAAAAAGTTGTCAGTAAAATAGCAGCATCACTTCTGGAGCCTTTAAAGATAGAAATAAAGCTATCCAGCTCACTCATATTGTAGGATAC
>JBEBUO010000213.1:0-4200 GCA_040393285.1 Taibaiella helva | reverse complement strand
TTACCCCGCTATCCGTTTATTAGTCGTATATTTGAACGAATGCCGACGCCGCTTTATATTATTTAAGTGTATGAGCACTCATCATCTTAAATATTATATTATGCAAACCCAACATGCCTACCCGACTGCGGAAACCAATCATACCCTGACGGTGGCAGGACCAACAAAAACCGTAAAGATTGCCTACCTGATCATGGTGCACCGCCTGCCCCATCAGTTCAAAAGACTTTTTACCGCGATTTATGATCCGGAAAACTGTTACCTCATCCATATAGATAAGAAAGCAGCGCAAGAGATAGGCGAAGAAATAAAGATGTTCTTAGCCGAATACCCCAATGTGTTTATCTCAGCAAGCAAAAATGTGGTCTGGGGTGGTTACAGCATGGTTCAGGCCGAGCTGGATGGCATGAAGTACCTCTTAGCTGCTAACCTGAGTTGGGATTACTTCATTAACCTGAGCGGCCAGGATTATCCGTTGAAGTCGCAGGAAACAATCCGCCGGTTCCTTACGGCCAATCAGGGCAAAAGCTTCCTGAAGGTGGCCAATCAAAAAGTAAAGCGCCCGGAGACCATGAACCGGATCGAAAATCATTTCGAAGAAACCGAAGACAATATTTCTCCTGTAAGTTATAAAAGAAATTACCTTAAAGATGTCATTCCTTATATAGGCGGTCAGTGGATGATGCTCACCAGGGCCTGTTGCTCCTTCATGACCACCAGTACCGAAGTAGAAAAATTTGAAGACTATTATAAGAACACCCTGATTGCAGATGAATCCTTCTTTCAGACGGTACTCATGAATACCTCTTACCGAGGCCTTCTGGTCGACGATGACAAGAGAGCCATTATCTGGGTGCCCGATGGCGACATCAAGCTTCGCCCCAAGACCTTTACCCTGAAAGACTATGCCTTTTTAAGTGCAGGGGAAAACCTGTTTGCGCGAAAATTTGACGATCATGTAGACCAGGACATTGTCGATAAGATAGCAAGCGAACTCCTTTTCCCGCTCCCTGTATAAACAGCCGCTGACTGCTTAGACAGGACCGATATATTCCTTTTTTTGGGGTGGCAGCCGGGCTGTTGCTTGTAGTCCTCGGCCGCTATCGGATCTAGGTGTGCTATGGTCATCAAACCCACTGTTATATAACGGTGCCACTTTTCGTACTACGGCCTGCGGGCTACTGCTGCCATCCCTGCCACACGAGCAACAGCAGGTCTCATCAGCGGTGGAGCAGTACCTCAACTAAAAGACACGATTGGGACCTGAGCTTGTTTGGTGCAAGCATTGTAAGCTCCTCGTTGCCGATTTGTAAGCAACAGGAGGAGGGTGGCATTCCTGATGTCCGATTACTAAAAAAACTGACTTTGGCGGTATCATCCCGCTCGTCAGGATGTACCTACCGGTGTCAATCGCCGAACCCAATCGGGATACCGATAAACGTGTGTTTACTTATAAAAAAGGATCAACGGAAGCCTTTAAGCTATCGATAAGTTCTTCGTCCATGTAAGTATAAACATCCTCAATGTCGAGCACTACGATTCTTTTGCCTTGCATCTCATCAGGGAAAGCTTCAAATAAGCGCTGTTTATGCTTTTGCTCCATAACAAAAATACAGTCTGCCCATAAGATATGTTTTGCAGACACCTTTATCCTTGCCGAAGCCGCTGTACCTGCCGACCTCACCTGGTGCTCCTGCCTCCCCTTATACAGGGTCTCCGCAGTCTTGCTTCTCCATTGATTTCTGCTGCATACAAATAATATATTCATGTGCTGTTTCTTCATTAAGCCCAGTTATTTTGTACCGCCGATCTGCCTGTCATAGATATCCTTTACTTGTGCATCGCCGAAACCATAAACACCCAGTCGGGCCGAAAATTCGGAAAAGACGACTTTAAAATCCGCAGACACATGCGCTATGATATCCTTTACCTCATTATCCGGTCGAGGCAGTGACTGATCTGTTGGGAACCTGTCTATATGCGCCTGGCAGACCGCTTCTAAATGCCGAAAGCAGGGAGACGAGTTTCTTGATAAGGTCCTCAATTTTTCGAAGTCGGCAGTTCGGTATGCGGTCCATAAGGCATCAGCCAAATCCATGTCCTCGGTTGTGCATAATACTTTGGAACGGTATGCCTGTTCCAGCATGGACGCATCGGAGCCGCCAAAACCCTGCCAATGATCCGCCTGCTTATGGGTGATCGGGAAGACCCTGAATATGCGGTCTTTTGCAGGTCTTGAGCGGAGCAACGATACGACAAACCACATATTGACCTGACAAAACAAATCGTCTTCAAACCAAAGGCAAATGTCTGACCCCTCAGGGAGCTTATTTATTTGTGTCAATTCCCTGACGCACTTGTTGTAGTATTCCTCCGCAGTGGTGTTATACGTACTTGAGATGTATCTGGCCCGGCTTTCCCAGAATTGTGATAACGTATGGCCGGTTACTTCCCCCACTACCAGGCATTCCCTACAAATGATCTGTTCTCCCTCAATCGTTGTCTGCTTTAACTGCCCGGATAGCATGTCGCCGTTTAGTATATGATAAGTCATGGTCTATACTTTTACCATCAAATTTACGCCGATTGAAGCGCATCTGGTCTACTCTATTTTTATACTTGTACCGCAAGGACACTACAAGTATACGCCCAACGCTTACTTCCAAAACATTGGTACGCAACCAACCATAATGGCGCAAACTTATAAGTCCTCAACAGCTCGTTTAGGACTCGGCAAAAAAGTAGCCATTCTTGGATCCATTATGTCTCCTCCAAATCCGGTGTACTCGTCAGACAAAGTATCCTTTATTTCCTTCAGTTTCGATATATATACCTCGTCTCCAATTTTCTTTAGCGACCAAATAGCCATGACTTTTTCAAAATTGCCGTATTCTTTTCTGGCTAGTGTGCTGAACAAAAATGCTTTGCTTTCAGCAGTATGGCTATTGCCTAAAAGCCGGATTGCAGACACCCTTGCGTGAAAATTTTCAGATGCAGCAAATTTTAGCACAAGTTGAACGTCGGGATTCATATCAAGTAAGTATGCGGTCTCCATAGCTACATGTTGCAGGAAAAACTGATCTATTTCCGCATCATCAAACCCCGCAGGAGACCCTTGTAACTGCATATGTACAAACTTCATCATCTCCTTTTGGTCACATTCTTTTGCTTTATAATAATGCCAAATCTGCTGATAAGTAAGTTCATAAATATCCTTTGGAACCAAAGCCTGGTGATAACTATGCCGATAGGTTGCCTTTACCTTATCATCTTCATTAAGAAACGCAAATCCGGAAGTCGGTGTTGGTAAGGCATAGTTGCCATTTTCGCGCTTATGTAAAAATAAGTAAGCCATGTCGCCTTGCTCCATTGGGAAATGAACGCCGTGTCCCGAACTACTCATCAAGTTAAGCATAAAGAATCCATCAATAATAATTTCATCTTTCGCTATCGGCGCAGCAAAATTTTTCACTACCTGCACGACTATTAAGCTATCGTGCGTTTCAACTATTTTACCTAATATAAAAAGATCGGATTGCTGAATGATTTCCTTCTGCCAGGGCTCATCCCAGGTCTCCGCGTTAGTCGAATAAAATCCGAATGTTGCGGCGAGTAGTAAAATAAATTTAATCATGTGTTTCATCCTATACAAATTATCAGCAACCGCATAAGCTTTCAGGCAAAGGGGTACTGGCTTATTAATAATGTTGATAAAAATGTTCATTTAGTACCCATCATTTTCCTGATGAGTACGATCTGTCCTAAATGATAGTAGCTGTGCTCAATGACGCCTTCCACATTCCGAAGGAAGGTACCGTATCTTTCCTCTATAAATACCTGGTCGAATAAGCTGTCGTCCATTTGCTCCACTTTGCCGGCAAATTGCGCTGCATGGCTTAAAAAATCGCCAACTAATGTCTGCCATGCCGCTTCGTCTTTAATGAGCGGAAGGTCAAAGCTGAACTTGTCGCTGATCGCAAGCTTTCCGGTATCGAAGGCCTGTAACAGCCCCTTTAGGTAGTAGTCAATGTGGTAGACCAAAGCCGCAACCGTATTTAATCCGGCAATCTTTTGTGTGGCCTGCTGCCAGTTAAGGTCTACGATTTGCTCCCTGTAATTAGTGTTGGCAATCCAGTGCCCGTCAAGCAATACTTCCCTGAGCCGGCTTGCTATAGTCTTGTTCCTTGTCATTGTATTTCC
>JBEBUO010000212.1:0-4235 GCA_040393285.1 Taibaiella helva | reverse complement strand
TCTATAAAGTCAGCCGGTGATGAGCGAGGCCTGGTAAAATCAAACACTTCGCTGCCCCAGCTTAAATAGTTATGTGCCTCCGGAAGGTATTCCAGGCCCTTCTCACGCAGCGTATTGCCGACCTTAGGCGTGTTTTGCGCATTCATCCTAAAAATACCCAGCATCAACCTCATATGGTTCATGCCCTGTTCCTCTGCCAGCACCTGAAGGAGCGCATGCTTGGTACTACACGTTCCCTTATTGTCAGTAAAAATGCTTTTCAAATCGGTTTTGTCGGCATTACGCCCATAAGGCAAATGCCGGATGTATTCTGTTGCCTGATGAAATGTCAGTATATTTCTTTTCAAAAACGCCACTGAGATTTCCCCTGATGGCCTTATCGTAAAATCAGGAAGTGCCATATCCGCCGCTTAGTTGGTGAACTCATATGATACAGTTACAAGGTAATACTTCCGGTAGCGTTATCCCCACACCCTTAGGCTTTCTTTAATATACCTTTGGCCACGCTTTCATTAATTAACTGCTCCGCATAATTCCATATAGATATTGAACCTTCCTTAATCACCTTCTTCTTGTCATAAACCTTCTGGTAGGGCACATCAAATTCCCTCCAGGTACCGCCATTGTTGGATGTGTTTTGCAACAGGGGTTCCAGCCGGTCCATGGCCCTTGCAAATTTAGCTTCGTCCGTTACCCCGGCCTCAAACTCTTCCCATATGGCGATTAACTCATCCGCTTGCCCGGGCGGCAAAAGCCCGAATATTCGCTTTGCAGCAATAAGTTCTTCGTCTGTATTGGTATGATTTTTAACGGCATCATAAATAAAGGTATCGCCGGCATCAATCTCAACAATGTCGTGAATCAAAACCATTTTTACTACCTTGAGTACATCTATCTGCTGGTTGGCATGTGCCGCCAGTACGATCGTCATCATGGCCAGGTGCCAACTATGCTCCGCATCATTCTCAGGCCTGTCGCTGTTGAGTAACTTTGTTTTACGTTGAATGTATTTCAACTTGTCTATTTCCTTAATGAAATTGATTTGCTTCAATAAATTGTCTGTTTGCATAGCTTTATTATCTTGGTTGCGTGGGTGATGACCATAAGCCCGCTGTAGATACCGGATGTTTAAAATTATCCAAGCCATGCAAGAAATACAAATTTTTTTTGCTGTATGCCCGCAAACGAAAACATACTTTCAAAGACCCGCATAGCCTGAACACCGGCAGACTACGAAGAGCACGGGGAAAAGTACCCGGGGCTAAAGTAATTCAAGCCATCTGCTTTTGCTTCGTACCTCCCAAACCCGCCGCTCCGTTGAATAGCGATGTACCCGCTTTTGGCTGACGGAACAAGAGGTATCGTATTTGACAGGTATAGAATAGGAATTTGACATGGTTAAGTGTATTTTTATACCCGGTAGCATGCCGGTATTTATTTCCCTTGCCGGCAGTCGTTTCACACAAGACACTGCTATCCCGACAAAGAAGCCAATAAAACCAAATGATATGATGCGCTTAATCAGTTCTTATGTTACCCGCCCCTTATTACGCGCCACGCTTGCAATTCTTCTTGGCGCCTTCATCTGTACCGATGTTTATGCAAAGGAGTTTCGACTGGAGCCCGGCTTTGACGCACAGGAATGCGACGCACTGTTACAACTCAATATGGCCTTTCTGGATGCGACAGATACCAACCAGTTTACGGGGTTTCTTGAGGGCTATAACTTGCATTACCGCTCCGCCAGCCTGGGACTCGACAATGTCAGCCATATCTGGTTGAGACAGGACTCTACTGTAGTCATCATACTTCGCGGCACTACCGCCAATGCCAACTCCATTTTGTCGGATTTCTATTGTGCTATGGTACCCGCCTCAGGAACCGTAAGGCTGAGTAAGGAAAAAACATTTGACTACCAGCTTGCAAGCGATCCCAGGGCCGCGGTACATGCAGGATTCCTGATAGGATTTGCTTACCTGGCCAATGATATCCAGGGTAAAATCAATGACTTTTATGCGCAAGGCTACCGTAAGTTTTTGATCGGGGGCCACTCACAGGGAGGCGCTTTATGCTATTACTTCAGCGCCTGGCTGATGCAGCTGCGCAAACAGGGCATTTATAAGGACATCGTTGTAAAGACCTATGCCAGTGCGGCGCCCAAAATGGGTAATATGTACTTTGCCTATGATTACGATAATGCCAATCGCTCTGAATGGAGTTTCAGCATTGTAAACACAGCCGACCCGGTGCCGGAAATGCCTTTTACCACCCAACAGATAGCCATTGACATGAATGAGCCCAACCCTATTCTCAATCTTATGGCACGTTTTAATGATTTACCTTTCTTTAAAAGGGTCATACTGAAAGGAGCATTCAATAAAATGAAGAAAAGAGCGGAAAAGTCATCATCGGCTTACCAAAAGTATTTAGGAAAGCATGTGGGCGGTATGATTCAAAAAGCGCTTCCGGAAATGGCTTTACCCCCTTCGGTAAAAACCACTTATTTTGTTCGTCCGGGTGTACCCATTACCTTATCCGCCAGTCAGGAATACTTAGACTACTTCGCCAATGCACCCCGCTATTTCCATCATGGCATAGACCCCTACCGGTTTTTACTTTACCAATACTATGACGGGTTGCCCGACTTTAAACTACTCATTAACGAGGACAAGGAGAAGCCATAGATTAAGGAAAACCTGCGTCAACAGCCTCTTTATTCGAGGTGTATCAAGCGGGAAAGTAAGAAGTAAAACGGCTACACCAGGCCATGACGACGAAAGCTACCGACACTTACCTGCCGGAACATCGCCGAAAATCAGATACCGGAACCGCCTATAATGTCAAGCTCCTGTCCTTTAGTAGGTGGTCCCTCCAGGAGTGGCATTGCCTTCATGATGAGTTCCCGTACACCTTCAGCGTTCAACGAGTTGTCATGGTCTTCTTTACTGTCCCATATTTCTGTGACATAGACAGCGTCCGGATCTTGATCCGATCTGCCGATTAGATACATATGACAGCCTTTTACAGTTCCTACAAGTTCGGATGCTTGAAGTAAAATAGCTGCAAGCGCTTCGTTATGTCCCGCCTTTGCCTTTAGTTTTCCGTGAAGTAAATATTTGTCAGTCATAGCGTTTTGTTTCTGATTCTTACTATATTAAAATTTTAAATTTAGCTCCTCGTTGGTGTTCCCGCCCTTTGCCGGCGCGGCAGCCAAGGTGGAGTTGCACCATCCCTTTATTCAAAAAATTCTTTTGGATATACAACCGTTCCGGACACACCGGCTAAGGCCCCTTCGGTCAGTTCTATCAGCATACAATTTTCATCAGGTACGTCAAAAGGCAAACGAACCTCGTAATCCTTCACCATCCTATATCCGAATCTGGGATAGTACGTTTCATGCCCTAATAAGACCACCACGCCAAAGCCCAATGCCTTTGCCTGCTCGTGCGCTTTCCGAATGAGCTGACTGCCTATACCCTTTCCCTGATGTGCCTTTAATACTGCTACCGGCGCTAAGGCCAGGCATGTGGCTGCTGTCTCCTGGTTTACAATCTCAATCTCCGTAAGCAAAATATAGCCTACAATTCTGCCCTCAACTTCAGCAACCAAAGATAGTTCAGGAATAAACGAGTCGGCGCTTCTTAACCTTTCTACCAGATACTGCTCTTTATGATCAGCATATGCCTCGTCTTTAAAAGCATTTTCAATCAGGTCAAATACCTCCCGGTGGTCTTTAGTTTCTTCCTTTCTAATATGCATGCTATATCTTGCTACCGGCATTATTATGGTGTTGAAATAATCAGTAACGACATAAATATACGTCACCTATGTAACCGTCAAAAAACCTTTCATTTCAGTGCGCCAACTTGTTTATTGCTTCGTCCGTAGAAGCCACAAAATAAATATGCCGGCCTTTATTGCTTTCATAGATGAAGTCCCCGAGGCTCTTGCTGATAAATTTCGAGTAGTCGCCCACAATGGCAAGCCGCATACGGTAAGTAGCAAACTTTTGAAGGATATCGCCGGCCATTTTGTTTTTCAAATCAAAGAAGTCAGGTGTGATATGCTGCTCCCGGATAATCATACCCTCAAAGCCCTGGTAATACATATTGCCCATTACGTCCAAAGCCTCTTCCAGGTTTTGAATAATGATATCATCAGAAATTATTTCCGCAATCTTTATGTCGTTTATATGATGCTCCTGAATGTCCATAATAAGTATGTGGCTATCGGAA
>JBEBUO010000211.1:0-4264 GCA_040393285.1 Taibaiella helva | reverse complement strand
TCTCATTTTCTGTCCGGGCTAGAAAAATAAGGCTTTCCTAACGTTTGCACTGCCACGATTGTTGTAACTTGCCTTAAAAACCGGCACGATGATGTGTATTTCCCTCTTCTATATGTCTTTTCTATCCTTTTTCTCGTTTTTATTTGCTGCACCACCTCAAACGGATGCCACCCTCCCCGAAAGCATTTATGATTTTCAGGTCGAAGGATTAGAAGGCGGCACCATTGATTTTGCTGACTTCAAAGGCAAGAAAATACTGATTGTAAACACCGCTTCAAAATGTGGTTTTACGCCCCAGTATGCCGAGTTGGAAGCCTTGTACCAGCAGTATCAGGATAAATTGGTGATCGTGGGCTTCCCGGCCAACAATTTTATGCACCAGGAGCCGGGCAGCAATGAAGACATTGCTGAGTTTTGCCAAAAGAATTATGGGGTCACTTTTCCCATGGCACAGAAAATCTCAGTGAAAGGGAAAGAGATGGCCCCGATTTATCAATGGCTGACGAATAAGGACCACAACCATTACAAGAACAGTTCGGTAAAATGGAACTTTCAGAAATACCTGATTGACGAACAGGGTAAACTGGTAGCCGTATTCAGCTCTGCTACCAAGCCCCTGAGCGAGGAGGTACGCAAAGCCATAGCACCCTAAGGCTAGCCTAGCCAGCGGGCACAAGCATGACGCCCAATATGCCTGTACACCCTAAGAGCCTTGTGGGCTTATACGATTAGTTTTCGCTATGCCGCTACCCGGGCTCAGGCCAGGTCGGGATACTTTTGCAGCAACCAGTTGCGGGTAAGCTCATCGGTAAAATCAATATTGACCGGCACAATGGAGGCATAACCCCTGTTGAGCGCTTCGATGTCGGTATCTTCACCCATATCCCGGTTCACAAACTTACCGGTCATCCAATAATAATCCCGGCCCCTGGGATCTTTACGGCGTTCAAAATTCTCTGCCCATTTGGCATCTGCCTGACGGCATATTTTGATACCTTTAAAATCTTCGGCCGATACCTTAGGTATATTCACATTGAGTAGCAAGTGCTCGGGAAGCTCCTGGCTAAGGATGCGCTTGGTAACGGCACGCGCCACTATCCGCGATACAGAAAAGTCGGCTTCAAATGTAAAGTCCTGCAAAGAAAAGCCTGCAGAGGGAATGCCCTCCACAGCAGCTTCCATGGCCGCACTCATGGTGCCTGAATAAATCACGTTGATGGAAGCATTGGAACCATGGTTAATACCACTAAGGCAGATGTCCGCTTTCTTTCCTTTCAGAATGACATCATTGGCGAGCTTTACACAGTCGACCGGAGTGCCGCTGCACTGCCAGGCCGAAACGCCCAGATCCTCAAAAAGATGGACGGGATCCATGCGTAACGGCTTGCCTATGGTAATGGCATGTCCCATACCGGACTGTGGCCCGTCGGGCGCCACAACAAATACATTTCCCAGATCACGGACAGCTTCTATCAGGTTTCGGATCCCGGGGGCGGTGACCCCGTCATCATTGGTAATTAAAATAGTGGGTTGCATGTAAGAAATAAAGGAGTTTTTCGAAAATCACTATCTTCAGGTTTCAAAGTTAAGTCTTCGAAACCGGAGCGCTATTAAATAACTTTGAATAATTTGCGGGTATGAGAAATCTATTTAAGCTACTGACCGGGCCTGTATTGGGCCTTTTGCTCTTGTTGCCGACACTGTCGGGCAGGGCCCAGGCAGTGGTTAAGGTAAATATAGTACATAAAAGTGAGGAAAGCAATTTTATCGTATATCGTTCCGATGTGCCCTTGCAGATCAGGGATTTTAAAGCATCACCTGATCATGGCAGTAAAGGTGTAGCCGCTACGTACAGCGGCATTCAGATGGCCATGAGCGCCAGCAGTGAAGAGGGTAGGATGAAGATTGAGGTCAGCCTGCTGGTGTATTTCGATAAAGACCGCTCCTGGATGAAACCACAGGGCCGGAACGACCGGGTACTGGCACATGAACAGCTTCATTTTGACATTACTGCCTTGTACGCCTGCATCCTGAAAACGCGTATGGAGGCGATGCAGTTGAGCGAAGACAAAGCCTTTGAACAATTAAAACAGGAGCATAGACGCCAAATGCAGTTGCTGGAAAAAACACAACATAGCTACGACCGGGAAACAAAGCACGGACTGGATGAAGCCGCGCAGGCGAGATGGGCCGGGAATATAGCTAAGCGTATAGGGGAACAGCCTTGTTGGGGTGCAATTTTTTAAAACACTTACCTTTGCGGCAATGCAGGAAATCAGAATACCAACCAGTCAGCCTTTATACTATAAAAGATGGCGCCTACCGGCCAAAGTCATTTCTTACGTTTTTCATCCTACATTCATGCCCACGGCGATGGCCCTCGTAATCATGTACCTTTGCCGGGCACAATTTGCCGCAGTAGAAAAAGCGGCGCGGGTACAATGGATCAGTAATCTGGCGTTGAACACGATTTTGTTTCCGGTAATTACCGTGCTCTTGCTCAAAGCACTCCACTTTATCAGCAGCATACACCTCAGGGATAAAAAGGAACGTATTGTACCGCTGATGGCGACTATGATTTTTTATTTCTGGACCTACTGGATCTTTAAGAATATAGAAGCACCGCTGGCACTCCGCGTGTTGCTGCTGGGCGCTTTCTGGGGCATTATCCTGCTGTTTCTGGTTAATATTTTTACAAAAATAAGCATGCATACAGCCGCTGCCGGCGGGGCCGTAGGTATTATGATTGTGTTGCTGTTCATCAGTCAAGTCAACCTGACTATCCCCTTCCTGCTGGTATTGCTGGTGGCGGGCCTTATCGGCTCTGCGCGCCTGGTACTGCTGGCGCATCGGCCTGTAGAGCTGTGGCTGGGTTATGGCCTTGGAGTAGCCGCACAATTGCTGGCGTACCTGTACTTGTCCTGAGCAGCCGGATGAATACCTTTCTTTAGTAAAGGTTGCTCCAGTAAGGTGTATGTTAAGGTGTTGTATGTGTGGTAAAGTCTTCGATCGCCCGGACCAGTATCTTTACTTCCTCCAGACTTATGGCATTGTACAGAGAAGCCCTGAAGCCGCCTACACTTCGGTGACCTTTAATACCGGTTATCTTTCTTTCCCTGCAAAAATCAAGGAAAGGAATGGTCTCCTCCTGACGGTGCAGCCGGAAGCATACATTCATCTTACTGCGGCTGTCGGGTTCTGCTACCCCATAAAACAGGTTACTCTTGTCGATTGCCTGGTACAGTATCCGGGCCTTTTCCTCATTTTTCCTTTCCAGGGTGTCGAGGCCTTGTTCTTTTATCCAGCGTAGGGTAAGCAGGCTGGTGTAAATGGCGAAGACGGGTGGGGTATTCACCATAGAGTTTTGCCGGGCCATTTCCCGGTAAGAAAGAATATCGGGCACATCGCGTGCCTGCCGCTGCGCCATGGACTCATGCATGATCACAAGAGTGACACCTGCGGGTCCGATGTTTTTCTGGGCCACCGCATAAATGAGTTGGCATTGCTTATAGTCCAGCTGCCGGCTAAAGAGTTCAGAACTCATGTCCGCCACAATCGGCGATTGGCTATTCGGAATCTGCCCCAGCTGCGTGCCGTAAATGGTGTTGTTGGTCGTGAGGTGCACATAATCCAGCTGGTCAGTTATGTTCGTCAGTTCCGGTACTATACGGTAATCCGATTCGCGGGTAGAGGCAACCACTTTTGTTTGTCCGTAATACTGTGCCTGCTCCATAGCAGCCGCTGCCCAGTGGCCGCTATCCACATATCCGGCTTCCTGCTGCAGAAAGTTCATGGGCAACATGCAAAACTGCAACCTGCCGCCGCCTTGCATCCACATCACATGATAGTCGTTGCCCAATCCAAGAAGTTCGCGTACCAGTTCATTGGCTTCTTCTATAATGGCGGTAAACAACTTGCCGCGATGGGGGATTTCCAGAATGGAAAGTCCGGTATCCTTATACCGAAGCAGTGCCGCTGCTGCGGCCTCCAGTACCGGCTGGGGCAGTGCTGCCGGGCCGGCTCCGAAATTGATTAGTTTGTCCATATGCGATAACATCAAAAGGCCTATGTGAGCCTGTCATCCCCGGCGTTTATGAGCACCTGTCTCAGATAAAAGACACATCACTGATACCTGACGGTAAGCAGGTCTGGGCCGGGCTTACAAATGTAGGGATAAAACGGTCTTTACTGAGCGCTATAGTATAAAAAAGAAGTGCAAGGATAAGCAACTGGTAATAAATAATTGCGCCTTGGATGCTCAATT
>JBEBUO010000210.1:0-4270 GCA_040393285.1 Taibaiella helva | reverse complement strand
CTACCGGTTTCGGGATGTACCACCATGCCGCCCGTCATTTTACTCTGGTCATCGTTGCTGTACTTACCTACGGCTTCCTGGAAATTAAGTTTGCCACTTAACAGGTCTGCCCGCACACTGTCCAGTTTTTTCATGGATTGTTGCAAATCGTAATTAGTAATTTCCGGGATAATCAGGATATGCCTTATCCTGGCTTCTTCACCCATACGGCGTACCATTTGTACAATGTGGTAGCCAAAGCTGGATTTGAAAACCGGAGAAATCTCTCCCGGCTGCAAGCGAAATGCGGCAGCCACAACCTGGGGGTCAAATTCTTTACGGTTGATGTCCAGTTCACCACCATTGTCTTTACTGCCCGGATCCATGCTGTAGATGCCTGCCATACTTTGAAAACTCTTACCTCCGTCCACGATATCTTTACGGATGCCTTCCAGCTTTTCTTTGGCTAACTTGTCTATTTCGGGGTTCACATCAGGTTTGATCACAATTTGCCCCATCTCCACAATAGCGGGATAAAGTGGTAAACTGTCTGTGGGTATCTTATTAAAGAAGGCATTGATTTCTGCAGGTGTAATCTTCACATGTTCCATTACCTGGGCCTGCATGCGTTCGGCTATCGTTTTATCCCGGAAAACCGGGCGGAAATCATCTTTTAACTGATAGATAGTCCGGCCGCTGGCTGCCTCGAGTGCTTCACGGCTGCCATATTCCCCAAGCCAATACCTGATCCGCTGATCCAGTATACTTTCTACTTCTTCGTCGGTAACGATCACGCTGTCCCTCACTGCTTGTTCCACAAGGATCTGTTGGGACATTAAGGTATATAAGACATAGCACTTGTAATTATCGGGAAGCGAGCCATAGGCTGCCTTGTCCTGAACATACTGCTCATTGACTTCTGATTGAAGGATGATTTTATTGCCTACCTGAGCAATAATCTTATCGGCAACGGTAGGCTGGCCAAAGGCAGCGGTGGCCATGCAAATAAAAAGAATAGGTAATGAAATTCGGAACATAGGCTGCAAAGATAAGCGTTTGGCGTTATGAATGCCGGTCGATTGATAACAGAATTTCTAATAAACTCGTTTTTGGCGGTTTTAGTATTTTCAAACCTGTAAAAGTGAGCTTGTGCTGGTTTTTTCCTTTTTGTAAATTGGGTGAATCACGTACCTTTAAGCCCTGAATATCAAAGCAGCAATTTATGGGATTTAATAAAGTAGTGGCCAATGCCGAAGAAGCGGTGGCCGACATTCAGGATGGTGCGGTGATTATGTTGGGAGGCTTTGGCTTATGTGGCATCCCTGAAAATAGTATTAACGCATTGATTAAGAAGAATGTAAAGAACCTTACCTGTATTTCCAACAATGCCGGAGTGGATGATTTCGGTATTGGGCTGATGTTGCAGACCAAACAGGTAAAAAAAATGATTGCTTCCTATGTGGGAGAGAATGCTGAGTTTGAACGCCAGTTGCTCTCCGGCGAGTTGGAGGTAGATCTGGTGCCGCAGGGAACCCTGGCCACACGTTGCATGGCTGCCGCGTACGGTATGCCAGCTATATTTACACCAGCCGGTGTGGGTACAGAAGTGGCTGAAGGTAAAGAAGTGCGGCATTTTAAAGGTAAGGATTATCTGCTGGAGGAGGCCTTTGAGGCTGATTACTCCATTGTTAAAGCCTGGAAAGGAGATACCAAAGGCAACATCATTTTCAACAAAACATCCAGGAACTTCAATGGTGTGATGGCTATGGCCGGTAAAATTTCCATCGTAGAAGTAGAGGAATTGGTGCCTGCGGGTGAACTTGACCCTAACTTTATTCATGTTCCGGGTATCTACGTGCATCGCATATTTCAGGGAGCAGATTATGAAAAACGTATTGAACAACGTACGATTACCAAATAAAATTTTATTCACCAGCTTAATTTAAGGCGGCTGTCCGAACAAGCGCCATCGGTAGCAAAACGAGCTGAAGCAAGGCCTTCTTTTGCCAAAGGTAAATCTCCAACACAGATACTGTGGCTATGGAGATGGCTTCACGAAACGGTGTGCTATGCAAGATGACTTGAAACACTTCAGACGACCTGCTTTCCATTATCAATATACCTATGCAAGAACTGGCTACATTAATTACCGAGGCTTATCAACAGAAAGATTTACTGCAACAACCAAAATATGAACAAGCCGTACGCGATGTACTGGAGGCTGTCGACAAGGGCCGCTTACGGGTGGCGGAGCCTAAAGATGGTGGCTGGCAGGTCAACGAATGGGTAAAACAGGCGATTTTGCTGTACTTCGGTATTCAGAAAATGAAGACCTGGGAGTTAGCTCCATTCGAGTTTTATGATAAAATGGAACTGAAAAAGAACTACGCAGCGCTGGGCGTCCGTGCCGTGCCCCATGCGGTAGCACGTTATGGTGCTTATATTGCTCCGAATGTGGTATTGATGCCCTCTTATGTCAACATAGGTGCCTATGTGGATGAGGGAACCATGGTGGACACCTGGGCCACTGTAGGAAGCTGTGCCCAAATTGGTAAGGGTGTACATTTAAGTGGCGGGGTGGGTATAGGCGGTGTATTAGAACCGTTGCAGGCAGCACCTGTAGTTATCGAAGATGGTTGTTTTATCGGCTCCCGCTGCATTGTAGTGGAAGGGGTAAGGGTAGAAGAACAGGCCGTATTGGGCGCCAATGTCGTGTTGACCAACAGTACAAAAATTATTGACGTGAGCGGTTCTGAACCCGTTGAACTTCGGGGTCGTGTGCCGGCAAGAAGTGTGGTGATTCCGGGAAATTACACCAAGGATTTTCCGGCCGGTCGTTTTGGCGTGGGTTGTGCACTCATTATTGGCAAGCGTAAAGCCAGCACCGACCTTAAAACCAGTTTAAATGATGCCTTACGTGAGTTTAATGTTGCGGTTTAAAACTATACGGTGATCGTATCTTTACGCTAAAACTGAAAGGGTATGCAATTTGATTTTCTTCAAGACCAGCTCTGGGGGCTTCCGGTAATGGCTTATGTTCGATTTGGCGGTATATTGCTCCTGGCACTTTTCTTAAGAAAGTACCTCACATCCATTCTTACCAGGTTTATTTTTGTGCTTTTTAAGAAGCATTCAAAGGGCGAATTTGCACAACATTTTAAGGACCTTATGGTGCAACCCTTACAGGGTCTTGTGGTCACCATACTGTTTTATGCCGCATGCTATCAGGTATCGAAACTGCTGAATAAAATCGTGGTTTTTGAACGCATGAAATATGACGGACAAAAGCTCGTAAAGACCAACGGCACCATCATTACGCTTATGGATGTGCTGGACAATGTCTTTATCCTGCTGGCCACCTTTTATTTTTTCTGGATGGTAGCCCGCATGCTGGATTTCTTATTTCTGGTTTGGACTAGGCGTGCAGGAGAACAGGGCGACCGGCAAAGGCAGCAACTTCTGCCCTTATTGAATGATGTATTAAAGGTATTGACTTGGATCATTGGTTTCTTCAGCGTGCTGGGCGGTGTATTTCATGTAAATGTCGCGGCGCTGGTAGCTGGTCTTGGTGTTGGGGGTATTGCCTTGGCATTTGCCGCCAAAGATAGCTTGGAAAACCTGCTGGCTTCCTTTATGGTGCTCATAGACAAGCCGTTTGCCACCGGTGACTGGATAAAAGTAGATGGCGTGGAGGGGAATATTGAGAAAGTAGGATTCAGAAGTACACGCATTCGATCTTTTGATAAATCGTTGATTATCCTACCCAATAAAAAGCTTATTGACAATAGTCTGGAAAACTTTTCGGATAGGGGTACCCGAAGAGTAAAACTTACAGTGGGTGCGATTTACGGGTTATCCCGTCAAAATCTGGAATTTGTTATGGCTGAAATGGTCCGACTTATAGAAGGTGTACAGTATAATGTTGGGAAGCCAACCATTTTTGTAGATGAATTCGGTGACTATTCGGTCAATATTGTCATTGTGTATTTTCTGGATGCCCGGGGCACTTACAATTTTTACGAGAAAAAGCAGGAAGTGAATCTGGGCATTTATGAATTGATGTACCGGCATGCCAAGGGATTTGCCTTCCCTACACAGGTAGAAATAGCGGGTGAGGACCTTAACGAAGTCGTGTAAGATGCGGCTGGTAACAATTTTATAATGTTATATTTCTTTTAAGTTCGGTTAATATTGCAGCCAAAAGTAAACATAGCATAAACATGGAAAATGCACTTGGAAAGATACTTGTGGTGGATGACGAACAGGATATCGTAGAGTTTATTACGTATAA
>JBEBUO010000209.1:0-4276 GCA_040393285.1 Taibaiella helva | reverse complement strand
TTATGGTATTTTAAGTTCAACCAACCCGCTGGTCGGGATATCCTGGCCATGAACACCGTCTCTGAGGATACCAATACAGCCTTAAATGAAGCAACTGCAAATCAGCTAAAAACCGATGCGCGACAAGAAGCAACAAATCCTGAGGTAAACGATGCTATAGCACGTACTACCCGGGATAGCACGGTGCTGGCACAAGCAAATCCGGCACCAACTCCGATCCCAATAAAAAAAGCAGACAGTGTAGTACCTGCTAAGCCTGCCCTGACTGTGGCAGCCGCCGATGAAGATCGGCAACCGACTGTAGCAGCTGCGCGTACGGAACAAGGCAAAGATGATACGGAAATAGAAGCCAGCAAAACTGTAGCTGCCCTGGAAAAAGCCCCGCAGGTAAGTGCAGCAAAGGAACGGAAACAGGAAGAAAAACAGAAAGACCCTCCGGCTACCCGTAGTAATTTCAAGATCGGGATGGAGCAATACAAGCAGCAGGAGTACAACCAGGCCATCGGCTATTTTAAGCAAGCCGAGGCTAACCCTTCTGACCCCAACCACTGGGAAGCTGTGTATTATACAGGAATGAGTTATAAAGCTTTAGGGAAAAAACGAAAGGCCATTAAACAGTTTAAGCAAGTATTGGATGGAGATCATCGTACACTTAAAGCCGCAGCTCAAAAACAATTAGACGAAATGAAATAGCAAGCACCGCTTGTTAACCCCAACCTGCCTGAACTGCTTATCAGATTTATAGTTCTGGTACCAGAGGTAATTCAAGACCGTCCAGGAATTCTTCCAGGCTTTTAGGTCGGTCCATTTCCAGCCATTTGAACCGGCTTAAATGTAATGTATCGGGCTCGACATCGTTCATAGGTGTCATTGTTTGCTCCACATTATTCCGGTAATAGATTTTGTCAATTTTTTGCTCATCAAATAAGATTTCGATCCGCTCGGCTGTAGCCTCGCTTCCGCCCACGTAGGCGCTGTCATCATCGGTTACATAATAGATCGAAGCTGCATTTCCTTCAGCAATCAGGGAGTCTAACTCATTGTTGCTTAAAAAACCGTGGATCATATTGCCCTGCACCTGATCGTACATGCCGGCCTGCTCCGGACCGGAACGATTAATCATAATACCGTCCTTAGGAATAATAATCTCACGCAGGCTTTGTGTATCCATTTTCATGATGATGACTTCGCCATTCATCTGGCCGGATTTAGGCCAGAGTACCGGAACACCGTACATCACCATAAGGCTGTCACTTTCTGTATACTTCAGGCTGTCGCATTTCCCCTGAAGGGAATCTGACCATATCACCACATTATGGTAGGCGACAAAATACCTGGGGCCGGCGGTATCTGCATTGGGCTGAATATCTCCCTGATAATCGGGGAAGCGCGCCGAGCTATCTGGCTGCGGCGCTACCTTTGCAATGGAATCTGAGGGCTTGCCGGAATAGACCAGTTGGTCCATCTGGAACTTCAACCCCTCCAGCTTATTATCGGGTGTTGCCCGGAGGGTATCCTGGTAAGAAAGAGGATCAAACGGAGGCATAACCAGCTGGCTATTTTCGTCATCAGTTGGCCCTGAAATACTTGTATCAACAGGTACATATAGGGTATCCTGGTTCGGGCTCACTACAGGATCCAATGGCATATTCAAATCACTTATCAAGCTATCCTGCTCCACAGCCAGGCTATCCTGATAAGCCAGGGCATCAGGGGCTTCAGACGCTTCTACTGCCGACTGAAGTATATCAGCAGTCAGTTCAAGACTGTCCTGCGCGGTCATGGGTAAACCCAAGGCCTTCATGATGGGTGCGCTGTAAAAAGTGTCGGCACGGAGGTACCTGCTCTCCTTACCATCCAATTTTTTCATTACCGGGTTCAGATAACTCAGCATGACTTTTGTCTGCTCATTGTATTGCACATATCCTGAAAACAAGATGCTTTTTTGTGTGGTGTCGATCGAGATGACATTTCCGAATCCTTCGCCGAATCCGGTGTTCCGGTCGTAATGCAGGGTATCGGCCTCAATATATTGCGCCTGGTTCATTAAAGAAGAACGTTCGGTAAAGTGGGCTATTTTTTGTTTGCTATCGTAAGTACCACTTGTGGTACGCAAAACAGATTCTTCATTCACGACCACTGAGGGGCCAAAAAACCGGACCATTTTCGACTCCGTATTGTATCCCAGATCCGTTGATACTACATTATACTCGGGGTCTACCACGGTAACGTTTCCGGTAAACCGGGCCTCTTTGGTGTGCAGGTTATAAACGGCCCTGTCACTGATCAGGACGGTAGTTTCATTTTGCAATTGACCTCCGTTTCGATAAGTCCCTATCTTGGTTCTCAGGTTATAGGCAATTTCCTTAGACCATAAACTGTTGCCGGCCGAATCCACGAGCTGTACTTCGCGGCCATTATAAGCACGCATAAATACAATTTTATCGTTACCGGTATAGCGCATATAGTCGGCAAAAGCTTCCGTACCATCTGCTTGTCGTATGACGACATCACCAAATGCCTCCACACTATTGATATGGGTGTAAAAGAATGCACTATCGCAGTACAGGGTATCGCTACCGTGTTGTAATTTTACATCATGCATCAGCTTATGTACGGTATGCTCGTCTTTTTTAATAAATTCAGCGTATTCATTCCCGAGGATCAGGATACTGTCAGCTGCCTTTTTTTGCTGGCCGAAGGACGTGTAAGCACAGAGCATACTTAAGACAAGTATGCTCTTATAAATATACGCGCTAATAAATGTGGACGGTAATGGAGACATATACCTCCTAACGGAAAATGAAATAAAATTGTTGTCAGATCGTTCAATTACCCAAGGCCTGCTCCAGATCAGCAATCAGGTCATCGGCATCTTCAATTCCCACACTAAGCCGGATCAGCGAATCTGCCAGCCCGTTCTTAATACGCTCTTCATGTGGTATGGAAGCATGGGTCATGGTAGCCGGGTGCCCGATAAGCGACTCTACTCCTCCAAGCGACTCCGCCAGGGCGAATAAAACTGTTTTGGAGAGGATGCGGTTAGCCGCTTCTATCGTATCCTCTTTCAAAATAAAAGAAACCATGCCACCAAAATTGCGCATTTGCTTTTTGGCCACTTCATGGTTAGGGTGATCCGCAAATCCGGCCCAGATCACCTTGGCTACCTTAGGGTGTTGGCGAAGATAATGGGCAATCTTCTCGCCGTTCAGGCAATGCCTGTCCATGCGCACATGCAGGGTCTTTATACCACGCAATACCAGCCAGCAATCATGGGGTCCGGGTACGGCACCACAGCTGTTTTGGATAAAACGCAAGCGTTCTTCCAATGCCGCATCATTCAGGATGACACACCCATGCACTACATCGCTATGTCCGCCCAGGTACTTAGTAGCCGAATGCACCACCATATCTGCGCCCCAATCCAGCGGGTTCTGCAGGTAAGGAGAGGCAAATGTATTGTCTACAATAGTCAGCAGCTTATGTGTTGCAGCTATCTTACATACCGCTTCTATATCAGTTATTTGCAATAAGGGGTTGGATGGTGTCTCCAACCAGATCATCTTGGTATTGCTGTTGATGTAATCGCTAATATGACCTGGATCCTGCATGGGTATAAAGTGAAATTTAATGCCGTATAAAGCAAACACTTTCGTAAAAACCCTATAGGAGCCGCCGTACAGGTCGTTGGCCACAATCACTTCATCACCCGGGGCGAGCAGGCGCATCACTGCATCTGTGGCAGCCATACCGCTTCCAAAAGACAGGGCATATTTGCCGTTTTCTATAGCCGCCAAAGCTTGTTCTAAAGCCGTCCGGGTTGGATTTTGGGTACGCGCATATTCATATCCTTTGTGTACGCCCGGAGCGTCTTGTACATAAGTGGATGTCTGGAAAATAGGCGTCATAATGGCACCTGTAGACGGATCTGGTGTAACCCCGGCATGAATCAAGCGGGTGGCAAGTTTATGATTAGATTGAGACATAGTACATGTAGGTTGAAAAATCGCAGACAAAGGTAATCAATTAAGTATGGAAACGGCAAATGGAGTGATCGCGGATGCTTGTGGCCGTAGGCGGGAAAATTCGGTGACTGCGTCGATAAGCTTTTTTCGCTTGCCTTATCGGGTAATAAAATGCGGACGGGTATTTTTGCAAACCAAATAAAATAAATTACTTTTGCAAGCCCTGAAAAGGCGGTCCGGTAGCTCAGCTGGATAGAGCATCAGCCTTCTAAGCTGAGGGTCATTGGTTCGAATCCAATCCGGATCACAAA
>JBEBUO010000208.1:0-4289 GCA_040393285.1 Taibaiella helva | reverse complement strand
TATTCGTTATGGCCGTGTGGATGATAAGTATGGCTGGAGGTTTAAAATATAACAGAGATCTTGTTTTTCCTAGGTGTCAAATGCCGGTTGTTCCCCACAGAGCAACCGGCATTTTTCATATGGCGCCTGTCGGCAGCTACAGTTAAACAATGCGAATCATTCTAATGTATTTTTAGTTTTTGATAAATTTGGGTGACAACCATACATCAAGACCCTGGCGATATGGATCATTTACTTAAATAAATTACTATGAAAAAGCTATGTTTATGTACATTGTTGCTAGTCGGTTCGCTTACTGTTGCGGCATAGGAGCAGGTCGTATTGAAGTCGCAGAAGTCTTACCGGAGCACAGATACGGTAATCACGTTTGGTGTCTTCAAAGGAGATTTGGACGAACACCGGAGGCAGTTGAAGGAGCATATTGGCAGACCTCAATCTGAGAATATGGGTACCCTGGTCTGGGAAAGCCAGGAGATTGCCGGCATAGGTAGAAACCTGACGATTAAGTTAAGCGACGGGCTTATGAGCATGGACAAATATGAGGGAGATGCTTATTGGGAGTTGTTCAAAAACGATCAGGATAAAGCAGAAAAGCTCAAACGCATCAATTCCAAAAACTGGCGGCATATGGAAATTGAAATAACTGATGCATCGGGCGACAACCCGATCAATAACCAGGATAAAGAAACCACTGCCCGAAATTTTCTTTTAAAGAAAATAGGACAATAAAATTGACTACTCAATAGCAGTATTTAGCATTGTAAACTTGGCTATAGTTTTTCTAGCCTATATCACACCTCATACGCCAGGCGGGCAAATTTATTCCTGTAGTCGATAGGCGTAAGCCCCGTTATTTTTTTGAAAGTGTCGCGAAACGCTTTGGTGTCTGTATACCCCACATCGAACATGATTTCCGATACATTTTTCCGGGAGGCTTCAAAAAAACTTTTGGCCGCCTCTATGCGCACGCGCTGTATGTAGGCAACAGGTGTATTGTTGGTGGCCTCTTTAAAACGGCGCTCAAAAGTTCTGCGTCCGGTATTTATCAGGCCCGCCAGGGTGTCAACGGTGATTTTGTCCTCATAGTGCTGTTCAATATAATCCTGTACCTCTTGAATAGCGGCATCACCGTGGTTCCTTTGTCCCCGGAATATGGTAAACTGGGATTGACTATCTCTTCCTATATCCAGCGCGAAGTATTTGGAAATCATCACAGCCGTTTCCCGGTCTGAATACTTTTCCACCAGGTACAAAATCAGGTTCCACAAGCTGCTGGCCCCGCCACTGCTGTATATATTATCATGTTCGGTAATGATGGCCCCGTCGGCCACTTCTACATCAGGATATTTTTCTTTAAATTCACTGATGTGTGCCCAGTGGGTGGAGCATTTTTTGCCCGAAAGCAAACCTGTTTCGGCCAGCAGAAAGGCGCCTATGCACAGGCTGGCCAGGCTGGAACCTTGCTCATATAGTTTTTTAAAATAAGGAATAGCTGCTGCATTGGCCGCAATGCCTTTAGTAGTATCGCCAAATGTAGGTGGAATAATCAGCAAATCGGTATGCGTTACATCTTTGAGCAGCCTGTCTGTTTTTATCGTGTACTCGCCGTTATTGGCCGGCACGTAAGGGTTCAGCCCCACATATTCAACCTCAAAAACCGGCTTTTTACCAAAGGTGATTAGAAAATCGTTGGCAGTATTGAAGGTGCGGAAGGCCGGGGTGACGGCTTCAATAACCCCATATTCAGGCGCAAAAACAGAAATCAGCATATGAAAAGAGGTATTTTCATACAAATATAAATGGTTTTGTCGCGATTCACCCCCAATTTGTCGTTTCCGCAACAGAAATTTGTCTATATGATAACGCACCTTTGTATGGATAAAAATAACGCACACTAAAAATCAACAAACAATGGCACAAGCAAAAAGAATTACCGTAAGTGCTACCGCTCATGTACCGGTAGCCAAAGTATGGGAAGCGTGGAACACACCCGCTGACATTATGCAATGGAACACAGCCGATCCAAGTTGGCATAGCCCCAGTAGTGAAAATGACCTGAGGGAAGGTGGCCGGTTTAAGCACCGGATGGAAGCCAAAGACGGTAGTTTCGGATTTGATTTTGAAGGCACCTACGATAAGGTAGCACTTCATCAGGAAATTTCCTATACTATGGGTGATGGCAGAAAGGCGACTACGTTATTTTCCGAACAAGGCGGCAACACTATAATCACCACCACATTTGACGCAGAAACGGAGAACGATCCCGAATTTCAGCAACAAGGCTGGCAAGCGATCCTAGGTAACTTTGTACGCTACGTAGAATCCACTAATTGAAATTAATCACTTTATAAAATTTAAAAGATGAAGAAAAATAAAATTATCTTTTGGGTGGCTACCATCATCATCCTGTTGTGGGAAGGTCTTATGCCCCTTGGAAGCTGGCTTTTTGCGCCCCGCGAATATATGACTGTTGGTACCAAGCCTTTGGGCTATCCCGATTACTTTGCCTATACACTGGTCATTTGCAAGATTTTGGGTGTTATTGCCATTACTTATCCAAAAACGCCTTATCGCCTTAAGGAATGGGCGTATGCAGGCTTATCTTTTAATTTAATTTTTGCCTTTATCAGTCATGCCTGTGTAGACCAGAATTTCGGCTTTATGATTATGCCCCTGGTGTTTTTAGGCATATTGATGGTGTCTTATATTTATTACCATAAAATCAGAAAAAATGGCTAAAACAAATTATCAAACTATTGACGAATATCATCAGGCATTTGACCGAGACACGGTAGCAAGGATGGAGGCTATCCGAAAAATGATGCACGAAGCGGTTCCTGATGCGGAAGAAGTGATTAGTTATCAAATACCTTGCTTCAAGTATCACGGTTATTTACTTTACTATGCTGCCTTTCCCAAGCATATTTCGCTGTCACATCCGTATAGTGAGGCCTTTTGGGCACAATTTAAGGAAGAGCTGGAGGGGTATAAGACGAGCAAGTCGGTCATCCAGTTTCCAGCAGACAAGCCCCTGCCTAAACAGTTGATCAAAAGAATAATAAGCTTCCGAAAAAAGGAGAACGAAGAGAAAGCCAGGCAAAAGAAAGCAAATAAATAGCATTCTATTCCTCACTTATTTAAATTTTACAGAAATGAAAAATAACAGTGTCTCTTTACATCGCGTACTTACTGCAAGTCCGAAGAAAGTATTCCGGGCATTTTCCGACCCTACTGCATTGGCTACCTGGCTGCCGCCTTATGGTTTTGTCTGCACGGTGCAGCAAATGGATTTTAAAGAAGGCGGACAGTTTAAAATGACCTTTATCAACTTCAGCACCGGTAATGGCCATTCCTTTGGCGGCACCTATCAGGAAATAAGGCCCAATGAGTATATCCAATACAAAGAGCGGTTCGACGATCCTAATTTGCCCGGAGAGATGACCACAACCATCTGGTTGAAAAAAGTATCCTGCGGCACGGAGCTCAAAGCAATGCAGGAAGGGATTCCAGATCTTATACCTGCCGAGATGTGCTACCTGGGCTGGCAGGAGTCCCTGGACAAGCTGAAAAGACTGGTGGAGCCGGAGATACCTGATGCCTAACGGAACCATCATGAAGCAACAAAATAAGCAAATAGCCAGCGCTGTTTTCATTACCTTTTCGGGCAATTGTAAACAGGCGCTGCGCTTTTACCAAACCTGCTTCGGCGGCAAGCTACAGCTGGATACCTTTGCGCAGGAGCTCCAGGGGTATGCCGGCATGCCTGCCGTAAGCGGATCGCTGGTGGCGGATCGGATCACCATTCATGGGTCGGACCTGGTGCACGAGGAGGGGAGGCTGCTTGGTAATTACCTGGCTATTTACCTGCATTGCAGCAATATAAGGGATAGAAGAACACTCGTTGACAAACTGGGCTCAGGCATAAGTGATGATACCTCAGGTGTGGACGATCAAAAGCTGATAGAAATCACTGATGCCTTTGATGTACGGTGGGTGCTGGGTGTGTGATCGCAGATTTTTCTGGCCCCAATCCTGTTCCTGATATACTATTTTTCCTTTGCCTGGTAGGGTCACTTTAATCGTAATGAAACCGGCATTTTGCAATTAGCATGCAGTCTTCCTCATATTTATAAATTAGCCGGTGCTCATCGTCAATCCTGTGTGATCCATTTTAATGCTGCGTTATCGTTTATGCACTTTCAATGGTGGATTTGAAAGAATGAGTCTTTTGAACTCCATGCTTTTCGCACCAAAGTTAATAAGTAGTCCTATTTCTAAACGATAGGCTT
>JBEBUO010000207.1:0-4309 GCA_040393285.1 Taibaiella helva | reverse complement strand
TAATCAGATAACTGAATTTATGGCTTCAGCGTTTCGCCTACCTTTTGCATATATTCCTGCAGCTTGGTTTGCTCATCGGCGCTTAGCGTAGAGATCCAGGCAGCGGCACCTTGTTGCCATTCGCCCACTTTGTTGCTGAATTCCTGTGCTTTTTCCATATCATTGGCTTTTACGGCAGGACCATATTCTTTCACCAGATCGGTAAACTCGCTCAGGCCTTTATTGGCATCTTCATTAGCAAATTTAGGTTGTTCAGGCATCGTCACTTCCTGGTTTTCCTGAAGTGTAGCTTCCTGTTGTGGCGGTACTACTTCCTGTGCCTGTACCGTATTGGCCCCAAAGGCCAGTATTCCTGCAGCCATCAGGCTGAACATTACTTTTTTCATTGTCTATTGTATTTTAATGTTGAATACCAAAAGTAGTTATCTCAGTGTTAAAACGCTGATAGCAGAAGCACAAACAAATACTAATCATTTGTTCAGAAAAGTAAAAGAGGTAAGCATAAGCCTGGCTGCTTGCCGGCCGCCATTGGCGTGAAAGACAAGTTATATGCTGCTACTTACGGCCTGGACACCGGAGGTGGCCAGGAGTGCACGGGCTACAGCACTTATGGTAGCCGCATCAATACCGATCTCGGCATACTGCTCTTCGGGCTTACCATGCTCGATCACCCGATCCGGAATACCCAGAATTTCTACCTGAGGGTGGTATTGGTGCTCGTTGAAAAATTCGAGTACAGCCGAGCCAAAGCCACCCTGTACACAACCGTCTTCTACGGTGATCACCTTTTTAAAACGTTTGCCTATATCATGCAGCATCGCCTCGTCCAGGGGCTTTACAAAGCGCATGTTATAATGCGCCGCATCTATGCCTTCCTTTTCCAACATAGCACAGGCGGTACGGGCAAAGTTACCGGGATGGCCTATGGTGAGGATGGCCATGTCTTTACCGGCCCGTACACACACGCCTTTCCCTACTTCTATGGGCTCAAAGGGCGTTTGCCATTGCGGCATTACCCCCTGTCCGCGGGGATAGCGGATCACAAAGGGATGGGTATTTTCGTCCAGTTGCGCCGTGTACATCAGGTTACGCAGCTCCTGTTCGTTCATCGGAGCGCTTACAATCATATTGGGAATGCAGCGCATATAGGCCAGGTCGTAAGCACCCTGGTGGGTACCGCCGTCGTCGCCTACCATGCCCGCTCGATCCAGGCAAAAGATGACCGGCAGGTCCTGGATGGCCACGTCATGTATCACCATATCATAAGCGCGCTGCATAAAAGAGCTGTAAATGTTACAAAACACTTTCATGCCTTGCGTGGCCAGCCCGGCGCTTACCGTTACGGCATGCTGCTCGGCAATGCCTACGTCCAGCGCCCTGTCCGGCATTTCAGCCATCATATACTTTAAGGAGCAACCCGAAGGCATAGCCGGTGTAATGCCCATAATCTTAGGATTGGCTTTTGCCAGTTCTATGATGGTATGGCCAAAAACGTCCTGGTATTTGGGGGGCTGCGGGGTATCGTATACCACCTTGTTCAGCTTGCCCGTTACTTTATCAAACAGGCCGGGGGCGTGCCATAAGGTCTGGTCTTCTTCCGCCAGCTTATAGCCCTTTCCTTTCACCGTTTTGATGTGTAAAATTTTAGGCCCCTGTATGTCGCGCAGGTCGCGGAGGGTTTCTACCAGCTTGGTCACATTATGTCCGTCTACCGGGCCAAAGTAACGCAGGCCCATAGCCTCAAACAAGTTGCTGGAGCGGGATACCAGGCTTTTTACGCTCGTCTGGAGCTTAGAAGCCATATCGCGTTGAAAATCGGCATAGGGGAGTTTACCCAAAAAGTTCCATACATCATCCTTCAGCTTATTATAGGTATGCGAGGTGGTGATGTCGGTCAGGTATTCTTTGAGCGCGCCCACATTGGGATCGATGCTCATATTATTATCATTGAGGATAATCAGGATGTTGGCATTGCTTACACCGGCGTGGTTCATGGCCTCAAAAGGCAGGCCAGCCGTCATAGCTCCGTCGCCGATCACGGCTATATGCTGCCGGTCGGTTTCGCCCTTAATCTTGCTGGCAATGGCCATACCCAGCGCTGCCGAGATGGAAGTGGAGGAATGGCCTACGCCAAAAGTATCATAATCGCTCTCCTCCCGCTTGGGAAAACCGCTGATACCGCCGCGCTTGCGGTTGGTGTGAAATACCTTTCGGCGGCCGGTCAGTATCTTATGCCCGTAAGCCTGATGGCCCACATCCCATACCAGTTGGTCGTAAGGGGTGTTCATTACATAATGCAGGGCTACAGTGAGCTCCACCACGCCGAGACTGGCGCCAAAGTGGCCGCCGTTGACGCTTACAGAGTCAATTATAAACTGACGCAGCTCATTACAAACTTGTTGTAACTGCATCTTGTCCAGCCTGCGCAGGTCAGCGGGCAAGTCGATGGTACTCAGCAATGGTCCGGCCGGAATTTCTCCCATTAGCAATAAACATATTTAAGCGATTGGCAAAAGTAAGGAATTTCCCGTTCTAACGGGATGAATTGGCTTTATATTCGAATTTAAGACAATTTTGCAATAACATCATTTTCCCGGTCACCCCGGGGTTAAGTACGTAATTGTTGATGCTATCATTGACGCAAATCGTAATTTCTAATTGGTTCTGCCCGTCATTTAAAATTTATTTGTTCGTTGCCGGGCATCTTTGCAATTTGCAGCCATGACAGCATTGCCTACCCTGGAGGAGATTAAAGCCGGCGCCGTATTACTGGTAGATAAGCCGCTTACCTGGACCTCATTTGATGCCCTGAATAAAATTCGTAAACAAATGCATACCAAGATCGGGCATGCCGGCACCTTAGATCCGCTGGCCTCCGGCCTGCTTATTTGCTGTACGGGTAAAATGACCAAACAAATTACCGAATTTCAACGACAGGAAAAGGAGTATACCGGCATCATACAGCTGGGCGCCCTCACCCCCACCTTCGACCTGGAGTCGGAGCCGGAGCAGTTCCGGCCCTACGAACACCTGAGCGAGGCTGCTATCAAAAATGCAGTGCTGCAGTTTACCGGCGACATTATGCAGGTACCGCCCATTCATTCGGCCATCAAAAAAGATGGTAAACGGGTGTATGAGCTGGCGCGTAAAGGCCAGGAGGTAAAGCTGGAACCCCGGCCGGTTACCATTCATGCTTTTGATATTAACCGCATCGAGGGACCTGAAGTACATTTCCGCATCCGGTGCAGCACAGGCACTTATATCCGCTCACTGGCCAATGATCTTGGGGCTGCATTAGGTTGTGGCGCTTACCTTAAGGCCTTGCGCCGTACCAAGATCGGTGCTTTTCATGTGGACGATGCACTAACGGTGGAGGAATGGGTAAAGCATTTGAACACGCCTGCACAAGATAGCTAAGCACCCTGCAGGACTTGTAGTGCTACAGGATGATGCTATCGCTTGTAGTGATTGCCCATTCATTTCCAGAAAAGCCTGCCTCTATACTACCGCCGCATCGCATGATGCCGGTAGAAAAAGGGCCAAGGCCCCACGTATCCGTCCTAAAAAAAGACCCTGAATCCGGTGCTGGAGGTAAACCCGTTTGAGTAGATCGGCTTCGCGGGTACTTTGTCTGCTGTGGCACCGGTACCCATGGCACCCAGTTCCATGAAAAAGCCAAAGCCGCTGCTGGCCCTGAACTCAAAACCTAATAGGCCATACCCCCCGAATACTGCCGGTTCCGATGAAAAGTCTGCATTCGGAAGTAGTAAAACAGGTCCGCCTTCTCCGTAGATGAACAGCCTGTTGTCCAGGATAGCTTGTCTTCCCCTAATGCCCAGCTGTATATTCTGGTACGAAGTCCAGGTGGTATGGCTTTTATCCACGTGTTGCAACCACTGCACATTAGCGCCCAGCCTTACGGCAACCGAGTTATTAGCAAAGTAAGGACTTATGAGGTGTATCCCTATGCCGAAATCATGCTGGAATTGGTTTAGGCTGAACCCCAGGCCTAAGTTGTTCTTTTCCTGCGCCGTGGCGCTCATGAGGCACAACACCGCTGCTGCGATCAAACTGGTTTTTTTCATGTGTGTTCTTTTTTTACCTGATAAATAATGGTGGTTGCAGTAGGAATAGCCATGCAGAAAGCAAGGCGAGTATCAAAGTGGTACTACGGCGGAAGGCCGCGTTATTTTAAACTGCATCTGTTGTTTACAACCGGCGCCATGCCAGATTCTGTAATTAACTTATTGTGCCTGGTTGTTTTGCCGATAGATCTGAAAAGAACTTCGGGACACCGTTGATGGTCGTT
>JBEBUO010000206.1:0-4341 GCA_040393285.1 Taibaiella helva | reverse complement strand
CGCACATCAATCTCCTGCCATACACGACGTTTCCAGGCCGCATCTACCTCACGAATGTTATACAGCTCTAATGCCTTATTTACGTGGGGTACCCTATCGATAACGCCATCTTGAACCAATGCCGGTTTCCAGTTCTCATTAACTGCGTCTTCAGTCGGGTTTACAGGAGTGGTTTGCGCCTGATCGTTGGTCATCGGATCTTGGGCAAACAGAGCGCCGCTAATCAACACGGCACCGACAGTAACACTTAATTTATTCAGGATATTCATGCTCCTTAAGTATTGATTAAAATTAGTTCAAAGTAATGTTTACGGAATTAATCGTTTGTATCCGATTATCGGGTCCCTTCACACGTATATTCTCAAAATACCATTTGTCACCAGGGCGCGACCGCTCCATTGCTGCCTTCACCGATCCCTTAAATACAGGTCCGGTTACGTCTTCCTGGAAGTAATCGCCACCACTTGTGCGGCCCATCATACCAAATGTAAAACCTACAACGTCAAATCGGGTATCGAAGTCAAAATTCTCCAAGCGGGCAATGATACCTCCCTGAGCTTTCGCCTTAGCCGTCTCTACTGTTCCGGATTTGTAGGCGCCCATTTGCGCTTCGGGAGCAGGTATGTATTTTACACGTATTTTACCGCCGCCTACCTGCACGGTAGCACCGGCCCTGGATTTGGCATTGATCACATAGTCAATAGTGCCTTGTTTGGCCACTGTAGCTTCATAAGTACCTTTACCAGTACCTTTTAATGTAGCTCCGGGCATACTCAGTGACACATCCTCAAGGTTGTATCCCGAGGCCGATAAGGTAATGGGATTGGGTACACCAATATACATAACGTTCATTTTGTCCAGCTGCATAGAAGCTCCGGCTGAACCCACCATGTATTCAAACTTAAACTCGTGGGATTCAACCTTACCCGCTTTGTCAATAGTAATACGGCCATTCACAGTCTTCGCCCCTGCACCGGATGCGCGGAATTTAAGTGTTCCTACGCCATCCTGAACTGTTACAGGACCGGCACTGGAAGTAATGGTTGGCTTGGCTGTTTTGTTATAAGCTGCCAGCATAATGGTCGCTTCGATTTCTTGTCCCTCAAGCGCATAACTTGTTTTAGGCACCGCTATGGCCGTAAGGGCATCAAACTTATAGTCATCCGCATGCACTTGCGATAGCAGGTGCTCCAGTACCATGGACTCAGAGTTTCTTACGTCATTTTGGAATTTGGAAAACATAGCAATTGCGGCTACTACGGGAATATTGTGGAATGTACCGTAAGTCCAGTCACCTTTTGGATTATCCCCGGTTTTGGGAAGATCTGTGATCTGAATGGGCATTTGCTCCATCATCGCCTGCTTCACTTCCGGCACGCTGATACGCTCCAGCAGATACTCCTTATAGTCCAACATCCGTTTCTTGATCTCTTCGCCTTTCTTTTGCTCTACAAAAAGCATGGTAGGGGTATTGATATCCTCCTGGCTTTTTATGGCTTGTACGCCTTTGATCATTTCATAACCACCGGAACGATGAATCACAGTGTCTTTCCAGGACTGAAGATAGGTAATCAACTCATCTGATTGCGCCCGTATTTCTTTTGCCCGGTCGTTGAAAGGTTTTACTTTTTCACGTTCTGACTCATTCTGTTCGGCTGCATCAAAAGCCTCGTAGAATTTGGCATTTTTGTCAGTAATAGAAGAGTTAGAACGTTCAATACTATTATTAATAGTAGAAAATGCAGTTAATACTTCTTTTGTAATATTTAAGGCAAGCATCGCCGTCAACACCAAATACATGAGGTTGATCATCAACTGCCGAGGCTCTTTAGGTAAAGACATCCTTTAAATTTTCTATTGTGGATAATACTGTTCACATGTCGGCCTGCTTCCATTCACTTCCGCTCAGCCGGCCGGCTAAAGTTAATAATTGTTTCGTAAAACACCAGCCTAACGTCCCTGCATAGCAGACAGCATATTTCCATAAATACTGTTCAATGACGCCAGATTTCTGCTCAGGGTAGCAATCTGATCTTTTGCGGCCTGCGCGTCATCAGCACTTGCTGCCATAGCTTCAGAAGCATTCACCAGATTACCGTAGAACTTGTTCATGGCTTTAAGGTGGTTATTGGCATCCTGTAATTCTACTTCATAAATCTGATTCAGAGAACCCAGGTTCTTAGACAATACCTGAACCTGTTGGTGAAACTGAGCTGTGCTGTCGGCAGCATTATTGAAAGAAGACATGGTGTTAGACGCACCCAAAAATGTATCTTTCATTTGACCCAGGGCATCAGCGGCTTCACGTGCGCTTTGCGAGTAAGAACCGGTTGCTGCGGTCACATCAGTAATATCCTTCATCTGCTCTACAGTCTGTCCGAAACGAGAAAAATTATCATTCAGACGTTTCAGATTCGGTGTGTTGATATTGGCTTCTTCCAGCATCTTATCCAGCGACAATGTAGCAGAATCACCTGCACCGCTACCTCCGGCACCTAAGGGCGCTACAGGTGGTTTGAATTTCACACCTTTCTTATAGGCTTCCACATTAGGATTTTCATCCAGGTTAGGATAGTAACGCTCCCAGTAGTAATCTTTATGCGGTGGCAGCAGACCTAATAAACAGAAAATGAATGCTTCTGTACACATACCTATCGTCAACATTTCTGTTGCACCATCCCAGTGTTGGATTTTAAACAACGCACCTAACAAAACCACACCGGCTCCAACACCGATAATTAAGTTTTTAATGTACTTGCCTTGCTTAGTTTCAAAAAACAAAGTTATTGAGCCCATTTCTATTGATTTATTCTATTATTGAAGTAATTAAGTCGGATTAAATTATTTTTTAGCGTTTTTGATTTGGCTCGTTCACCATAGCAGGATAAAACTGACGGATCATACAACGGAAACCAATATAAGCTTTAGCGGTATCGGCAAATTCATAATCCCGGTTGCTGATGTTCAGGAAGGCCGCCGGATCACGCCAGCTACCGCCTTTAACCACTTTTCTACGCTGCCAGGACGGGTCATTTTCACCAATACGACGATTCAGATCGGGGTTCATATCAGATAATACATTCGGATTGTAGGCATCCACTGTATAGTTAGAGCGGGTCCATTCAGCTACGTTGCCGGACATATTGTATAAGCCATAATCATTGGCCCAATAGGCATTGGCACGTACGGTATACAAGCCGCCGTCAGCCGAGTAGTCGCCACGGTCAGGTTTGAAATTGGCCAGGTAACAACCTTTTTGGTTCAACACATAAGGACCACCCCAGGGATAAGGAGACAACTGGCGGCCACCACGAGCTGCCCATTCCCATTCCACTTCATTAGGTAATTCAAATTTGCTTTCAAAATAGAGCTTACGGTTTTCACGCTCATTTTTCCACAGGTTAGTACGCCAGTCACAAAAAGCATTGGCCTGGAAAAAGTTCACACCCACCACAGGATATTCATCAAAGGCAGGGAACCAGTTATACTGACGTGCGATCGGCTCATTATTAGAGTACGAAAACTGACGCATCCATACCAGTGTATCAGGATATACGTGAATTGACTTGTTCACGACAAAGTTGCTCCGTGGTTGATCGGGATTTGCAGCAGACGCTTCATAATCAAAGTACTGAAGGCTATATTCCCATTTCTTGGTGTCAAATTCTTTTTTCCCTGTACCGGTTTGGGTAGCATCCACATACATACCCATCAATTGGTCCTGGATATCTACATCCGTCCATTTAATGCGTTGCTTCCAGTCAATTTGCTGGCTACCGTCCTCGTTATCTTTATAATTACCCAATGTACTATGGGCAATGGAGTCACGAACCCAGTTGGTGAACTGACGATATTCCGCATTGGTAATTTCAGTCGCATCCATATAAAAGCCCGTTACGTTAAAGGTACGGACCGGCGCGTCTAAAGAATTCTGAATATCCTGATCACTATAACCGGCCTTCATCACCCCGGAAGGGACGTATACCATACCTACAGGAGTCGGGGCTTTGTAATTCATTCTGTTAGAATAATCGCCCACTAACTGACCTTGTGAGGATGGCCTGCCGCAACTCGCGGCAAACATAGCCATAGCAACCGTGGCAATACTCAGGGAAAGTTGTTTCATCTGCTTTTGTTTTGTCATTGTAATTGCGTGCTGCATTTTCCAATTACGGAACTTATTTATAATTAATGCAAACTTCTTTTTTAATTATCAGTACTATAATTACCTCTAAACTATTTTACTAAGTGAAATGACCTATACCTCTGCTCATTTTCACATCGGCTCACAATATTCAAATAAATTTTCGAAAATGCAACATTAAGGTACATTTTTTTTTA
>JBEBUO010000205.1:0-4416 GCA_040393285.1 Taibaiella helva | reverse complement strand
GTGCTTACACTTGGCTTAGGTATCGGCATTCAGCTTTAGGGCTTCACCGTTCTGCAAGTGCAGCAGCGGCCAAAAATGCAGTATTTTAGCCTGGTTTTTGATAAAATAACGGATGGATTACATATCAGCTGTTCTGGTTTTCCGGAATAGCTTTCTTTTTCTTAGGGTAGCATTGTATTTTTGTAGACCTATGAAGCAGTTTCGTCTAAGCATAATCGCCGTTTTTTTTATTTTCTTGTTTGAACATGTACAGGCACAAACGGTACATATTTCTAAAGAACAAAAGCTTAATCTGCAAAGCAGTAGCATAGAGGTGATAGGCCATGTGGGTGATAGGACATACACTTATCGTGCTTCCAGAGAAGGGTATTACCTAGATGCTTTTAACGATTCAATGAAGCTCGTGGCTACTATTGCGCTTGACTTTTTACCCGATAAAGTAGCTGATATCGGGTTTGTTAATACGACCGATGAAATAAAGGTGGTCTACCAGGCGGTGTATGGCAACCGGTTATTTGTGTTTACGGCTTTGCTGGACGAGGCAGCCAGGTTGAAGATGGGACCCATAGCTATAGATTCTGTACGGACCAATTGGTTTGCCACGAGTCAGAAAACTTTTCAACTTAAGGGCAGTGATGATGGACGTCAGTTTATGATATATGGACTGGGTGCAGCAAAAGGGGAGGAGCTCTGCTTGAAAACCATGCTGCTAACCGATCAGTTGGAAGTGGCCTCAGCTGGTGAACGTTACTTCAGCTATAAGCTAAAGCCGCAGTTTGGCAGGGTGGAGTTGGCTAATGACGGTACCTTTTATTTTTGCTTGTTTCCCGAGCGGGAAGTTCGGTTCCCGGGCAATACCGGTTGGTTATATTGCCTTTCGGCTACTGATGGGCAACTCAAAAGTATGCAGATGCCTGATATGGCGATGAGCATTTCTACCCCCCTGATCAAACTGGACCAGCAACAACAGCAGGTTTATTTTTGTGCGCCTTATGCGCTGTCCCCCAGGGGGCAGGTAGAAGGATTGGCCATAGGTAAATTTACCCCTGATGCGGATACCTTGAATAAGTTGATGTTGGTGGCATTTGATCAAAAGTTAAGAACAGCAACGGATGAAAAAAATAAGAAACGGGCTTTTAACGATTATGATATACGTGATCTGATCATCAAGAACGATGGTGGCGTATTAGTCGTGAGTGAGAAGTTTTTCTATACCACAAGGCAGGTTTATAGCTATGGTATGGATGGTTTTTATTCAGGCTACTACTCCCGATCACCCTATTTCAATAATTCCGTCATGGAATACCATTATGGAGATATTCTGGCCCTTGACATTACACGCAATGGCGAGATTGCCTGGAATGCCTTTATTCGCAAGGAGCAGTATGTACAGGAAGGGCATAGTATAAAGTCTTCTTATATTATGATGAACTCAGGTGCCACATTGGTCTTTCTCTTTAATGACTTTTCAACCGCACATACTTCGGTGGCTATGGCAGCGCTATCTGCCGATGGCTCACTTAAATTGAAAAAACTCCCTTTTGTTAAGGAAATGAGATCAGAACTGGTGCCTCTTTTAGGTAGGCAAACCGGCCTGACTGAAATGATTATCCCTATGGTGAGCAGGAATAACCTGAGTTTTATGCGTTTGAATTTTTAAGGCCTCAGGCATCCTGCCAGGCTAAAGCGGAAGCACCTAAAATGGCTGCATCATTTTGTGGCAGTAGCGAGTGTAATAAGGCTACTTTATTTTTATAGATGGATAGCAAGTGTTCTTCCATATACGCTTTTACCGGATTGAAAATATGATGACCAGCCTGGGTCAAGCCGCCAAACAGGATAATGGCCTGTGGTCCGGTTATAGCCACTGCATCAGCTAATGCTTGCCCCAGTATCCTGCCTGTATATGAAAAGGTGTTTAAGGCCAAGGGATCGCCAGCTGTTGCAGCCCGGTAAATATCACTGGCAGTAATGTGTCCCTGGCGTTGCCAGCTAAGGAACAGGCTGTCTTCTATTTGCTCCGTTTGTTTTTCTTGTGGTAGCGAAGCCAGTTGTTCCATGGCAGTAGCTACTATACCTGTAGCCGAAGCGTAGCGCTCCAGGCAGCCTTTTCTGCCGCAGCCACATGCCCGGCCGTCTCTTACTGCTGTAGTGTGCCCCAATTCCCCGGCAAAACCATCATGACCGTATATGAGTTGTCCATTGGCTACGAAGCCGCTACCCACACCCGTGCCCAGTGTAATGAGGATAAAGTCTTTCATGCCTTTGGCGGCGCCGTAGGTCATTTCTCCTATGGCCGCGGCTTTCGCATCATTGGTAATAGCACAGGGGAGGGCAAAAGCGGCGGTGGCCAGCTTACTTAAGGCTACAGGAAGCTGCCAGTGAAGGTTTGCAGCGATGGTAATTTCCCCGGTGTAATAGTTAGCGCCCGGCGCACCAATACCAATGCCGTTAAACTCTTCCTGACCGAGTTCTTCTATTTTCGGCAAAAGTGCCGAACGGATGGCAGCAAGCAAGGCTTCCGGGTGTGGGTAACCTGTGGTAGGTAGGCTCGATTGACACAACAGGTCGCCTCTTCTGTTTACAATGCCGAATACCGTGTTGGTGCCGCCGATATCGATACCTATTGAAAATTTTCTTGATTGCATGAGCTTTTATTAAAAATAACCCTTTATTTTATCGCAAATTAGCTTTGCAAAAATGGAATACAATAATACTAAAAAGAATAGTCAGTATGGGTTCGCATTGTTTCTGATCGGCTGCCTTTTCTTTATTTTCGGATTTATTACCTGGTCTAACTCCCAGTTAATTCCTTACCTGAAGCTGGCCTGTGAACTGAGCATTACACAGTCTTATTTAGTGGCTACGGCGTTTTTCGCGGCTTATTTTTTCATGTCCATACCCTCGTCCATCGTGTTGAAATGGACCGGCTTTAAGAAGGGGATGTCTTTGGGACTACTGGTGATGGCCATAGGAGCTATACTGTTTATTCCCGCAGCACAGTCGCGAAACTATACTTTGTTTCTTACCGGACTATTTATAATAGGTACCGGCCTGGCTTTGCTGCAAACGGCTTCCAACCCTTATGTAACCGTTTTAGGGCCCATTGAAAGCGCCGCCAAGCGGATCAGTATTATGGGAATTTGTAATAAAGTAGCTGGTATTCTTGCCGTATATGTTTTAGGTAGTATTACACTCAGTAATGCGGATGAGTTAAAAGCCGGTCTGGCTACTATGAACGAAGCGCAGAAAAATGCAGCACTTGACGATCTGGCAGCAAAGGTGATCACACCTTATGGTGTTATTGCCGGTGTGCTGGCCCTGTTAGCGGTTATTTTGTATTTTATTAGAATGCCGGAAATTCATGAGGAAGAGGAAAATGTAGAGGAAGATGTACAGTTGAGCGGTAAAACCAGCGTATTTCAGTTTCCGCATTTAATATTAGGAGCAGTTGCGATTTTTTTCTATGTTGGTGTGGAAGTTATTAGCTATGATACTTTTACGGGTTTCGGAGAGGCATTGGGGTATAAGACTGTATTTGCTAAGAATTTTGCTTCCTATACGGGTTACGGATTGTTAGTCGGTTACCTGCTCAGTATTTTTGCTATTCCTAAATATATTTCCCAGCGAAAGGCATTGATTATAGCCGTCCTGCTTAGTATCGTGCTGGTGTTTGGGGCGATGTTCACTGAGGGTACTGCGGCAGTTGTTTGTTTTGCCCTGTTAGGTTTTTCCAATTCTGTGATGTGGCCTGCTATATGGCCTTTGGCCTTAGATGGGGTAGGCCGGTTTACTAAGATCGGGGGAGCCCTTTTGGTGATGGGCATTGTTGGCGGAGCAGTATTGCCTCCTCTATATGGCGCCTTGTCGGAATGGTTATTGCATCAAAATTACCTATCTCATTGGCCACATCAGCAGGCGGCTTACCTGATTATGATCCCCTGTTACCTCTACTTGTTGTATTTCGCATGTAAAGGTTATCGGTCGGGGAAGGCCAGGCCTCCTAAAGGATATTGAGTAGTTGTAGCGTTTTGGCTTGTGGATAGCAAAAGGTAGTATCCGTGCTTTTTGGTGAACTTATCGTAACATTATCGCAATGTTTTGTTCATATTAGAAGTGGATTTTTGGAACCTCAAAAAGCCAACTTCTCATGACAAAAATCTTTACCAGGGTAATTATGGCTATTATTGCCTTCCTGTTAGGTAGTGTCCTTTATGCCCAAACCACGATTACGCAGTGGAATTTCAATTCTTACCCCGATGGGAACACCAGCACAGGTTCCATGACGCCATCAATAGGAACGGGAACAGTAGCGGCCATTGGTGGTAGTACTGCTTCTGCTTTTAATTCCGGAGCTTCAAATGGCGGCTCCTCCGATCCGGAAACAGAAGATAACTCCGGTCTGACGGTAAGCAA
>JBEBUO010000204.1:0-4427 GCA_040393285.1 Taibaiella helva | reverse complement strand
GACGCTTTCTTCCCATCCCACTTCCTCTCTTTTGCATTATTACGCGATAGACTGCGCCTGATTCCAGCTTACGCATATTGCGAACGAACAAGTTTTTGTATTACATAACAACCACCTACTTTGCTATAAAAGAGGTGGTTGTTTTAGTTTTTGGGATAACGTATTACCCGGGCACATTTTGACCAGATGAAATAAATATCCGGGAGGCTTTTTTAATTGTTGTCTGATCTTACCATGCAGACACTACCTGTCATTGCTGTGTTAAACGCCAGAGAGGGCTCCGGAAAATCCGAAGCCCTCTCTGTTATGATTAAGATGACCTAATCTTATTTTTTAGTACCCAATTGTGGGTGAGGGGGAGGAAGGTTAGATGGACCTTCTTCACCAGGCATTGCAGAACGATACATTACGCAATTCACATCACCGGATCCACCTTGATATTGGAAGATGAATTGATCACGGCTAATTTGTTGTGTTTCGCTCAGGTATTCGATAACTGCGTTAACGCGATCCCAAGAACGTTGTTGTTGCAGTTTGCTGTTACCAGCGTTACCGATTACAACTACTTTACAAGTTGGGTTGGCTTTCATTTGAGCAGCCAGGTTAGCCAGTTGGTTTTGTGCATCAGCGCTCAGTGCAGCAGAATTACTCTTGAAGCAGATAGAACCAGCACCTAAGTTACAACCAGCAGCTACACCACCGCAACCATCAGGACAAGGACATTTACCAACACCATCAGCATCAACTGGTTGACATTCTGTAGGTGTGATCAATTGTTTGTCTTTGTAGTCAGGAACACCATCACCATCTGTATCCAGAGGACAACCATGAGAATCTACGGCTACGCCAGCAGGAGTGTCAGGGCATTTGTCGAACTGATCAGTAACACCGTCACCATCAGAATCAGGAAGTACAGGATCAGGCAGGTTCATGTGACGAGGATCAGCCAGTTCGTTGTAGATGTGATCCATTGGGTTAACCCACCACAGCGGCAATACGCTCTTAGTTTTGTTACCCAGGTTGAAGCCCAGACCTACTGAAGCATAGTTAATCAAATCAGGATTAGGAGAAAGACCACCATGAGGATCTTTGGTAATACCATCGAAACCGTCTAATGCATTATAAGTGATCTTGTCTTCAAACTGTAAAGACACACGGTTACCTAATTTAAATTGAACTCCGATACCACCAGTTACAACAGGAGACAATTGATAATCACCAACCATCATGTGAGAACCGTTTGTACCAGATGGGCCGTTACTCATTATTGTATACTCGCCATCTTTCAGTTCGGCTTTGTACCAATCATTGAATTCTTTACGGTCACCATAATTAGGCGCGCCAGGAGCGTTTGCAAAGTCATACAGGCTACCATCTTCTTTAGCAGTAGATACCTGAGTTTGCCACATCATAGCACCACCACCGATGAAACCATACAGGCTGGCGGAATTCTTAGCGCTGTGGAATTTAATGTTATTGATCGCAGCTACAAACTGTAAAGTCAACTCGTGAGATTTGAATTTGTAGTTTGAGAACACACTGCTATAGTCATTAGCAGACCAAGGTGCGTTAACCGCAGATATGTTTCTGGAACGATAATCAAAACCAGAAGCGCTACCATATATGTATTGCAGACGCAAAGACATGGTATAACCCAGCGCTTTACGCAGAGATGCGTGGAAACCCATCGCATCTAAGGGGCTAACGGCTGTAAAAGGAGTTTTAGTAGTTACATCGCCAAATACATTATAGAAACCAGTTCCGATTCCCAGTTCCCACATATTACGAGGCTTTGCAGGGAATGCGTTTTGATGGTTCAGATACTGGGTTTGTTGCTCCATCCTGCTTGCAGGAATATAAGCTGTATCCAGTGCATCATAGCTTTGACCACGGTAAGTCATATCCCTACCGGACCACGAAGCTTGTGTTGATTCTTGAGCAAAAGCAGGCTGTAAAGCTAACGCTGAACAAACACCGGCTAGCAAGAGGTACTTTTTGTTGACCATAACGAGAGTTGTTTATTAAAAAAATTGTTTACGTATTTATACTAAATTTCGACAAAGGTATAACATGAAAATTTAAAAAAAAAAAAAATCTACTTTGTCAAAATTTAAAATCTTCCTAAGGCCAGTACCTTAGATTGACATTGCAATAATATACATAGGCAGTCATCTATCTAAATAATTAAAGTTAAAATACCATTAATTGTACAATTATTTCGAAGACCTGCTGCTTATCACCTTTTAAGCAATGAGTTTTTCTACTGGAATTCGTGCAATTATTATGCCAAAAAAACTATTTACCTTGCGGCGATAAATAAGTAGCTTGCTTTTCTGGACCTTTTTTGTCACACTTGCCCTAATTGACGAGTAAACAGGAGAGGCTATTGGGTTTCTTCTTAATTTTAAGAAATCATTTATTAAAACGGCTAATCGGAAAATTACACAAGGAGTGAAATACATCAAAAAACCTATTGCAGAAGAGCTTAACCACTTTGAGCAAAAATTTGCAGCAAGCGTAAGAAGCCGCAACCCACTCCTGGACAGGATAATGAAATTCATTATTAAACGTAAAGGGAAACAAATGCGCCCTATGTTCGTGTTCCTTTCGGCCAAGATCTGTAGCGAGATAACCGAAAGCACCTATCGGGCCGCTTCCTTAATAGAACTCCTGCATACGGCTACATTGGTACACGATGACGTGGTGGATGATGCCAACATGCGCAGAAGCTTTTTCTCGATCAATGCCCTATGGAAAAACAAAGTAGCCGTACTGGTGGGCGATTACCTTCTGTCAAAAGGATTACTTCTTTCTTTAAACAACAACGATTTCGAGATCCTCAAAATCGTATCTACTGCTGTGAAAGAAATGAGTGAGGGGGAATTGCTACAGATAGAAAAAACCCGAAAACTGGATATTCAGGAAGATATCTATTTTGAGATCATCAGAAGCAAAACAGCTTCATTACTGGCCTCAGCCTGTGCCGCAGGAGCCTGGTCGGCCACTGGTTCAGAAGAATTGACGGCTCAGTTCAGGACTTTTGGAGAAAAGCTGGGTATTAGTTTTCAAATCAAAGATGACCTTTTTGACTACGGGCATGACAATATTGGCAAACCCACCGGCATTGATATTAAGGAAAAGAAAATGACGCTTCCGCTTATTTATACGCTTCAACAAGTAGATAAGGCTACCAAGCGGCGCATTATATACATTGTAAAGAACCAAAATAAAGACAAAAAAAAGGTACAGGAGGTAATTGATATCGTAAAGCAGTCCGGAGGTATTGAATATGCCAAAGAGAAAATGGTCACTTATCAGCAGGAGGCCCTGGACATCCTCAGTCAGTTTCCTGAATCCGATGCAAGGCATGCCATGGAAGCTCTGGTTAACTATGTAACGCAACGCCGTTACTAATGTACCAACTCAAAAATCCAGCTTTTCGGGGAAAAACGTTTCCATGTTCAGAATATTTGCTTTAAATTGAAGGAAAATAAGAAATCCTATGAAAGCGAATCAACACATTGCCTTAGTAACAGGTGCTACAGGAGGCCTCGGCACACACATTTGCAAACGCCTGGCAGATGACGGATACATTGTTTGTGCTAATTACCGGTCGGAAGGCAAAGCACAAGTCTGGGAAGAACGGATGGCTGCGGCGGGATATAAAGTGTATTTATACAAAGCCGACGTTTCGGACTATGATGAAGTGGGCGCCATGGTCAATCTCATTGAATCGGAACATGGTCCTATCGACATCCTTGTAAATAATGCCGGCATTACCCGTGACGGGGCATTTAAGAAAATGACGAAGAGCCACTGGGACGAAGTACTCGGTGCCAACCTTTCCAGCGTATTCAACTGCTGCCGGCATGTCATCAACCCCATGTTAGACAATAAATACGGCCGTATTATCAATATTTCCTCGGTAAACGGACAACGGGCACAATTTGGACAGGTAAACTATGCTGCCGCTAAGGCAGGTATGCATGGCGTTACCAAAACCCTGGCTATTGAAACCGCCAGTAAAGGCATCACGGTCAACACTATTTCTCCGGGCTACGTGGCCACTGATATGGTCATGGCAGTGGCGCCCGAAGTGCGCAACAAAATCATTGAAGGCATTCCTGTAGGACGAATGGGAGGCACTGAAGAAATTGCCCATTTAGTCTCTTTCCTGGCTTCGCCCCAATCAGCATTTATTACAGGGGCCAACTATGCCATAAACGGAGGACAGCATGTTTATTAACCGTAACATATCAGGCAGCAAGCTATATTATTAACTAAGCCACCTAATAGCTGACCGTCCTTTTACAGCAAAATACTACATCATAATATTGCAGGTTTATATAGGTAAACCATTATTTTTGCTGGCCAGTAGGCCCAATTTTAAGTATTTCGTACGGTATGGATATGCAGCCCGGCTATAA
>JBEBUO010000203.1:0-4457 GCA_040393285.1 Taibaiella helva | reverse complement strand
GAAATCTTGTACAAGTTGTTCTTTGACCTGAAAAAGGACATGAACGACCTGAAAAAGATGATGTTTGAGTTGGCTAAACATCAGGGCTTTAATGCGGGTGCTGAACCCGGCATGATGGCTGATTTTGAGTCTGGGGAACATGCCTATCGGGCTCCGGCCATCCCACACTATAAGGCAACGACCGCACCGCAGAGCAACCCTTCCATCGTGATTCAGCATCCTACCGATGTCAATCAGCACGAAGAAGTAGAGGAATCCTTGTCCTTGATCGACCGGGAGAAGGAGTTTATTATTAAAGCCTTGCAAAAACATAAAGGTAAGCGTAAGGATGCCGCTCAGGAATTGGGTATTTCCGAAAGAACATTGTACCGCAAAATAAAAGAGTATGATATTGATGATTGACCTATTTTCGCCAACTTAAAATGTCATTTCTAAATTTTATAATTAAATCCATAACAAGTATGAAAAAGTTTATTATTAGTGCTTTATTATTAGCTGCTTTGTCTCCTTTTGCTACCGCTCAGGACATGAAGTTGCCCGCTCCAAGCCCTTCTGCGGTCATCAAGCAGGATTTTTCTACCTCGCAGATCGAAATCAGTTATAGCCGTCCTGCCATGCGCGACCGCACTATTTTTGGTGACCTGGTACCTTATGGCAAGGTATGGCGTACCGGAGCCAACAGTGCCACCAAAATTACTTTTGGCGAAGATGTAAGCCTCAATGGTAAGGCGCTTAAGGCTGGTACCTATGCGCTGTATACCGTACCTGGTGAAACGAAATGGAAAGTGATGCTCAATACGGGAACCAGTAATTGGGGTGTTTCGGGCTTTGATGCCAAAGATGATGTGCTGGAATTCGAGGTACCTGTAACCAAAACCGAAAAGGCCGTGCAGTCATTTACTATTTCTGTAGCCAACCTAAGCCCCACCAGTTGCGATATCATTTTGGCCTGGGAGCATACGCAGGTAAACATACCGGTTACTGCCGACAATGACCAGCGCATCACAGATTATCTGGAGACGGCCATTAACCAGCCAAAATTACCTTACGCACAAGCAGCAAGCTATTATCTGGAAACCGGTAAACATCTCGATAAAGCCCTTCTGTATGCCGACAAGGCCATTGAAGAAAATCCCAATGCCTTTTGGATGTACTGGACCAAAGCCCGTATTTACCAGGCACAAGGTAAAAAGACAGAAGCGATTGCAGCCGGTGAGAAATGTGTGCAATTGTCCAGCCAAACGCCTTATGCAGCAGAATACAAAAACCATGTGGACAAGTTAAAAACCGCTATGAAATAGGACTGCTATTACCACTTACCCAAGTATACAAAAAACCTGCTGTGCCCTCCCGGACAGCAGGTTTTTTTATGCACCAATTGCTAAGTGGCTAATTTTCAATTGCCAATAAAATAGGAGATACATTAATAATGCTTAGTTTTAAATATATTAACAATTTGTTATTGAATTGCTGGAAAATGGGCACTATTTTAGTTGACGAATAAACTAGTTGTCTACCTATGCCCGGTTTCGGATCTGCTGACCGCTGCTGGTGCAAAGCCTTTGAGGTAATATGCTCATCATAAAAAACGGAACCTATGCTACCTACTCCTAAGCCCGAAGCAGGCACGACGCAGCCCAAGAAGACCCCCACAGCTTTCGAACACATGGATACCCCGACGGCCACAAACTATGCCCTCGCAAATAATGGAAAGGCCCGGCAGGATAACGGCACCGCATTGGAGACCACCCGGTCCCGTATCGCTGTAGAGGTAACCATTGACGATAAACGTATTGAAGAAGTACTGTCCGTACACATTACCCAAACCCTCGGCGGACACCACCGGCTGGAGATGCGCTTTTACCAGGACCAGGTACAGGCTACCGGTACGATGCTGATTGACGGGGCGGAGAAACTGTTGGGTAAGGTGACAGAAGTGGAACTATACGATAAAAACGGGAGTGCTACTGAGCGGCTACAGCAGCTGTTCGTTATTGCCGACGTGCAATTTGAACACCAGGCCCTGAACGAAGGTATTCTGCACCTGACCGGTTACGCACCCACCTGGCTGCTGGACGGGGCGCCTCATTTTGAAACCTTTTATAAGAAAAGCCTGAGTACGATAGCGCAATCCGTGAGCAGGCCCTTATCACAGGTTAAAGCGTCGATCAATGCAGCACCTACCCTTGGCGATACTTTGCCTTTTGTGTGCCGGTATAACGAGAGCGCCTGGAACTTCTTGAAAAGGCTGAGCGTAGAGACGGGTCAATGGCTTTACTTCAACGGTAAGGAACTGATATTCGGTCGTCCGGAGGCACGCCATGGCGGTACCATTACCTATGGGAATAATTGCAGCCGGCTCACCATGAGCCTGCAGGCCCATCCAGTGCAACAGCAACTTTATGACTACGATGCCTCGGGACACCAATCCCTACAGACGGCAGCAGACAGCTATTCCGGAAACGCAGGCGCCTATAACCTGATGGGCCTGAAGCGGTCTACGGAATTATTTGGTACCGAGCCTTCGGCAGCAGGTCCGGCATTTCTGCCGTCCTCAGCAGCTATGCTGGAAGACTTGGGTAAACATAAAGGAGCTCAGAAGGCATCCGAGATGTATTATGTAAAAGGGGAAAGCACCGCCCACAACCTGCGCGTAGGCTTAAATGTAGATGTGGAGCTGAGTCGCCTCGGCGAAAAAGCCAGCCATGCGCCCATTCGCATTACCCAGGTAACCCACTCCTGGGAAGTGACCGGGAAATACCACAATAGTTTTGAAGGCATTCCGGTGGGTGCTGAAGTGCCCCCATCCCTGGCCTATCAGCGGCCAACTACTTATCCTGTATTAGCAGAGGTCATCGATAATGATGACGGTCAGGGTAGGGTACGGGTGCAGTTCATGGGCTGGCAGCAAGAAGGAAGGGCCGAGACCGATTTTATACGTGTCCTGAGTCCGGATGCAGGCAACAGTGATGTGGTAGGGCAAAACCGGGGGTATGTATTTATACCGGAAGTAGGGGATCAGGTGTATGTGGATTTTGAGTTTGGTAACCCCGACCGTCCGTTTGTTACGGGTAGCGTATTCCATGGGCGTAACGGAGCCGGAGGAGGAGGAGGTAATCATACCAAGAGCATCATAACCAGGAGCGGACATACTATAGAACTTGACGACACAGCTAATGGTACGCACATCATCATCAAAGACCCGGGTGGCAATGAAATCTATCTGGACACACAAGGAAAAAATATCACCATCACGGCACCGGAAACCATGACATTTAATGCCAGAAATATGAACATTAACGTCACGGAAAATATGAACACTTCTGTGGGGATGAACAACAGCCAATCGATAGGGATGAACAACCAATTAAGTGTTGGTGCCAATAATACGACTTCTGTGGGGATGATGAACGATACCATCATAGGGGGTAATAACCTGATGATGGTAACCGGCGATTTCTCAGAATTGATTGAAGGCGATCTGATATCGGAGGCCAAGAAAGACAGGACGGAGGTAAGTGAGCAGGGAATTGACATCAGCAGTAAAGGAAGTATTATCAATAATGCAGCGGAAGAAGTGCAACTGAACAGCAGTGGGAACTCAAAAGCAAATTAGTTTATGACGAGGACAAGGGTCGTAAAAGGAAACATAGCGATCATTACACAAGGTGATCATAAGCGGTTTGCGCAACAAAATATTGCTCAAAGCGCTGAGGGTAATATCCTGAACCAGGGGGTGGAAAGGGGCATGAGTTTTAATGAACCTGAGCAACCACCTGCTAAAAAGATCAGGGCAAAATGCATGGTGCAATTTCGGCCACATGCCAACTGGCGGGGCGAGTTCGGCTTCGACTGGGTCAGGATGGGCGATACCGGGATGAAAGGCGATACCTGGTACCGCGAGATCGTAGGTAATTATAAGAATAGCGCAGGTGCCCTGGAACAAATTTATACAGGTGGGCAGTTTGAAAAGGATGTCGGGAAATATGATCGGCTGACGGCTACTTTTGAAGGCTTTGCCGTGCCCTGGAAGGGTAGCGGTTATTTGTATAAGATACCTGTACTTACTTTGCTACCCGAGGCCACAAGCACGATTACCCTCAAGGTAGAAATTAAAGAAGCGCCTAGCAAGATCACCCTGAAACAACGCAAAAAAACGGCCGATGAAAAAGATTGTTTCCATTTCAACGTGAGCGAAATTCCCGTGCGTTCCGGCAAATATGCCCTTGAGAATTTTCTTAAAATTAAATGTACTACGCCCTTTAAAAGGGATCAATATATAGATGTGTTTGCAGACGAGGAGCACTGCGGTGCTATAAAAGTACTGGCTAATGATCCTTCGTTGCAGAAGAAGGTAAAAGTATTGTTTGTATCTGTGAGTTCGACAGCAGGAGCAGGTGCTACTACAGGTGAAGCAGACCGCTTGAAGACCTATATGAAGCAGGCCTACATTAACG
>JBEBUO010000202.1:0-4486 GCA_040393285.1 Taibaiella helva | reverse complement strand
TAGCAAAAATACTTGTCGCGATCGTTGCCATCGAACATCTGTATATTTTATGGATGGAAATGTTTGCCTGGGAAACCACAGGTAAAAAAGTGTTCAAAGGAGCACTCCCCGAGGAACTATTTAAACCCACGAAAGGATTAGCTGCCAACCAAGGCTTGTATAACGGATTTTTGGCAGCGGGACTTATCTGGAGCTTTTTCATCACGAATGAAGTATGGCAAAAGAATGTCTCCATCTTCTTCCTTTGCTGCGTGATTACCGCCGGTGTCTATGGGGCTCTATCGGCTTCCAGGAAAATATTCTTGACGCAGGCATTACCTGCTATTATTGCCTTAATATTTGTATTGCTACGTTGATTTTGAGCTACGTAAGTTGATCTGCACAACTAATAAAGGGATACCGAAGCATCCCTTTCCTGATTACCCATCACACAAAATAGCCTGAATGCTATTTTGATACCTTAGCCTTGGCGACAGTCTCGCTCAATGCCTTGCCCGGCTTGAACTTTGCCAGTTTCTTCGCTTTAATCTTGATGGTTGCACCGGTTTGGGGGTTGCGACCATCCCGGGCGGCACGCTCGGATACGGAGAAGGTACCAAAGCCGATCAGGGTTACGGATTCGCCTTTTTTCAGTGAGCCGCTCACTGCTTCCGTGAAACTGTTGAGTGCCTTTTCGGCTTGTACTTTGGTGATACCGGCATCTGTTGCCAGTTTACCGATGATGTCTGCTTTGTTCATAATCGATTTATTTATTGGTTGTGAGCAAGATAAGAAAAAATCATTTATGAGGACAACATCCCTAATTTTGTATTGTTTTGCAAAATGATTTCCATGGAGCGGAAAAGGGCCCATCTATACCATACGATCTTCGTGATTTTGAAGCGGCTATTAAAGACCGCTATTGCGGGATATGATGACCTCATTGTGGAAGTAAGCCAGAATGACACCTATTACATCGTCCGTTCACATGAATCGGGCACAGCCAACAGCTACTTCGCTTCCCTACAGATCCGTAACGAGGGGGTTTTTCTGCAATTGTATACGTTCACCAAGACTAAATCGTTCCGTACACATCTGTTGCCGAAAACCCTGGTTTCCTATGCCGACCCTGTCGCGAGATCGCTTGTTTTCGCCTCGCCAATTGATCACCTACTGCAGGAAATTATGGGGGTGGTGGGGAAGGCGGTGCGCCTAAAAAGAAGGAAGCCTACATAAGATTCTTTCTTTCTGCTGGCGGAGTTGCTGCTTAAAAACAATACTAATACCTGAAATCCGGCGGCAAGTAACGTCCTCCAGGAGTATTATTGGGTAGCAGTGCGTACCTTGGCTATTCTCCACAAATCGTTATTTTTCTTAACAATAAAACAATAAATAGTACCACTTCTTCCCCCTCCTCCACTTCCAACTTTAACCAAGACATTTAAAAGCGCGATTTGATTACCTGAACTATACAAAATAGTGGAAAAACTTATATTTGTAGGCTGATAAGTAATCGTATCATTTCCCACTTCCCGAATTGTATAATCCTCTTCTGAAAATTGCTTGGGGGCTTCAGTAAATCTATATTTCAAATCATTACTGAACATGCAGTTTATTATGCTGTCTGAACTTTGATTATACTTTAATCTACTAATTGACGTATCGCCAATTATATCAGAAAACCACGAGTCAATTTCTGCAACAATAAATTGACACAAACGCTTTTCCACATAAAAATCTAAGTTTAGAATTGAAGTTCGCTCTACATACTTACCCTCCCCGGGCGCTGTAGGATCTATCAAGCTATCATTATAGACAAAATCGACCTTCGTATTGGCATAATCATCGTTTAGATGCTTTAATACCAAATCAAAAATAGCACAGTCAGCAGTCTGAGAAAAACCCGGAAAGGTGTACATAAAGCCTAGACTTAAAAAAAACAAAATCTTATTCATTATTCAACCGTTAATGTTTTTTTGGGAGGAGGTCATGACACTATTTCCAACTATCAAAAGAATTATTACAATCAATATGTTTTCCATGATCAATTCCCTGTTTACTCCTGGATATCCTTCTACGCGATAAAAAAATATCATCTGTTAAATCATTTTCTTTACCCCTATTGTGGGATCAGTTTATTAATGCCAATATTCCTTAAGTACCTTTGCTTATATCCATTACGGACGAAAACGTCTATCCAATGCCCAACAGCATAGCGGACAAAACATAAAGCTCCGAATCGTTCTACCCGCTGCTCCTATTTCAAAGATACTATTTCAGTGAATGATTGCCTCTGTGACTTGCGCAAAAATGGGGAAAGCAGAGCAGCACAAGAAAGAATAGAAAAATCACTGGCTGCAATATCTATAATTCATAGATGGCAACGCGGAGTAAGCTAAAGTCGGCAGCAACGACAGAGATTAATTGAGCAGCACCTGTCAAGGCTGCTGTTATCACGGCATTTGTATTGTTGCCGTAGCTTTAAATACCGTTTTGATGGGTAATCTTTTTGAAAATTAAGATCGTTTCGCTTACTTTATCCTTCCGATGTTCAACTGACGCTTTTATGGAAAACTACACCATAGTCCTGATTATTATGGCGATCATGATCATCGCCTCTGCTGTGGCGGACAAACTTAAGATTGCGGTCCCGGTTCTGCTGCTGATTGTAGGGATTGCCATCGGATTTGTTCCGGCCATGCCGGAGATTCAAATAGACCCGGAGATCATCATGCTTTTGTTTCTGCCGCCCTTATTGTATGATGCCGCCTTTAATATTTCTTTCCAAACGTTCCGGGCTAATTTCAACACCATCAGCACGCTGGCTATCGGGCTGGTTTTTATCACCACGGCCGGCATTGCCACCGTAGCCTATTATGTTATACCTGACATGACATGGCCATTGGCCTTTGTACTGGGCGCAATTCTTTCTGCGACGGACGCCGTGGCGGCGATGGGTATCACAAAAGGACTTGGACTGCCACACAAAACCATAACCATCCTGGAGGGCGAGAGCCTGGTCAATGATGCCTCCGCATTGGTCGCCTACCGTTTTGCGGTAGCAGCAGTGTCGGGCATTACATTCGTTACCTGGAAAGCCGGACTCCAATTTCTTTTCGTCCTGGGAGGTGGTTTCCTGATAGGGCTGGTGCTGACAAAGCTGCTGGGGTTCCTCCTCCGTTTGTTTCGCACCAATGATATGGTCATTATTAGCCTGATGCTGTTAATGCCCTTTGTTACCTATCTGGTAGCTGAGCATTTCGAGGTATCCGGTGTTATTGCCGTGGTCATCCTGGGCTTGGGTGTATCCCGCTTGAGCCGCGCGAAATTCCCAGACCGGATTAAAGAGCAGTCCCGCCACTTCTGGGATGTGATCATCTTCCTGCTTAATGGCTTAATCTTCCTGCTGATCGGTCTGGAATTCCCCTTAGTATTGCGAAAATTGGATGACGCGCAAGTGTGGCCCTTTATTGGCTTTGCCTTTATCATCGCGTTCACTGCCCTGGCGATACGCATGGTCCGGGTATACCTGCAGCAATTCAATTTGCAACGGGCATTCAAAGGCAGGCGACGTATCAGCAAGGACGCGCTATTTGATTCCAAAACGAGTTTCATCATTACGTGGTCAGGCATGCGGGGGATTGTGTCTCTGGCGATTGCCATCGGTCTGCCGGTCACCCTTGATCAAAACGGTCCGTTTCCGATGCGGAATGAGCTCATCTTTATTTCTATTGCGGTGGTTTTATTTTCATTGCTGGGGCAGGGATTATCGCTCCCATGGATCGTACGGAAACTGAGTGCGCCTTCAGACCAGGGTGGGCGGAAACAGGATGGTGGTTGATGCGGCCCCACGAGATCCTTTTTGAAAGGACGGCTTAGCATCCTCTTCTATCCTCATTCATTATTGAGCTGCTCTGCCAATCCAATAAGAATTCCTTCAGTTCCGCGAATGTAACAAAGCCGATAAGTATTTTCGTACTGAACCACTTCGCCAACGAGTTGGGCGCCATGCTTCATTAACCTGGCGACCACTTCATCAATATCTTCAACAGTGAACATGACACGAAGGTAGCCAAGCGCGTTCACAGGGGCGGTACGGTGATCTGCGACAGCAGGTGGGTTGAGGAATCGCGAAATTTCGAGACGGCCGTGACCATCGGGAGTAACCATCATAGCAATCTCCACCTCCTGAGTACCCAGCCCGGTAACGCGTCCGGCCCATGTCCCTTCAATGATGCCCCGACCTTCGAGTTTCAGGCCTAATTCCGTAAAAAAAGCGATAGCATTATCGAGGGATTCCACAACGATGCCAACATTGTCCATGCTTACAAGTTTACTTTTTCCCATAATTTCATCTCTTTAGGTAATCCAAAGATAATATGACAGCGGGCTTCCTGATCATCATCCGGCATGCTACTGCCGCTGTTGTTTTCATTTTTAGTGTTTTATTATTATCTTAATTGCTAAGGCAGCATATGGATTAGCTCTCCGGTGATGCATTTCCTTT
>JBEBUO010000201.1:0-4627 GCA_040393285.1 Taibaiella helva | reverse complement strand
CCTTAGCAGACTGTTGTTAATAAAATCGGGTGCGAGCGTTCTAAAAGCTATATTTTTGCCGCGCATATCGTGAACACTTGCCCTGGTAACATTACCGCAACCCTAATCGTATTTTTTTAACTGAAAACAAACAAAGCCGTTTCCCTGCTGGCAAGGTTTGTTTATATTGTAAAATATATTAAATATAATTGTAACATTGTATGAATACTAAAGGATTAGGACAAGCGTTTTTATGCCTGCTTTTTATCGGGGCGCTGGCTGGCTGCGGTCGTAAAGACCAAAAAGACAGTGCTGCACAGGTAAAAGATTACCCTGTAATGACCATTACCCTTCAATCCACCACGCTGTACACTGATTATCCCGCAACCATAGAGGGGCAGCAAAATGTGGAAATAAGGCCCATGATTGAAGGGTATATTGAAAAGATATATGTGGACGAAGGTGCTACTGTCACCAGAGGACAACAGTTGTTTAAAATCAGGGCACCTCAGTTTGAACAAGAAGAGCGCACGGCACAAGCCAATATTAAGATTGCACAGGCCAATGTGAATGCGGCCGAAATGCAAGTGAATAAGGTGCGTCCACTGGTACAGAAAAATATCATCAGCAAGTATGAACTGGAGGCTGCAGAATTTGAACTGGAGGCCAAAAGGGCAGCTTTGGCCCAGGCGGAAGCGACACTTGTCAATGCGAGAACCAATGTGGGATACACCATGGTCACCAGCCCGGTCAATGGCGTAATAGGCACCTTGCCATTAAAAATAGGCAGCCTTGTTAGCCCTTCGACGGGTACACCGCTTACCACGGTGTCTAACATTGGGCAGGTGTATGCCTATTTTTCTATCAATGAGAAACAGGCGCTTCATTTTGCCACGTCTGTAAAAGGGGCTACCTCAGAAGAAAGGTTGAAATCCCTGCCTCCGGTAACACTGGTGATGGCAGATGGTACGGAGTTTTCTGAAAAGGGAAGGGTGGAGACCGCCAGTGGCCTGATCAATACCGCTACAGGGTCGGTTCAGGTGAGGGCAACTTTTCCTAACCCCAATAATGTGATCCGTAGCGGTAGCAGTGGCATGGTACGCATTCCCGCTAATTTGGAGGATGCGATTCTGGTACCCCAGAAATCGACTTATGAGATACAGGGCAAAACCTTTGTGTATGTTTTAGGTGATTCCAGCATGGTAAGAAGTGCGGAGATAAAGACCCGTAACAATAGTGGCGGGCGTTTTTTTGTAGTTACCGAAGGCTTACAGGCAGGTGATAAAATTGTTGTGGAAGGCGTGGCCGGCCTGCGTGAGCATTTACGCATTAATCCCAAAGAAGTCAATGCGGACAGCCTTTTAAAGCACCAGGTGGATTAAGTTTTCGAATAGGCCGCCACAGGCCCGAGTGCCTTACATGGAAAATGAAATTTAATTATGTTTAAACGTTTTATCGACCAACCTGTATTATCAACGGTCATTTCTATATTTATTGTTCTTTTAGGGGTGTTGGGCTTGGTGTCTCTGCCGGTTTCACAATATCCTGAGATTGCACCGCCTACGGTGGTCGTTACGGCCAACTATCAGGGTGCGAATGCTGATGTGGTACTCAACAGTGTTGTCATTCCCCTGGAGGAACAAATTAACGGAGTAGAGGGCATGACTTATATGACTTCTTCTTCCGGTAACGATGGTTCCGCCCGCATTACGGTAAATTTTGGTTTAGGCGTTGATCCTGATCTGGCCTCCGTGAATGTGCAGAATCGCGTGGCGCGTGCCACCTCCTTACTGCCGGCAGAAGTGACACGATCCGGCGTGACCACCGCCAAAAGCCAGAGTAGTAACCTGGTTATTTTTACACTTTATAGTGAAAACCCGGCTTACGATCAGACCTTTCTCCAGAACTATGCAGAGATTAACCTGATTCCGCTGATCAAAAGGGTGACGGGAGTGGGTGAAGCCATGGCCTTCGGGCAAATGGATTACTCTATGCGCATCTGGTTAAAGCCTGATGTGATGGCAGCGTATGGTTTGGTGCCTTCCGACATTAATGCGGCACTTGCCGAGCAAAATGTGGAAGCAGCACCGGGTCAATTTGGTGAGCAGGGTAATCAATCGTTTCAGTATGTAATCAAGTATACAGGTCGCCTTAAAACCATTGAGGAATTTGAAAATATCATTATCAGAACAGTAGGTAATGGCCAGTTGCTCCGCCTCAAAGATATAGCCCGCCTGGAATTAGGTGCCATGAGCTATGCGTCCAATTCAACTACAAACGGTAGTCCTTCCATAGGTGTGGCCATTAGCCAGACAGCGGGCTCTAACGCGCAAGAGGTGATAGATGGAAGTCTTAAAGTATTGGAAGATGCGTCTGGTTCCTTTCCTCCCGGTATCAGCTATGCCACATTAGTCAATGCCAACGATTTCCTGGATGCCTCTATTGAAAAGGTAATCACCACTCTTATAGAAGCGTTTTTACTGGTATTTCTAGTTGTTTTCGTTTTCTTGCAGGATTTTCGTTCCACACTTATTCCTGCTATTGCTGTTCCGGTGGCTATTATTGGTACTTTTTTCTTCCTGAGCCTGTTTGGCTTTACCATAAACCTGCTTACTTTATTTGCCCTTGTTCTCGCTATTGGTATTGTGGTCGATGATGCTATTGTCGTCGTGGAAGCCGTGCATGCCAAGCTGGATGCCGGGTATACCTCGGCGCTGGAGGCTAGTAAGGATGCGATGGGTGAGATCACTGGTGCGTTGATTTCCATAACCCTGGTCATGGCGGCTGTGTTTGTACCGGTAAGTTTTATCGCCGGCTCATCAGGTGTCTTTTACAAACAATTTGGCTTAACACTGGCCATTGCCATCGTACTATCAGCCGTTAATGCACTGACCCTAAGTCCTGCCTTATGTGCTATTTTTCTAAAACCTCATGCAACCGATGGTCATAAAAAGAATTTACTACAGCGGTTTTATACGGCCTTTAATGTGGCGTTTACCACAACGACTTCGAAGTACAAGCATGCTGTGGGATTCCTTATCAGGAAGAAATGGTTAGCCTGGAGTGGTATTGCCTTATTTGCAGCGGCGTTTTTTGTCTTGATGGAAAATACCCCAACCACATTTGTGCCCAATGAGGATATGGGAACGGTGATGGCGGATGTTGCCTTGCCGCCCTCAGCATCGGTAGAAAGAACCGAGGAGATCACCCAAGAGGTAGAGGCCATTGCCCGTACCATTCCGGAGATTGGCAATATACTCAAGGTAAATGGCCGGGGTATGATAAGTGGCTCAGGAAGTAACTACGGCATGGTAATTATGAAGCTGAAACCCTGGGCAGAGCGAAAAGGGGCTGGTCAGGATGTTCAGGCTATTATCGGCCAGCTATTTGCCAGAACCTCAGGCATCCGTGATGCTAAGGTCGTCTTCTTTTCCCCTCCCACACTCCAGGGATTCGGTATGTCGGGCGGTTTCCAGTTTGAATTGCAGGATAAAACGGGAGGTGATATAGCCAGTTTTTATAAGATAAGCTCCGATTTCCTGTCTGCTTTAAGCGACCGGCCCGAAATACAATATGCAACCACACCATTCAATCCTAACTTTCCCCAGTATGAGATAAGTGTGAACGTAGCCAAAGCCAAGGAAGCCGGACTTACGGTGAGTGACATCCTCAATACGCTTCAGGGCTATTATGGTGGGGTATATGCTTCCAACTTTAACCAGTTCGGGAAGCAGTTCCGGGTAATATTCCAGTCGGATGCGGCATTCAGAACAAATCCACAAAGTTTAAATAATGTGTACGTGCGTAACAGCCAGGGAATGATGGCGCCAATAACCGGTTTTATCAGTTTGAACAAGGTTTATGGCCCACAAGCCATCACACGCTTTAACCTCTATACCTCTATGGGTGTTACCGGTGCGCCTAATGCTGGATATAGCTCAGGTGATGCCATCAAAGCTATTGAAGAAGTGGCTGTTGAGGCTTTGCCTGATGGTTATGGCTATGAATTTTCCGGCATGACGCGGGAAGAACTTTCGGCCGGAGGGCAAACAGGGTTTATCTTTCTTTTGGTGATAGTATTTGTCTACTTGTTATTATGTGCACAATATGGCAGCTATATACTGCCTTTCGCTATCCTGTTGTCCTTACCCATCGGTCTGGCCGGCGCCTTTATCTTTGCGCAGCTATTCGGGGTGTCTAACAACATATATTTGCAAATTACCCTTATTATGCTCATTGGTTTGCTGGCAAAAAATGCGATCCTTATCGTAGAATTTGCCCTGGAACGAAGGCGAAACGGAATGCCCCTTGTGCAGGCTGCCTTGCAAGGGGCAGAGGCCAGGTTACGTCCCATTTTGATGACGTCTTTTGCTTTTATATTGGGCTTGGTTCCGTTGATGTTGGCAGCAGGCGCAGGCGCCGTAGGTAACCGTTCCATAGGCACAGGTGCCGTGGGTGGTATGTTGATCGGTACTTTATTCGGCGTATTGGTGATACCAGTATTGTTTGTGGTTTTTCAGGCTTTGCAGGAAAAGGTGAGCGGACCGCCCAAACCCAAACGTGGCCACACCGTACCACCTGGTATTGATCCGCAGCCCTGATACCTTCCATTTTATTAATGTTGATATTATGAACGCAAAATATTCTA
>JBEBUO010000200.1:0-4644 GCA_040393285.1 Taibaiella helva | reverse complement strand
ACTATCTTTAAAATATTTAACATTTTCTTTGTCATTTCCGCCAGTCTTTCTATTTTTGTGCGTAATCCACTATATATTAAACGATTAACAAGCACACCTTCATTTATTAATTAAACCACTTTTATGAAAAAAAGTTTATTAGGCGCCATGCTGCTGTTAAGCATCGGTCATTGTTTGTATGCTCAGGAGACGGATTCTCTGGAACTTGATGACGAAATGGATACAGAACTGGTATACGAGGAAGAACGTCCTGTAAAGATCATTGTACCCCTGGATCTTGGCAAGTTCAACTATGGCTACTTCCGCTTGTCTTTCCTTCGTCCGCTGGGTGCTTTTAATAATCCCATGGCCGGAGCTGCTTTCCCGCAAGCAGCTGCATTTTCCTACCAAGGTCAAATCCCTAATGGTGTACTTACCCTAGGTATAGAAAGCGGCCGTGTTCGGCACATTAATGCCCTTTCCTTGGGCACCCCCATGTTAAAACTGGGTATCAACTCAGGATTTGCGCTTCAGGCCTTTGGGCCGGGTTCGGTTGCCGGCAGCAATTATGATGCGGAAACCATCGGCACCTATGCCCTGCGTCTTGGTGTAGGCCCCCAGCTTACTTTTAAACCCATTAAAGAAGTAAGGGTAGGCCTGTATTACCGGGCAGGTATCGGACTCGCTTATACCTCTTACTACCAAAGTTCTTACTACGGCCCTAATCAGGAATATAGTCATGAAATAGACATTCAGTCTATAAACTATGCATATAACGGCGATTTAGGTATTGATGCCTCCTGGGGTATTTTGAGTGTAGGCATTACCTACAGCCATATGAGCACCCAGCTTACCAAAGGCCAGGTATTTAATATTAATGAAGTAGCGGAGGGATATAACTCTTATAACCATTATGATGAAATGGGCGAAATGGAGCGTACACCTATCAATCCCCGTTTAAAGTACAATCGTTTTGCCATAAGCGTAGGCATTGCGTTTTAACCTCAAAACAATAAGTTCAAAGGAAAGGAGCTGTCTGAAAAGCCCGTCCTGGCGAATGAAATGAAGTAATCTATAATTTATAACTCACGAAATAATAATGAGATTACTTCGGTCGTTTCTTCCTCGCAAAGACGATATAGGTTTTTTAGACAGCTTTTTTCTATGCTGCTGATGGTGGTGCTGCTGAATCTTTAATACCTTTGCCGCTGCTATTAGCTAAATGCTTATGAAGAATATTGTTCTGGCCAGTACCTCCACTTTATATGGCGAAGCTTATCTGGCTTATTTACGTCCGGTGCTCGTAGATTTGTTTCAAGATGTGGAAGAGCTCACTTTTATACCTTATGCCCGGCCTGGCGGCCTCAGCCACGAGGATTACACCCAGAAGGCAGCCGCTTTTTTTGCTTCCATAGGAAAAAAACTCACCGGGCTGCATACTTCGCCAGACCCTGCCAAGACGCTACAAGAGGCAAAAGGCTTATTTACAGGGGGCGGCAATACTTTTCTACTGGTCAAGCAGCTACACGAACTCGGCTTGATGACTATTCTGAAGGCAACTGTGGAAGCGGGCGTTCCCTACCTGGGATGCAGTGCAGGCAGCAATATAGGCGGTGTGAACATGCAAACTACCAACGATATGCCGATCGTTTACCCGCCTTCCTTTACCACCTTGGGGCTGGTTCCGTTTAACCTAAACCCGCATTACCTCGATCCGGATCCCAGGTCCACACATAACGGAGAAACGCGGGAAACAAGGATAATGGAGTTCCATACCCAAAATGACATTCCGGTCATAGGTTTACGCGAAGGCAATTGGGTCCGGGCTAAAGACCAGGATGTAAGTATCCAGGGCACTCAATCCACACGGATTTTTGAGCAGGGGAAAACGCCTTATGAGGTGGCTCCGGGCACAAGTTTGAATTTCTAAACACACACAATTTCTGAGGGATCGTTTCCGTTTTGTAGTTAACCACCATAATTTAATCGTTCATGCGCCTCGTATTTACCCCTTTCCTAAGATCCATCGTTTTGCTGCTGAGCCTGGCCATCGGGCTTGCCTCATGTAAGGACAAAGACATCACACCTGTTACGGACAGAGACAGCCAGGTCAGATTTGACAATATTTCGCTACAGGAATTCGTTTATGCTGACTACATCAGGGCAAATGTACAATTGGAGTTTATGGTAGCCTCGGATACCAGCAGCACCCTTACCAGTATGAAACTTACAGATTCTTTCGACCTGACAAATCCCATTGATTACGACCGCACCTATGATTTTAACCTGCCCGAAAACACGAAACAATGTAATTTTTCCATACGTATTTTCGTGAAAAACGGCTATGCCGAGACCATTACGATTAAGAACCTGGTCTTTATACACAACAAAAATGCCCTGATGGATAAGGCACTGTCTTGCTACCGCGAGGAGTTGAATGAGGGTACTGTATTCAATTTTCCGGTACAGAGTTACGAGTTTGATTAGTTCGTTGCCGCCTGGGCCCTTTCCCGTTTTCATCCTGAACTGCCCGGGTAGTTAAAAAGCGACTTTGCCCCGTTAGGTGAGCACTGTGGTTGGTCATGCCATTTTTGTAGTACCTTTGCAGCCTTATTTTTTAAAGCAGCGCATGAAGAGCAGAACCTTAAAGCAGAACAAAGTCAACATTATTACCCTGGGGTGCTCCAAAAACCTAGTGGATAGTGAAGTACTGAGCGGACAGTTGCGCGCCAACGAAATTGATGTGGCCCACGAAAATGAACAAGCTGACCATAATATTGTGGTCGTGAATACTTGTGGCTTTATTGATAAGGCGAAAGAAGAATCGGTCAATACCATACTTGAGCAAGTAGCACTGAAAGAACAGGGCAAACTGGATAAAGTGCTGGTAACCGGCTGCCTCAGCGAGCGCTACCGGCAAGACCTGGCCAAGGAAATCCCGGAAGTAGATGCCTGGTTTGGCACACTGGAACTACCTTTTATTTTGCAGGAATTAAATGCTGATTTTAAAAAAGAACTACTGGGCGAACGCCTGCTCAGCACACCCAAACACTATGCTTACCTCAAAATATCCGAGGGGTGTAACCGTACCTGTTCCTTTTGTGCTATCCCCCTCATGCGTGGCGGACATATTTCTAAAACCATTGAAGAAATTGTAACAGAAGCCAAGCATCTGGTAAAGAACGGCGTCAAGGAAATTATGTTGATTGCCCAGGAATTGACTTATTATGGCCTGGATATTTATAAAAAACGTGCCCTACCCGACCTGCTCAGGCACCTTTCCGATATTCCGGGATTACACTGGATCAGACTGCACTATGCCTACCCTTCAAAATTCCCACTCGAAATTCTGGATGCGATAAAAGAAAGGCCCAACATTTGCAACTACCTGGACATGCCGCTGCAACATTGCAGCGACCGGATGTTAAAAGCTATGAAACGGCAGATTACCAAGCAAGAGATGAGTGCACTCATTCACCGCATTCGGGAACAGGTGCCCGGCATAGCGCTCCGCACGACCATGATTACCGGCTTCCCCGGTGAAACCCGCGAGGATGTAGAAGAGCTAAAGGCATACCTGGAAGAAATGCGTTTTGAGCGGGTCGGCATCTTTACGTACTCACATGAGGAAAACACGAGTGCGTATGAACTGAAGGACAGCCTCTCATCAGAAGAAAAAGAAAGTCGCGCCCAGGAAATCATGGAAGTACAACAAGAGATTTCTTATGAAAAGAACCAGGAATTGATTGGGCGGGAGCTGAAGATACTCGTGGACAAACTAGAAGCCGGGCGCTATATTGGTCGTACAGAATATGACAGTGTAGAGGTTGATAACGAAGTAATTATCAATACCGACCGGGAACTGCCTATCGGCGAATTTGTTCAGGCCCGTATCACCAAAGCCTATGATTATGATCTGGAGGCAGAACTGGTTTAAGCGGTCGTTCTAATTTCCATAAGTCAGGCACCAATCGATGATCTCGCTGAGTAGCAACTGATAATAGGTAGGGTTAGCCAGACCCAGATCATGGTTGGCACCAGCGAATGTCACCAGTTTGTGTGGATAATCGGCATCAGCTAAATCAGCAGCCAATTCGGTGGCTTGCGCATAGGGAACGATCACATCGTGATCACCATGTAGCAGCAATGTAGGCACATTGCGCACATGCGCCCGGGGACTGGAAATCCAAAACCTGGTATCAAGGGGTTGACCAGGGATGTAAGTTGCCCCGACCATTTTTTCCACCTCATCCAGCAAGCCAATCACTGCCGTATAGTTAAGGTAATCCGTATTGGACAAATCTGTGGGTCCGGCAGCGGAGATCACACCTGCAATCTTATTCGTCACATCATAATGGTAGGCATACAGCAGTGACATGTGCGCACCGGCACTCATTCCCCCAATAATAAAGTGGCTGGTCCGCGTCTGCCAATCTTTGCCGTGCTCGCTGCAAAACGCAAGCGCCTTCGCTATATCTTGCATCAGTGCTTCGTAATGCAAGCTGCCGGACACATAACGATAACTCATAGAGGCCGATGCAATTCCCCGGCTCAATAAGCTATCCTGCAAGGCATTCATATCTGATTTATCCCCGGCCACCCATCCCCCGCCATGAATCAAAATAAGGAATGGCGTTTGCTTCGAACGGTTCTTGGGTAAATACA
>JBEBUO010000199.1:0-4656 GCA_040393285.1 Taibaiella helva | reverse complement strand
TAAATTATGCTTAGCGGTTCTTGTTCAACTTACTATGTTTACGGCTGTAGCCGAAATAAATCAGCATGCCCAGCGCCAGCCAGATACCCAGACGTTCCCAGCTCTCTACCGGCAGGCCAAGCATCAGTACCAGGCATACCAACACGCCCAATATAGGTAATACCGGCACAAAAGGCGTGCGGAATCCCCGCTTGGCATCAGGATTGGTCTTGCGCATCACAATCACGCCGATACATACCAGGGCAAAAGCAAACAGTGTGCCTATGCTCACCATATGTCCCAGGTCGGAAACCGGTACAAAACCTGCGAAAAGGCTCACAAACAACATAAACACGATATTGGTTTTCCAGGGGGTACGGTTTTTCTTGTGTAAATCACCAAACATTTTAGGCAACAGCCCGTCCACACTCATGCTATAAAACACACGGCTCTGGCCCATCAGCATCACCAGCATCACCGATGTATAACCGGCAATGATAGCGATGGCCAGGAAGGAATTAAGAAAAGTATAGCCGGTCTTGGCAAAAGCAGTCGTTACCGGACTGGCGTCACCTTTAAAGGTGAGGTAGTGTTCCAGTCCTGTAAGTACATAAGAAAACAATACGTACAGTAAGGTACAAATGATCAAGGATCCGATAATCCCTATGGGCATGCCCCGCTGCGGATTTTTAGCCTCTTGTGCTGCCGTACTCACCGCGTCAAAACCAATAAATGCGAAAAACACCACGCCTGCTCCGCGTAAGATACCACTCCAGCCGTAATGCCCGAAGTAATCACTCTTAAAGAACTCCATAAAAGACATTTGCCCCGCTTTCAGCATATTCTCTCCTTCATTGACCGCAATGAAGGGTATATGATTGGCCTCATTCATGAATCCCCAGCCCAGTATAATAAACACCAGCACCACCGTTACTTTCAGCACCACAAGTATATTATTAAGCAAGGCCGACTCCTTGGTGCCCCTGATTAACAGCAAGGACAACAGGCAGATAATCAGAATAGCAGGCAGGTTAACAATGCCGCCCATATGCGCACCGTTAACTACATCCCAGGGGCCGTGTTGCAAAGATGCTGGTATGTGAATGCCGAAATTGCTAAGAAACTTAGCCACGTATTGCGACCAGCTTACGGCCACAGTAGCTGCACCCAGGGCATATTCCAATACCAGGTCCCAACCAATGATCCAGGCAATCAGCTCACCCATGGTAGCATAAGAGTACGTGTAGGCGCTTCCGGCTACCGGAATCATAGAGGCAAACTCTGCATAGCAAAGTCCTGCAAAACCACAACCAATGGCCGCCACGATGAAAGAGATCATTACTGCAGCGCCGGCATTATCCGCAGCTGCAATACCTGTCAACGAAAATAAACCGGCACCAATAATAGCGCCAATCCCCAGTGCCACCAGTGCGCCGGAGCTTAATGTTCTTTTCAACCCCCGCTCATTATCTCCTGCTTCTGCTATTAACTGGCCTAATTGTTTTTTTGCAAATAATCCCATAGGTAATTTTTTATGGCTCAAACCTAAACTAAAAATGAATAAAATACAACTAATAATTAATGCGTGCCGGAAAAAAAACAACAAAAAAAAGCCCTGAAATTATTCAGAGCTTTTCCCGTTTTGCTGTTCCTATCTCGAAATCACGATCTTCTCTTGTCTCTGAGCATCGCCTGTGTTATAGACCAAGGTGTATACACCGTTGGCTATTCCTTGTGTGGGTATTGTAATTTTTTGCTGCCGGCTTTTGGTTACAAATACCGATTGTCCTAAAGTATTGATGAGTTGAATCTCTGCTTCCTGCCGGATCTGCCCCAATACTTCCACATATATATATTCCGTGGCGGGGTTTGGATAAATATTCAGGCTGTAAGAAGAAACCGTTTCATGAACGGAATTGGCATTTTGCACCACAAAATAATGGGTAAAACCGTTGCCAAAATTACCAGCCAGCCCGGTGGACCCTAAGTCACATTTAGGTATATTAAGTTTGTTGCCTGTGGCCATATCATATATCCGGAAATAACCACCAGGGAAATAATTAAAAAAATTAAGTCCGTAGCCGAGATAGGAAGCATCTACTTCAAGCTCATAACAACCATTATCAAGTTGCACCGTGTCGAGATAGCGGGTACTACCTGCCTCGCCTTCCCGCTGAGCCACGATGTTGCCAGAAGCATCTTTTATGGTCCAGTTAACTTTGTTTACATATTGCTGGATATTTCCCGAAGTTTTAAAATCTACCCTAAAATGCCCCCCCTGCCACACAGGTGCTGCACTGAATGTACTGTTCCGTTCATCATTAAAACTATCTTCGTCCGCTACGCCATTTACCTCCAGAATCCGCGCCACAAATTGGTTGTTATCACCAGTTACACCATTCAATTCGGGCATCACAGGCAGGTCTACATCGGCTTCCGCCAGGGGTGCCAGATTATTGGTCCAAGTATATGTAGCAAGCGACTGGCCCTCAAGACCATATTCAAATTTGATGGTGGTAATCGCCGTACCGCCATAGTTTTTCACTTTAATCCGGGGTTGGCCGCAAATGGGATTGAACCGATAATGCTCTTCCAGGTCATTAGGGCTGATGATGCTTTCTATTGCCGCATCGAGCTCCCGGTTGAAGTCGCCATAATAAAACATAGCCGCTGCTACTTTATAAGAGGCACCATTATTGGCAGAAGTGTAGTTCTGGAAATCAAGATCGGTAGTAAATGGCTGACCGGATGCTATGGACGCAGGCACTTTAAGCACATGTTCACGTACGAGGTCGCCGGGACACCAGTTGCCCCGGTCATAAATCCAGGTGCCCGATTGCGGGTACAGAAAGTTTGAGCCGCAGTCATCACGCCAGATGTCGTTTTGTACCACCATCTGGCCGTTTACTTTAAATTGGTACCATTTTTTGCAAAATTCAGCACAGTTCTCAGGACTATCCCCGCCATGCCCGGTAATGATCAGTTTGGCTTCGGCCGAAACAGCATCCAGCGGCATGTTCAGGCTTCTTTCCGTAATGTTGTTGTCAATAGGATCTTCCGTATTACCATAACTATATCCATCCTGCCATAAATTATCAATACCTACTACATTCCTTGCCGGTGTACCCTCAATAAAGTAAAACTTTATGGAAGCGGTAAAGCCGCCCGACCATCCTGCATAGAACACCCGCAGGCCCATGTCATCTTTCAATATGGGATAGTAATCTGTTACATCAAATACGTAAGGATGTTCCCAGTTAGCCGGTGTACGCGGAAAGTTGGAATTGGCATATGGGGTAATCAAGCGGCCCAGCTCCATCGTATCTCCTCCTGGCACCATGGCGATCACGTGCATATCATAATCCCAGTCGCTGCACCAGCCTGTATTATTAGGTCCTTCTCCCGGATTGCTGGGATCATAACCTTCGCAAGCGTATTTTCCCAGGGTCACTTCCATAATGATTTTCCGGTAACTGAGTGTACCGTCGGGAAAGCTCACATCAGTATCATAGCTCTCATACCAGGAAAGTTGTTGTTGCTGGTGCGCCAGCACAACGGTGGTATCCCCTTCATTAGCATATCCCTGACTGAATGCTCCAGCCAGCAAAAGGACAATGGCATAAAATTTTCTCATGAGCTGAATAAATTGCGCTGTTAAAACCGAAATGAGAGGAGGAAACACCAAAAAGCCATGAGCCCTACCTGCACGTTGCAAATATCCCGCTTTTAGCACTATTTTAATACTACATGAAGGTGTTGGTATCGTCAAGCATGCGTAGATTACGCTGAATACCTTTCCACTTGCTGCGTTTTAGCGGAGAGTTTTTTAACAGGGCCCTGAACGTATCCTCTTCCATGGCTTTCCATTCGGCCGTGCTGAGGTCCAGCAGTTCCGGAAGCGGACTAAAAGCGGCTTCCTGATGCGGCTGGGAAAAGCGGTTCCAGGGACAGACTTCCTGGCAGATGTCGCAACCAAACATCCAGCCGGCCATCTTATCTTTAAATTCCGGTGCGATCAACTCGTCTTTCAGCTCAATGGTCAGATAGGAAATGCATCGGCTACCATCCACCACGGCGGGGCCAACGATGGCATCCGTAGGACAGGCGTCCACACAGCGGGTGCAGGTACCGCAATAGTCGGCAGCAAAGGGGTCGTCATAGATCAACTCAAGGTCTACAATAAGGGTGGCAATGAAGAAGTACGAGCCCGATTGTTTATTGATCAGGTTGCCATTTTTACCTACCCAGCCCAAACCGCTTTTTACCGCCCAGCTTCTTTCGAGTACCGGGGCGCTGTCTACGAAGCCACGGCCCGATACTTCACCAATCGTTTCCCGTATACGCGCCAGAAAATCATTCATCCTGGACCGGATCACCTCATGATAATCCTTACCCCAGGCATAACGGGCAATTTTAGGCGTCCCGGCCTGCTGTTCCTCTCCTGGAAAATAATTCATCATCATCGTGATGACGGATTTGGCCCCAGGCACGAGTTTGGCCGGATCGGTACGCAGGTCGAAATGCCGTTCCATATAGCCCATGTTACCCTGGTAACCTTTCTGTAGCCATTTCTCAAGCCTCCGGGCATCGTCTTCCATAAAAGCAGCTTCGGCAATACCACAATAGTCAAAGCCCAACTGTGCGGCCAGTTGCTTGATGAAAGTGGTATGTTGTTCT
>JBEBUO010000198.1:0-4680 GCA_040393285.1 Taibaiella helva | reverse complement strand
GGAGGGATCTCAACATTTAGAAATAGCAGTACTACGATACCTTTGAGATCCCTCCAAAAGGTCGGGACGACAATACTTTATGCTAATAGCTGAGTTCATCATCCAGGTCGTAGCGCACCCCCTCATAGCCCAGCGCCCTCCGCATCAGGCCCAGTTGCCCCAGCAGGTAAGCCTCCCTGTCCAGGCTCATGCCCACCATATTTAATTTGTTTTCTTCCACATAGGGCGTATCCATACCAAAGGTATAGGCCTGGCTAAGCTCCGCCTCCTCCACCAACAATAAGGCCTGGTACACGCGCGGTGAGATCTTATGCCACGCTGCTTTCAGCTCATCCAGTGGGGGATACCGGATACCCGGGTCCAATGCTTTCGCATCCTTAAATAAATCTTCATGCGGATCCTTATCGGGCAGGCCCAGTACCCCGGCCAGCCAATACCTGCAATTGACGAGGTTGCCCGCCATCCAGGTAAAATGGTTGGTGGCGTTAGCCAGGCGTTTTTGAGCATCATCCTCACGGATGCTGTGCAGCATGTTTTGAAACAGCTGACTGTGCATGCGATATACAGGAATCACGATCTTAAGTGAATGGGCTATTGGCTTATCCATGTTAGTATGCTTTTGAAAGATTAATTTTTATTGTTCTGCAAGTCGCTTCACCTCTTCCAAACCCTTGGTAAATCCGGTTTGCATATGCGCTGCCCACTCTTCTCCTGTTTGCACCGCCGCTGTTAGTGTCGTGATGCCGTTGAGCTCGGAGAGATGGTATTCCTCCAGGGAGCCGGCCCAGGATTTTACTTTTTCGCTGCTGGTGTCTTCCTTACCATCAATCACTTCGCCCCGGTGCTCGAATACCATATCATAGGGTTCGTTTTTAGTCTTTATGGTGCTTACCATGCCGTTGCCCTTACTATCGAGAAACAGGGTCTTTCCGCCTACCTGCCAGTCGCTCTGGATCGACCCACCGGAATCTTCGGGGTTAAAGGGCTTAGTCCATTGGGTGTACGTGTTGGGCTGCCAAAGAATATCCCAGACTTTCTGGGCGGGCGCCTTGATTTCTTTTGTGAATTGTAGCTTTTTCATTGGTTGTACTGCTTTAAAAGGTGGTGAACTATGTCAGGACAAAGCTCCGAAATATGACGGAAGCAGCCGAGGGCAGACAAGACAAATAAAGGGGGGTATTGCGACTTTTATCTGCATCCTCAAGTGTGCTCTGTTCCCTTCGGCCCCATCCTGTTTATGTAGCTAACAATTCAGAGCAGGATAAGTTTATCAACAATGGACGAGATGCCGGCCCATGATCAGACAGCTGCACGCGTGCCACTTGGCCTGCTGATCAGGGCATAAACATCAGAGTCTTCGTAAACGTCATCAACCAGGTAGTGCTCCCGAAGCGTACCCTCTTGTACAAAGCCTTGGCGCTGCAATAAGCGCACAGATGGTGTATTCCGGGCAGCCACACAGGCTTCTATACGGTGTAGCCCCATGTCGGAAAACCCAAAGGCCAGCACCAGAGGCAGTACTTCTGTGAGGTAGCCCTGCCCCTTGTCCTCATCTCTTTTCAGGGCATAGAAAAGCTCTGCCCTGTGGTGTGTCTTATTCCAGGTATGGAAGCCACAATTGCCGAGTATGCTGCCATCCGCTTTCCTGATCAATAAGAAATACAGCATGGTAAGGCGGAAGGTCTCCATTCCTTCCTCATGCATTTGCCGGTAGGTAGAGTACTCTGCCTCCTCAAGACCCAGCAGTTCCATAATCTGTTGCTTGCCTAAGGTGTTGAAATAATGGTGAATCAATTCAGGGGTGATTTTCCTGAGGCTCATTCTTTCCGTTTGCAGTTCCATAATGTGATTTGTATTGATGTGTGCCTGGCGCGGATTGACAGGCTTTCCGGTCGCAGTTGCTTCACCTCGTGAAGTACGTTGCTATCAGCCCTTCTTGTCTTCCGCACCGTAGTGTAAATGTATTGAAAAAGCTGCTTGGGCGATCGCCTGAAAAGCAGGAACGGACTGCTTTATAAGAATTTATTGAGGGTACCGTTGTACAGCAAAGGGTGGGCAAGCCTTAAATAGTCGTCTTGGATGACCCGCTTCCAGGGTCTGCTTCCGGAAGTTGACCAGCCTTGCACGCGAAAAGAAATAGCGCTGCCTGGACATAAATATATTATCACCAGGCTATTGTTTAAACGCTTATAAATTTATATTTTTATGCTCTATAAAATCCCAACCATTATGAAAACAAAATTTATTAGCTGCCTGCTTCCTGCCCTGTGCCTGCATTTCAGCAGCTTTGTGGGCCATGCGCAAACCGGAATTGCCAATCCGTTTATGACCGCTTGCGATGCCAGTGTTCAGTCGTTTTTGAACACCTATAATATTCCCGGTGCCACTTTTGCACTTTCAAAAGAGGGGAAGATCATTTACCTGCGTGCTTTTGGCCATGCCAATACGGAAGGTACGGAGGCCACACAGCCATACCATCGCTTTCGTATAGCCAGCTTATCGAAACCGGTAACGGGTATAGCAGTGATGAAACTGGTAGAGCAGGGCGCCATCCAGCTGGGCGATAAAGTATTCGGAACCGGAGGATTGCTGGAAAATGATCCGGACTTTGCTGCACTTACTATTACCGATAGTCGTATATACGACATCACCGTGCAACAGCTGCTGGAGCATACTGCCGGCTGGAACCGCGACCAGAATTGTTTTCCTAATCCTACCGCCCCTTACACAGTACAGCACGGCGGCTGTGATCCTATTGTGGCCCCCTTGCATGTGTCGGCCGTAATGGGTACAAGCAATCCCGTGTCCGAGGCCTCACTCGTCGGCTTTTTGTTGGAAAAAGGCCTGGATACAGCTCCCGGCACCACCTACAATTATTCCAATATGGGCTACCTTATTCTGGGGAAAATAATAGAAAGCCGGACAGGTGTGCGCTACGAAGATTATGTGCGCGATAGTATTATGGCTTTAGTAGGCGCCTGCGATATGTCAATTGCTACAAATTATAAAATGCAGAAACAGGAAAGGGAGGGCGAGTACATCGGCAATGGTGGTGGTACGCTCAATAGTAACGGGGACGGAACTATAGTGCCCTGGGAATATGGCGGCCTGCATGTAGCAGCTATGGGTGCCCACGGCGGATGGATAGCTACGGCTTCCGACCTGGTAAGGCTGATTACAGCAGTCGATAATTTTAACACCAAGCCAGATATACTAAGCAGCAGCACCATCAATACCATGGTGACACCTTCTGCCGCCAATGCCAACTATGCAAAAGGCTGGACAGTCAATAACTTCAATAACTGGTGGCATACCGGTGCTATTGATGGCACGGCTAGCATACTGGCCCGCACAAGTAATGGCTATACCTGGGCAGTAATACTTAACAAAAGGGTAGTGGATGGCAGTAGCAATGCTTTCTGGACTGCCCTTGATGCCCTGCCCTGGAACTGCATTTCCTCCGCTACCGGCACACCCGATTACGACCTGATGTTGCAACCTGCTACGAATGCCAGTGCCCTGGAAGCTACGGTGACCTCGTCTAGTGCTGTGACGCTCCACTGGACCAATGGTAATGGCAACAGGCGACTGGTTGTGGCAGCAAAAAATAAAGCAGTAGATGCATTTCCCCTGGACGGAACAGATTACACAGCGGATGCCACTTTTGGTAGCGGTGACGACCTGGGTAATGGCAACTTTGTGCTGTATGACGGCGATGCTAATACGGCTGACATTACTGGTCTGGACTCGGCAGCAAGCTACCAGTTTCGCTTGTTTGAATACAACCGGAATACCCAGACCGGCGGGTATGCGTTGTACAAATTATGTAACTGCGCCATGAGAGAAGTATCTATGGGCTCATCTGGTATTACTTCCGTAACGCCTGAAAGCGAACAATATGTGATACACCCTAACCCGGCAAGCGCCGTGCTGACCATTGAACAACCAGAAGGGGGGCAAGCAGCCTATGCCATAACCTACAACCTGGAAGGGAAAGAGTTGATGCAGCAGTCGCTGTCTGCCGGGCAGCAGGAATGGCATATAGATGTACGGCATCTGCCCCAGGGGCTGTATATACTTACCCTCAAAAATAAAGACGGTTTGGTACTCCACCGGCATAAATGGATGAAGCAGTAGGCGTAGCACAGCGAAGCCGCTAGCGCGAATCCTTTCGCGTGCCTGGAAGGTGTGCTGCCACCGCTAGGCGCGAACTTTCTCGGCGAAGCCAATCCTTTCGCGTGCCTGGATGCTCACTGCCGATCCAGACGCGCGGCGTTTTCTCGAAGCACCACCTTCTTTCGGTCATGCTGTAAGCACCTACAGTGCAGCTCTCAACCCGTAAAGCCCAGGGGTCATTACGGTGATATTCGCATTAATAATGCGGGCTCCTTACTTCATTTCTAATAGAAGTGCTCCTCGTCACAACACCCTTTTTCTTGTCATCCCGATGGAGGGCTCGTAGCGGAACGTAGTGAAGCGCAGAGACCGAACGGAGGGATCTCAACATTTATAAATAGCAGTACTACGATACCCTTGAGATCCCTCCCAAAGGTCGGGAAAGATACTTCGGGCGCAGTGGCGTGCGTCTCAAAATGAAAAGTGCCTGCCTGATGCATGAGTGGTTCTACTTTAGCCACCATGCAAAAGCGTGTCAGCCTGAGCGGAGTCGAAGGCGACAGA
>JBEBUO010000197.1:0-4720 GCA_040393285.1 Taibaiella helva | reverse complement strand
GCTACCGGTATTGACCACCACATCCCCCTGCTGCAACAGGCCTTTCTCTTTAAGGAACGAAAGCTGATCCGTAATTATATCATCTACACTCTCTTCTTTGTCATAATAGAAAGCCTGTACGCCCCAGCTTAGGCTAAGCTGGTTAATCAGCGCCTCGGTCTTGGTAAATACAAACAAGTGTGCGTAAGGCCTGAAGCTACTTAGCATAAAGCCGGTATAGCCGCTCTGTGTCATACCTATCAGGGCTCTGGCCCGCACATCCTCGGCTATTTTACAAGCATTGTAACACAAAGCATCGCTAAGGAACGAGGGCGAATGAGGTTGGGGCACCAGGTTACGGTTATACACCGTCGCTTCCTTTTCTACCTCGCGAATAATATTACTCATCGTGGTGATGACCAGCTCCGGGTGCAGTCCCATGGCCGTTTCACCACTCAGCATCAGGGCATCGGCGCCTTCCATAACGGCATTGGCCACATCGGTAATCTCACTTCTGTTGGGACGTGTACGTTCCATCATGCTCTCCATCATCTGCGTAGCAATAATCACCGGCTTGGCACGATGAATGCATTTACGTACTATTTCCTTTTGGATCATGGGTATTTTCTCCACCGGCATTTCTACGCCCAGGTCGCCCCGCGCCACCATTACAGCATCCGATGCCAATATGATCTCCCTGAGGTGGATGACCGCCTCCGGCTTCTCAATCTTGGCAATAATCTTTGCCGTACTCCCTTTCTGTTTCAAAAAAGAACGCAAATCTTCTATGTCCCTGGGCTTTCTTACAAAGGACAAACCTATCCAGTCTATCTTTTGCTCTATAATAAAATCAAGATCGCGATAATCCTTCTCCGTGAGCGAAGGAATAGAAATATTTGTATCCGGAAGATTCACGCCTTTCCGGGGTAATAAGATGCCACCGATGATGACTTCCGCCTGCACCGAACCCTCATTGGTTACAGCTACTATCCGGGTATCCAGTTTACCATCATCTAGCAGAATATGTTCTCCGGTCTTCACATCCCTGTGAAGGCCCGGATAGGATATATAAAGAGAATCTTTGTCGCCTGCACCTAATTCGCTGGTAAAGGTAATGATGTCGCCCGGGGCTAATACCAGGGCATTATCCTTAAGCTCTCCCACGCGGAGTTTAGGGCCTTGCAAGTCGGCCAGTATCGCAATATTAAAGGGGTAAGCGGCATTAATTTTCCTGATGCGTTCTATCACCACAGCATGTTGCTCATGTGTGCCATGTGAAAAATTAAGCCGGAACACGTTTACGCCTGCGTGTACCAAGCCCAGCAATTTCTCATATGAATCAGAGGCCGGGCCAACCGTAGCAATGATCTTGGTTTTGTTGTGTAACATAATTATCTGTCTGTTTCAATATCAGTGAGGGGGTACCGGCGCATTATTTAAGCGACCGGCGACTCAAAGTAAACCAATTGGGCGAAAAGCGCGATCCTTTCCTGAATATCTTTTTGTGAAATTTCCTTCATGCGCTCCGTGCCGAATTTTTCAACGCAGAAAGAGGCCATGGCAGAGCCCACAATGATGGCGGTCTTCATATTTTCAAAACTCACATCGCCGGTCTGTGCCAGGTGCCCAATAAACCCGCCGGCAAAAGTGTCGCCCGCACCGGTAGGGTCAAATACTACCTCGAGCGGCAAAGCAGGGGCGGAAAACATTTGATCACCATGAAACAGCAAAGCACCGTGCTCTCCTTTCTTCACGACCAGGTAGCGCGGACCCATAGCCATTATTTTTTTTGCTGCTTTCACCAAGGAATATTCTCCCGAAAGCTGGCGCGCCTCGCTATCGTTTACCACCAATACATCCACCAACTTAACGGTTTCCAACAGGTCGTCCCAGGCGGTATCCATCCAGAAATTCATGGTATCCATTACGATCAGCTTAGGACGTTGCTTCAGTTGTTTCATCACACTTTGCTGCAGGGCCGGCACCAGGTTGCCCAGCATCAGGTATTGACAATCCTGATAGCTTTCAGGAACGACGGGATTGAACTGGGCCAGTACATTCAAATCTGTAACCAGGGTATCGCGGGTATTCATGTCCAGGTGGTAGCGTCCACTCCAGAAAAAAGATTTACCCTCAGGTACGATTTCTACACCCTCAAAGTCTACGCCCCTGGCTGACAGTTGATCCATTTCCTCCTGAGGAAAATCACCACCCACTATGGATATCTGTTTGCAGGGCCGGTAAAAATTAGAAGCAGCCCAGGCTACATACACGGCTGAGCCACCTATAGTACGATCTATTTTCCCAAAAGGGGTTTCCAGCGCATCGAAGGCCATGGAGCCTACGGTAATTAATGACATTGTTTACTGATTTATTGTTGATGAATATGAATCAGAAAGACAGCTGCGCTGCTTCCTGTATAAGTCGTTCTTTGTCTATGGGTACCACACCCGAAGTTTCGCATACCAGTCCGCCGGCAATATTGGCGCACTGCGCAGTCAGCCGCACATCCCGGGTCAGCACATAGACCATCGCCGCTACCGCAATAACCGTGTCTCCGGCACCACTCACATCGGCTATGCTACGCAAATGTGCCGGCAATATGCCTTCCTGCACATCGTCCGCATAGTACATCCCATGCTCCGAAAGAGTAATTAAAGACACCTCGTGCCCCAGCTCCGCTTTCAGGCGTAGATGCACTTCGTTCAATACGTCTATTTCGGGCGGCTTCACCGGGAGCTGAAGGCCTTCCCGGACTTCTTTCAGATTGGGTTTAAAAATAGTCACACCTTTATAAGCAAAGAAATGTTCGTATTTGGGATCTACTGCTACCGCTATCTTCAGGGTGCGACAGTGTGCAATTATCTTCCGGATCACGTTCTCCTTAAGCACGCCTTTATTGTAATCTTCCAGTATGACCACATCTGGTTTCTGTATCTGCAAGAAACGCAGGCAGGCATCTATAAAAGGATGTTCTTCCTCTACCGAAAGATAATGAACACTTTCCTCGTCCAGCCGTATCATCTGCTGGCTCCTGCTCATGATGCGGGTCTTCGTGGTTGTCTTGCGCTGTCCGCTCTTTTGAATCAGCTCGTCGCCAATGTCTCCTTCCTGCAGTAAGTGCAGGAGCGTATCCCCCGCCTCATCATCGCCGATAACGGTAGCCAGGCTTACCCTGGCGCCCAGGGCCTTACAATTGATGGCCACATTAGCAGCTCCGCCTAGCCTGCTGTCGGAATTACTGATACGCACTACAGGTACAGGAGCCTCCGGCGAAATACGGTTTACGTCGCCCCAACAGTACCTGTCCAGCATCACATCGCCGATAACCAGCACATGCAATGTTTTAAAATCTTCGAAAAGGGAATGGACCATGCTAGCTATTGCAATTTAAAAATAACGGGTAATGTATAAATAGCCTTTACTGCTTCACCATCCTTTTGGGCCGGTGTCCAGCGCGGCATATTCCTGATCACACGTAAGCTTTCCTGACTAAGGCTCTCAGCCGGACTTTCCAGCACCTCGTAATCGCACAGTTGTCCGTCGGCACAAACCGTAAACCTGACCATTACTTTACCCGATATTTCATCTCTTACCGCATCAGATGGATACCTGAGATGGCTGGATAAATACTGATATAAACTTCTGTCACCTCCCGCAAAACCGGGCAAGATTTCCGGTGCATGTTCAATTACCGAGGTATCAGCTTTCGTATCCGCACCCAACGCGGACTCCTGGGCCTTTAGTCGTGCAGGTAACACCAGCAAAAAGAAAAAAATGAAGTATTTCATATCAAAATAGGTGCATTTCCGCTTGCAAACTTACGTTAATATCCCCGAAATGAAGGGATGGAGGACAACAGGTGCTAAAAGCTGCCTCATGCTTTATGTTCGTTCCAGTAATAGCTGTCGGGATATATACGCTGGCCAAAAATGGCCGTCCCTACCCTGACGATAGTGGCCCCGGCGGCTATAGCCTCCTCCAGGTCACCACTCATGCCCATAGACAATTCCCTGAGTTCTACACCGGGCACGCGGGCTTGTATCAACTCCTGCTGCAAGGCTTTAAGTCTGTCGAAGCAGCCCCTGACTTTTTCCTTGTCGGCACTAAAGAGACCAATGGTCATTAAACCTTTGATACGCAGCGTATCCATACCTGCTACCCGCTGTACGAGGGACAATGCCTCCTCCGGCGGCACACCAAACTTACTGTCCTCTGCCGAGGTATTAACCTGTATCAGTACGTCGAGCTGCCTTTCCGATACCTGCAAGCGTTGGTGCAATTTTTCAGCCAACTCTATACGGTCCAGCGATTGCAGGCAACTTACACCATACTTCAATATATCCTTTATTTTATTGGTCTGCAAGTGGCCGATGAAATGCTTTTCGTGTGGCTGCGACTGAAGCGCCTCATACTTTTCTTTGAGTTCCTGCACCTTGTTTTCGCCAATCAGCCGCAGGCCCTGTTGCAAGGCTAGCATAATGCGTGCTGCAGGCACCGTCTTGGTGGCCAGAAGCAATTGCACCTCATCCGGATGACGGCCGGCAGCAAGGCAGGCAGCGACTATACGCCGACGAATTTCGCCAATCCGATCTGAAATATACTGTTCTTCTGTCATAAGCAAACAAAGGTAAGGCCATAAAATCTACAGACAAAACAAGGACCTTTACGGCGATTATGATCCTATAGGTCAGCATTGCTTTTGCTTCAAGAAGCCGCATGGTAAACAGAAAGAGCAAAC
>JBEBUO010000196.1:0-4787 GCA_040393285.1 Taibaiella helva | reverse complement strand
CATATTTTGGAGCAAATCTGTGGCAGGCATGGGACAACATTCATTTACACTATATCACCTTTTATACGATGGCAACTTCATCCTTGTCCTATTTTAAAGCCCGGCTGGATATAATTGGGATTAATCCGTTTGTTTTTGTACCCGAAAAGATATTGCAGCAAATATTCAGGGACGCTACTAAAGATAAAGGCCCCATACCCGTCTGCGGTACCGTGAATGGAAACGCTTATTTACAAACACTGTTAAGATACAAGGACGAGTGGCGGCTGTATATCAATACTACTATGTTGCCACACTCCCCAAAGCGGATCGGTGAGTTGCTGGAGATCAGCATTCAGTTTGATCCCGCCGACCGAACCATACAAATCCACCCTGAGCTCCTCAACGCCTTGGCTAAGAATACGCAGGCAAGGCAGGTATTTGAAGCCATGACCCCATCCGCCCGAAAGGAAATCATCCGTTATATTGCCGGCTTAAAGACCTCACAGAGTGTTGCAAAAAACATACAACGCTGTATCAACTTCTTAAACGGTAACGGTAGTTTTGTTGGAAGAACCCATCCTTGACACGGCAAAGAGGCCGGCGGAAAGGAAATGAAAATTATTCTTCAACACCCATTAACCATTCAAAAAAAGGCGTGGCCTTCTCCTTGCTGATCGTAATGGTCTCTTCAAAAGACACATTCAGAACTATTGAGATTTTTCTGGCCATATAATTAGAGGCTTCTTTTATCGCATGCCTGCTTACAATAAACTGCCGGTTAGCACGATAAAAAAGTTCTTCATCATATTGTTGCAGTTCATCCAGCGTCTTGTTGACCACGTAAGTTTTATGGTCGAATGTGAATAAATGAGTGGTTTCATTTTTAATGTAAAACAAGGCGATGTCCTGTAGCTTTATAGGAATAATCTTGTTTTGATAATAAACCAGTACTGAAGCCACTTTCCTGTTGTTTCCATTAAGGGTATTCAACTGCAATGCCGCTATAATCTCTTCAAACGAAGGCGTTACTGTGGAAAAGCTACTTTGCAGGGTATGATATTTATCAAAAGCCTCCCTGATCTTCTGTACATTGAATGGCTTTAATACATAATGAATGCCGCTGGCATTAAATGCTTTGATGGCATAATCGTCGAATGCGGTGCAAAATACAACCGGGATTTTGATATCAATGGCAGTGAAAATATCAAAACTCAAACCATCGCCAAGTTGGATATCGCTGAATATGATATGCGGCATGCTGTTATTCTTAAAGTACTGAATAGCTTCCTTCACGGAATGCAATACGGCCACTACCTCTGCCTGAGGCGCTGCCTGGCGGATGGCATCTACCAGATCTTCGGCCATAAGCAATTCATCTTCGATTACTACAACTTTCATTTCTTCAATATTTTAATACGCACGCTAAAACTGTTCTGATCCTTTGTTACCAGAATTTCATCGCCGGAAATGACACGGTAACGTTCCTTTAAATTAGTCAGGCCGTTCCCTGTAGAATGTTCTATTGAGCTTTTAAACTGTAAGTTATTCGTCACTGTAATATAGTTTCCGTCTTTCTTCAATGAAATAGATAAGGGCATTTCTACAGTAGCGACATTGTGTTTAATGGCATTTTCCAATAAGGGCTGTAAAGAAAACACAGGTAGGCGGTAATCAGGTCCGTAATCGGCCAGTTCCGGGTCTACCTGATAATGTAAGGCCGCTCCAAATCGTACCTTCTGCATCTCCATATAGTTCTCACAGATCGCGAGTTCTTCCGTCAGACTGGCGAGTCCCGGATCGGCAGAAGTATTGCTAAAGGAGGCGCGTAAAAAGTCGGACAGGTGAATCAGATAATCTTCGGCAAGCTCAGGTTTTTTCTTAATCAACGATTTTAGGGTATTGAGTGCATTGAATAGAAAATGGGGTTTTATCTGCTGCTGTAGCAATTGGTTAACGGTCTCCGCATTCGACGATTTGAGCTGAAGCAGCTCTAGTTCTATCCTGCCCTTTTCGTATTGGCTTAAGGTAAAATTTTGAATAAGGTAAATAAAAGTATACTGAATAAGGCTGACATAGGCGATGAACAAAGCCATTTTCCAGCCTCCGGACTCTTTTACGGTTTTTGGAAGATGTAACTCCACGCCCCGATAGGCCAGGTAGGCCAATATGCTGTGGTATATAGCAAACAACACAACAGTGCAAAGGTAACCGGTCCCAAAAATCCGCTTCTCGAGGTTCTTTAATCGTCCTTCCGTGCCTTCAGATCGCTTATAATAGCTAATAATACGCGCATTCGTATAAAATATTAAAAACGACAGCAAGCCTATGGAAATTGACCTCATCAATACACTGTACCAGGAAGCGTTATCATAAATCGAAAGGATCATTATCGATGATAACATATATATTAAGAACAATTTAAAACTATTCCTAATGACGTATTTTTTTAACAGTTTCGGGCGCATGTGGTGACTAAATTAGTATAATTTTCCTATTTTAATAGGCCAGTGATAATAGCGGTATTTTTCCGTTGGCAGCCATTGCCCTTGTTTTGCTCCGGTGCAGTAAGGAGGACCAGAATCCATACTTGTTAGGCGTCATGATCAATATGTCGGCATGTAGCTCTTCTGCTTCCTCCTGGATGGCTTTAATTACAGAGTCGGAATTGGCATTTTTATAGCTGTAGCTAATACCTTGCAATGCTTCTTCTACGTCCTTTTGGCCCGTTTTAACCCGCTCAGATGAAATCGCTTCACCTACGTACAAGACTTCCACCTCAGCAGCAAACTGCCGGGCATATTCCTTCACTTGCTCCAGTATACGTGCATGCACACCCCGGGTCATATCGCAGGCGTAAAGAATTTTATGGATTCCGGTAAATACGGCTGTGGCCGGAACGGCCAGTATCGGAAACTTAAACTTATATATAGCTGCCGTCGTCGTATTGCCCAGTAAATCCTGTTCGAAAGATTTCCGGGGCATGCCCATGACCAAAAGGCTACACCTACAGCTCGCGGCAACCTGTGCTACCTCGTCCAGAAAGTCGCCCACTTTTACGACCAACGATACCTTCACATGATGAATACTGGAAAGATGATGAGCGTAGGCTTCAAATTCTGATTTTTTTGCCTGCACCATTTTATCCAGATCTTTAGCGCTGACAAGGGCATTTGCGGTGTGCGCCGACATTTTATAAAAATGAAATAAGACCACCTCGGCATGTATCTCCTTAGCTGCGTCAATAGCATACTGTACGGCATTGCTGGCAGTGGCTGAAAAATCGGTTGCTACTAATATGGTCTGCATATGATGTTGCTTGTAAAAAGGTATTTTTTAAGCATAAAACCCTCTGTTAATGATTTTCAGAGGGCTTTATGCCTGTATTTTCATCTACACTTCTGCGAGTTCTTCTACTTCCTGGTGAACCGGTTGTACGCCCGTATCATCTTCATCAAATTCTTCGGTCATTAAGGTCGCATAATCTACCTCTTTCTGCTTCCCGAAACGTTTGCCCAGACTATCAAATATAGAATACACGACGGGCACGATTACCAATGTAAGGAATAAAGAAGATAACAAGCCTCCTATAATGACTATGGCCAGACCTCTGTTCATATCGGCACCATCTCCCTGTGCCATAGCAATGGGTACCATACCAATCACCATGGCTATGGTGGTCATCAAAATAGGTCTGAACCTTGCATGATTGGCTGCAATTAATGCATCGTAAGTAGAGGCGCCCTCCGCTTTTCGGTGATTAGCAAAGTCAACCAGCATAATCGCATTTTTGGCTACCAGGCCGATCAACATGATAATGCCCAGAATGGTAAAGATATTCAGCGTTTGATTAAACAAAGCCAGGAATAGTAAGGCGCCGATGAACGACAAGGGGATCGAAAACAAGACCACCAGGGGTGTCGCAAAGTTGTCATACAAAGCTACCATGACAAGATATACCAGGAGGACAGAAGCCAGTAAGGCAATACCCAGAGACCCAAAGCCCTCTTCCTGATTCTCCATATTGCCGCCCCATTTGTAAGACAAACCAGGCTGCCTATCCAGCTTTTCAAATTGCGTTTGCCATTCTGTGGCTATGGTACCTGCAGGCCTGCCCACCACCTGGGCCTCTACGGAAACCGAAGGGGATTTATCTCTTCTTTCCAGCAAAGTAGGTCCGGAACTGAAACTAACATCAGCAAATTGCTCCAATTTAATTGGGCTACCTTGCCCGTTGATAAATTCCAGGGCTTTCACATCGTCAATCCTTGCCCTGCCCACCTCGTCATAACGGATATTGATATCGTACTCTTTATCTCCCATCGTAAACTTGGCATCTGTATTTCCCGAAAACGCAGTTTGCATGGCCATACCTACCCCGGCTACGTTCAAGCCCAGGGCATTCATCTTATCTCTGTCTACCTTAACATTAATCTCCGGATTACCGTCTTCCGAAGTAAGTTTGATCCCGGTAGCACCCGGTACTTGTCTTAATAAATCAGCGGCTTTGTTGGCAAAATTCAACGCATCCTCCTGGCTTGAAGCAATAACGGTCAGCTTCAGTGGCGCATTCTCAGCACCCATCACGCCCATATTCACAGTTTTTACCTTAGCGCCTACCAACACTTGCTCCATTTCTCTTTTCAACTTGGCGGCATACACTTTGGTGCTTTCTTTCTTACGGTGCTCCTTATCTACAAAAAGGTGAATCTCGGACTTGTACTTGGTTCCTGAAGTAGACATCATACCATCTGAGGCCTGCCCTACCGTGGTGATCATCCGCTCAATCTCCGGCTTTCCGGATAAAT
>JBEBUO010000195.1:0-4829 GCA_040393285.1 Taibaiella helva | reverse complement strand
CAGTTGCCACAAGTCATCCCTTCTATTTTCCAGGAAAAATTAGTCTCTGCCATTGCATATAGGTTTACGATAACAAATTTACAGCTTTCGGGCCGATCTGCGATTCCACTTATGATATAGGGTCATCAATAGGCATTATGATGGTATCTATATTTATTTTATTTCCGCAACTTCAAGGTTTTTAGTTTTTTTGCATATAAATCGGGCTAGTCATGTTTAAAAAACGCTTGAAAATAGCCGTAATCCTGCTTTACTGCACCTTGCAAACGGGTTTCGCCCAAAAGAAAGACTTCCTCATCCAGGCAGTGGCTTTTTACAACCTGGAAAATCTCTTCGACACAGAGGATGACCCTTATAAAAACGATGATGACTTTACCCCTGGCGGTGTTAATGGATATACCGAAGCCATATATCAGAAAAAATTATACAACCTGGCCCGGGTAATTTCACAATTGGCAGTAGCTAAAGTTCCTGAGGGACCCGCATGTATTGGTGTAGCTGAAATTGAAAATGACAAAGTGCTTGAGGACCTCATCCGCCAGCCAGCTTTGAAGGACAGAAATTACCGCTATGTGTATTTTGATGGTCCGGATTTCAGAAGTATCGATTGCGGCCTCATCTACAATCCCAAGTACTTCAAAGTGCTGGCAGCCTCGTCCCGAACCGTATCTATTGAGGAAAAAGGCAAGAAAGAGCATACCCGGGATGTATTATACGTTACCGGTGTACTGGGCAATGACACCACACATTTGCTGGTCAACCACTGGCCTTCGCGCCGGGGTGGCGAGGCGGCCACAGTGTGGAAAAGAGCACAGGCGGCCCTGGTGAATAAAGCCATCGTTGATAGCCTGATGCGGGTCAGCCCCTACAGTAAAATCATTATTATGGGCGACCTTAATGATGATCCGGTGAGTCCTAGTGTACGCCACACGCTGGGGGCGAAAGACGAGCGAAAAGACGTATTTCCAGGGGGGCTGTTTAATCCCTGGACAAGCTTTTATAAAAAAGGGCTGGGCACCCTTGCTTATAACGATAGCTGGAACCTCTTTGACCAGATTATCATTTCCTACGGGTTCCTACAGCGCGATATGCCCAAATGGCGTTTTTACCAGGCAGAGATTTTCAAGCGAAAATTCATGATTAACCAGTTTGGCAAATTCAAAGGATATCCGCACCGCTCATTCTCCGGCAACACATGGATAGACGGGTACAGCGACCATTTCCCTACTATACTTTACTTTATGCAGGAGCCCTACTGAATAACCAGGCATCTACTACGGGCTTAAATTGGTCCCCACTTGCCTCCAGCCCTGTACCGATGGCAGGTGTATCCAGCGCAATCGGCATATCCCTGACCAGGCTCAATTCCTGCTGTGTGCAGGTGTGTACCCCATGTTGTTTCCTGTGATAAGCGGCCAGGTATTCTTGTTCGGTCTGCCCGGGTGTAGGAACCAGTAATGCCTTCTTTTGCAGCAGGGTGAGGTCCATTAAGGTGGTGTATCCACTGCGGCAGATAACCAGCGAAGCGGCAACGATAAGGGGTTGTAATTGTGCAGCATCCAAATGCGTATAATAGGTGATATGCGCAGGCAGTTGCGCAGGCGCTGGTATGGATGGATTGCCCGCCACCAACACAAAATGCTGCTGAGGTAAGCCGGCCATTTGCCTTAATAAAATCTGCGCCAATTGACTCCTCATCGGCTCTGGTCCGGATAGCAAGGCCAGCACATAAGGTGGCTGCGTAGCCGTGTCCGGTATTGGCCCAAACATGGTGCATTGAGACAGCAAGCCGAGGTAGCGGGCATGACCGGGCGTCACATCAGGATGGGCCAGTTTTCCCGAAAGTCCACTGGTTCCGCCAACATCCACGATCCAGCATTGTTGAAATTTTTTCAGTAAGGCGTAATGGCAGTAGCGCAGCCTTCTGTCGGCCCAGCTCCCGAAGCCTGTTTGAATCTGTAGCTGGTGTGTTAAAATAACACTGGGCAAGGAAGGTAAATAACAACCATATCGGTTGTCTGAAATAACCCCATCAAAGTGATGGTCTTCCTGCATCTGCCGAAGCCAGCGGTGTTCTGCCTTTATCGCCCTGATTATTTTAGGTATCTGTAGCAACAGTTTTGTTGTAAACATGCGCTTATGTCTACTATACCCTATCCGGTAGCCGGGCAAAGCCAGCACTTCCAGTTGCGGGAAATTCTCCTGCAGCAGTCGGGCTGCATGCCCCTCAGCAGCCGCTACCACCGTATGACCCTGCTCTTGCAGGTACCGGATCAGGGGCAGGCAACGTGTGGTGTGACCTAAACCCCAGTCCAAAGGAGCGACCAATATTTTTAACGACTTCATCAGGAAGAAAATAATTAACTTTACAAAAGAAGGTACTTTTAAAAAAAGTCGGAAGTTTATGAGAAAAATCAGTGTTGTTACAAAATATTTCTTGCTCGTTGCGGGTATTGGCATTGCGCTGCAAAGTTGCGCAAGTTCACGAAGTGCCTGCAATTGCAATGATCTGAACCACAAATATAAACCTCCTAAAAGTTATAAAAAGAATATTTACTGATCTTCTTTTTCAAAAAGACGGCCCTCATGCATCGCAGAAGTGCACAAGTTTGGTTTCAGTTTCCGGGTTACATCACTGCAGTAAACCCGGAGGAAGCTGTATATGTACGCGCTTTTTGCCATGCCGTAAACGGTAGCCGTTTATATTTATATTACATGGAGGTATTAGATGTACAACGCTATCGTGTAGTGCGCAAACCGGAAGCCATGTTGCGTTTGCTGACACTTCCGTCCCGGGATCAGTACTTCATTTTTCCTTTTTATCTCAATTAACTGATGCGTATACAATAACCTGCTGCCTGTCCGCTTGCTGATCCAGGCATACCTATAAAATTTGTCCTACCTCCGGCCTGGCTGTACTATTTATCTGATTTTTTCGTTTTCTTTGGCAATCCATATGCATGTACACAAATACCTGAGCCTGATCCTGCTTGTATGTCTGTTGCCATTAACGAGCCGGGCACAATCGTCTGTTACCCTAACAGGTACCGTTACCGACGAGGACGGGAATAAATTATTTCAGGTATCTGTAATAGAGCCGGGAACAGACAATGGTGTACTGACAGATTCACAAGGGGTGTACCGCATCCTTGTTCCTGCAAATAAAAAAACAATCATACGGGCTTCTTACTTAGGTTATGAATTTGAAAGCTTTTCCGTACGGGCAGGTGCCGATACGTTCCTTACCCGTAATATCGTCTTACGTCAGCTTATCAACACACTGACGGAGGTGGAAGTAAAGGACCAGAGCATACGCGCTCAGGCGGGCAACCTTACACTAAACACTGAGAAAGTAAATGAACTGCCAAGTACCGTAGGTGGCATCGAAGGCCTGTTAAAAATACTGGTGGGTTCCAATAACGAACTGACCTCGCAATACACTGTACGCGGTGGCAACTTTGATGAAAACCTGGTGTATGTCAACGATTTTGAAATATATCGCCCTTTCCTGGTGCGCAGCGGCCAGCAGGAGGGTTTAAGCTTCGTGAATTCCGACCTCGTCAGCAGTGTCAATTTTTCCGTGGGTGGCTTCCAGTCGCGTTTTGGTGATAAACTTTCTTCTGTGCTGGATGTAACCTACAACCGACCCCGGCGTTTTGGCGGATCGGCGATGTTAAGCTTCCTTGGCGCACAGGCACATTTGGAAGGCGCCTCGTCCAACAAGAAACTCACCTATCTTTTTGGCGCCCGCCAAAAATCCAACCAATACCTACTCCAATCCCAACCTACGAAAGGCCAGTACAATCCCAGTTTTACCGATGTGCAGGGCTTATTGAATTACCGGTTTAACACAGCCTGGGAAATAGAGTTAATCGTCAATTATGCCCGCAACCGCTTTAGCTTCGTACCGGAACGTAGCGAATCGGCTTTTGGCTACGTCAATGAGGCCTACAAGCTAATCACCTACTTTACCGGGCAGGAAAATGATCAGTTTGATGCCAGCTTTGGCGGTCTGTCGCTAAGTTACAAACCCGATGAAAAAACAAAACTGAAGTTGTTGTTTTCCGGTTTTCAAACTAACGAGTTTGAAACCTATGATATAGAAGGAGAATACGGGCTGTATGCATTGGAATCGGATTTGGGAAAAGATAATTTTGGCCAGGAAACTTATAGCCTGGGCACCGGTAAGATACACGACTTTGCGCGTAACTATCTCCAGGCACGCGTGGGCACGGTAGCCCACAGGGGTGCTCACGATGGTGGGCGGCATTACCTGCAATGGGGTGTGGAAGGCACTGTGGTGGCCGTCCAGGATCAGTTGCTCGAATGGCAACGGCGCGACTCGGCCGGCTTCTCGCAGCCATACGATCCGAAAGAAGTATTTATGGCCCGTGTGTATCGCGCCGACAATGAACTGAGCTACGTGAAGGGCTCAGCATATATTCAGGATAATATCCTGATGGGGAAGACGAATAATATGACCCTGAATATTGGCTTGCGCGCGACCTATACGAACCTCAACAAAGAGTTGATCTGGAGCCCCAGGGTGCAGTATTCCATAAAACCCAATTGGCAAAAAGACGTGGTATTTCGCCTGGCCACAGGCTTATATGCCCAGCCCGCTTTTTACCGGGAGATGCGGGCACCGGATGGCCAGCTCCATACGGAGTTAAAAGCTCAGAAGTCTTATCACCTGGCCACCGGCCTCGACTATAATTTTAAGATGTGGGGTGATCGGCCGTTTAAACTGACTTTCGAAGCATTTTACAAATCTCTGTGGGATCTGGTACCTTATGAATACGACAATGTACGTATCCGCTATTTTGCCA
>JBEBUO010000194.1:0-4908 GCA_040393285.1 Taibaiella helva | reverse complement strand
TTAACAGGAAATTTAAGTAAAAAGTATGATTTTGGCATTAAGTTGTATCTTTTTTTATAGAAGATGTTAAAATTCAGTCCATTATACCAAAACTTTTATCGCTTTACATATCTGTCTTATCCAGGTCCTGATATCACCACGCCATAGAAATAATCGAAATAGTGCGCACACCTTGCTCTCGGTAATAAAGGCCGCAGCTGCTCCTTTTTTATAAAAAAATAATTTAAGAGTTTTTTGTCCGATTTATAAATATTGCCCATCTTTGCATTTTAAATCGCGGTGCAGCTAACAGGTCAATGTACATTCCGCCCAGGCTTCGTATCCATGATACAGGAGCTGTTCCCTTCCTGATTTGTGCCGGGTTTTTTCAAATCACGATCAATCAATATCGTCATGCAAACCCAATTTATGCTCATGTTGCTACTTTCCCTGCTGGTACTGGCACTGTTTCTAGCGGCCTGGAAACTACTGTTGCAGGTAAAAAAGATAAGCAGACGAAATACCAGGGATAGCAAGGCCTACCAACATGAAGATTTCTTAAGGGAACTGGAGCGTTTGAACCCCGATCAAACCCGATTTTTACAGCAATACCTGAAAAATAGGGGCGGCAAACTTTCTTTATTTCTGCTCGTCGCCACTATGTTTTCTACCACAAGCTTGCAGGCGCAAACAGCGGATGCACCCTCAGGGCCTTTACTTGGCCAGGCCGGTATTATCATTACCATTATCCTGATCCTGATACCGATTATTGCAGCGCTATTTTTCATGATACTTAAGGTATCCGCCCTTTCCCGCAGGCATGCCGCAGAACGGAATGCCACGGAGGCCGCGCGATTTGCCGATTATTTGAAGACCCTTCCTCCTGAAGAAGTGCAGCATGTGCTCAATAAGCGCGAAAAGGCATTAGCCTACAAACTCAAAAACAAAGAATTAAGAGGGGAACTGCCGCCGGATGACCAGCGAGGCGTAATACAGCTTCAAGGCGAGCATGGTTTACCTTTTGTAAATGCAAAACGGAAAGCAGTGCCACGCACCGCTGTAGATCCGCGCATGAGCCGACTGGTGCTATGGTATCTGATTACGGCTACATTCTGGCTACTATTTGGTACCACAGTAGGAGAATATGTAGGTATTAAATTCGTAGCGCCCGACGCCGACCATGTGAGCTGGCTAAGTTTTGGCCGCCTACGCCCTGTACATACCAATGCTGTATTCTGGGGTTGGGCCTCGCTGGCCATGCTGGGTCTCGGCTATTACGTGGTACCCCGGGTAGGTAACAATACCTTATACAGTTATAAATGGGCCTGGTACAGCCTTGTTCTGATTAACCTTACTGTTTTGCTCGGCACCATAAGTCTGATGGCTGGCATCAATAACGGTGGAGGGGAGTATCGGGAATATATCTGGCCTATCATGTTATTATTTGGCATCGCGCTGTTCCTTACCCTGATCAATTTTCTTAAAACTATTGCCCGGAGAGGCACCAGAGAAGTATATATCTCTAACTGGTATATTGTATCGGCTGTTATATTCGGATTGGTTATTGCTATCGTCGCCTACTGGCCCAGTTGGCAAAACGGACTTGGTGAAACCATTATTCAAGGCTACTACATGCACCAGGGTGTAGGCATGTGGTTTATGCTGTTTACGCTCGGATTAGTATACTATTATCTACCCCAACAGCTTAATAAACCGATCTATTCCTACAGCCTGGGCATCCTGGCTTTCTGGACACAAATCTTGTTCTACACACTAATCGGTAGCCACCACTTTGTCTTCAGCTCTATACCCTGGTGGCTGCAGACGGTAGCGATTATAGGCAGTATGGGCATGGCCATTCCCGTCATTGCAGGCAGCACCAATTTTATCATGACCTTTAAAAATGGCTGGTATAAATTAAAGGACAGTTATACCCTGCCCTTTTTCCTGGTAGGCATTATCTTTTATTTCACCGGTTCTCTTCAAGGTACCGCAGAAGCTTTTCGCACCACTAATCTCATCTGGCACTTCACTGATTTTACGGTCGCACACTCTCACCTGACTATGTATGGTATCATTTGCTTTTTTGTATGGGCCTGCATCTATACAATAGTACCCAGGATGACCCAAAATGAAGCACCGCAGATCACCATAGGGGCTCACTTTTGGCTGGCCCTGATCGGTTTGCTGTTTTACACCATTCCTCTAATGTATGGCAGTACGATGAAGGGCATGATGTGGCTGGAGGGCAAACCGTTTATAGACGGCATTGTACTCATGGCACCCCATTGGCTGTGGCGGGCCATAGGTGGTAGCATGATGTGGTTGTCTCATCTGTTCTTTGCCTATAATTTATACAAAATGATGGCCGATCGACCCGCACCGGCTGTTGCAGAACAAGCCATTGACAGGTTAAAAACAGAGCACATAAATAATAAATCGAATGAGCATGGATTGGTTTGACGATCATAAAAAGCTTTTTGGCACTGCCTTTATCTTTTTCCTGGGCCTTACCTTGTTGGTAGCTATCGGTCCTGCTATGAATAATGAAAAAATAAACCAACCACTTCCGGGAGCGGTGCCATTGAGCAATGAGGCCATGGCCGGCAAAAATATATACATAGCCAATGGCTGTAATGCTTGCCACACACAGCAGGTACGTAATGTAGACATGGACAAAGTGTGGGGCAAGCGGCCCAGCATAGCCGCCGACTACGCAGCCATACGACGAACCAGTTTCTGGCAGAATACAGCTACATTGATGGGATCAGAACGCACCGGCCCCGACCTTACAGATGTAGGTAACCGGCAGGGCAATACGGAATGGAACCTGACCCATTTGTTCAATCCACGCATACTTGTTAAAGAGTCCGTAATGCCAGCTTACCCCTGGATGTTTGAAATAAAAACAAATCCTGACAGCACAGATGTCGTTGTGAATATACCGCCGGAATACCTGGCAGGGAAACCCGGAAAGGTCGTGGCCAAAAAGGAAGCGCTTTATCTGGTGGCCTATCTTCAATCTCTAAAACAGACACCACTACCCGATGGCACCCCCGATCCCGAATTTCTATACAAACGAAGGGAAAAAGCAGCGGCAGGTGAGGCCGGAGTTGTTGCCGAACTGGATGGCACGGCCCTTTATGTTACTCATTGCCAGGCCTGTCACCAACAAGGAGGAGAAGGACTGGCAGGCGCCTTCCCATCCCTTAAGGGAAGCACTATTGTAACAGACGACAATCCGGAATTACTGATCAATATAATCATGAATGGTTACACAGGCAGAATAAGCGAAGGCTATGGCCCTATGCCGGCGGTAGGCAGTATGGCCGGTTTAACGGCGGAGGAAATAGCTGCCATTATCAACCACGAACGCAGTAGCTGGGGCAACGAAGCCCGGAAAATTCCGGTAGATGAAGTAAAACGTATCATGGAATCCATACAATCACAAGCACCAAGCCTTTAAATTTCCCCAACACATGAAAAAACTGCTTCTTCTTTTGCTTTTATTGCCGGTTCAGGTCAGCACCTGGGCTTGCCCCGCTTGCGAAAAACAACAACCCGAACTGCTTAAAGGCATTACACACGGAACGGGTCCGGAGGGCCGATGGGACTATATCATTATGATCTTCATGACACTGGTCGTCCTCCTTACGCTATATTTTTCCATTAAATGGCTGATACGTCCCGGCGAAAAATCAAGTGAACATATCAAACGCACGGTTTTAAACTTCGATTAAATGAAAGAAACGAGCCACATTATAATATATATAGATGACGATCCAGCTCCGCTAGCTGAGCTGGCAGCACCTGCTACCTTTGAGCTCGACACCCTAAAACTTACAGACGGGCAACACGTACTCAAGTTGGTAAGCGTAGACGCCACCGGAAAAGAAGGTCTTCGTCTTATCCCTTTTGAGGTAAGAAACGGTCCAGCCATAGCCATTGAAGGTATCAAAGAAAATACAATAATAGATGGTAAAGTACCCATCATGGTGAATGCATATAGCAAGGGAGACACAGAGAAATTCTACATCACCGGCAGCGAAACACCACAAAGCATTCCTACATGGATATGGGTCCTGTTGATCGCATTTTCGGCCTGGGGCATCTTCTACTTAGTTTCCTATTTCTACATCAACAATAATTAAGTAACCACTAAAATAAACACAACATGATTATTACAGAAAAGCTGGACGTTACCCAGATTGAGCCAAGACTAAAACACCCTACCATTTTTGAACATTTTGACGCACTGACTCCCGGAGAAGGTTTTGTTATTCATAACGACCATGACCCCAAGCCACTCTACTATCAATTGCTGGGTGAGCGGGGCCAAATATTCAGCTGGGACTACCTGGAAGCGGGGCCAGAACTATGGGAAGTACGCATCGCAAAGAATGAAACGGCGCAAATGGAAACGGTGGGAGAACTCGCTGCCAGCGATATACGCAAAGCAGAGGTGTTTAAAAAAATGGGTATAGATTTTTGCTGTGGCGGCAACAAAAGCCTGAAGGAAGCCAGCACAGAAGCCGGCATTTCAGAAGCGGAACTGAAGCAAGCATTGGAAACAGCCCAACAGAGCACTCAACCTGCTGCACATGATTTCAATAACTGGGAGCTCGACTTCCTGGCCGATTACATTGCGCAGACCCACCATAAATATGTAAAAGAAAACGCCACCGTAATCAACGGGCTGGCGCAAAAGGTAGCTGCCCACCATGGCAGCAAACATCCGGAACTACCTCGCCTTGCAGAAAGCACTTTTCATTTCCTGCAAGACCTGCTCAACCATATGGCCAAGGAAGAAAATGTACTATTTCCGGCTATAAAACAAGTGGTAGTCAGCAAAAGAAGTGGTCAGGATATTTCCGCGATCAACCTTCAGGCCCCCGTTAATGCCATGATGAAAGAACATGAGATTTCGGG
>JBEBUO010000193.1:0-4940 GCA_040393285.1 Taibaiella helva | reverse complement strand
ACAGCAAATGGTGCGGACCGGCCCAGATATAGATAAAAATCAGCGCCCAAAAGTGAATAATAGACCAGCGATAAGAATACACGGGCCTGTTGGCGGCCTTGGGAACAAAATAGTACATTAAACCTAAGAAGGGCGTGGTGAGGAAGAAAGCCACTGCATTATGACCGTACCACCACTGTACCAGGGCATCCTGTACACCGGCATACCAACTATAGCTGTGGGTAAGGGAGGTAGGTAAAGCCACCGAGTTGACAATGTACAGCATGGCCACCGCTACCCAGGTACCGATGTAAAACCAGATGGCCACATACATATGCGCTACCCGACGCTTTAGAATGGTACCGAGCATGTTAGCTCCGAAGGCCACCCAAACCAATACCACCGCAATATCCAGCGGCCATTCCAGTTCGGCATATTCCTTACCCTGAGTAAAGCCCATCCAAAGGGTGATGGCGGCAAAGAGTATAATGGTTTGCCAACCCCAGAAGTGAAACTTGCTAAGCCGGTCCGACCACATACGGGCCTTACATAACCGCTGCATGGAGTAATACACCCCGCAAAAGATAGCATTGCCGACAAAGGCAAAAATAACGGCATTGGTATGTACCGGCCGCATGCGGCCAAAGGTGGTAGCCGCCATCCCCAGATTCACTTCAGGAAAAGCCAGTGACAAAGCCGCCCATAAGCCGGCAAGCATACCTACCAGACCCCAGAAAAGCGTAGCATAGGCAAACTGCTTAACGATCTTGTTGTCGTAGTAGTAGGTTTCCAGTTGTAATCCGCCTTCAAGATGTGGGGTGGCAGTAGTCGATCGTAGGATATCCATATAAGGGTATAATTAAAAAGCTATTTTTCAGAAATCAATGTGGCGTCCGTAGGTGTAGGAGGGCCTAAAGGGGCATCATCATACAGGATTTTATGTGCCGGCGACTGGTCATCTTCAAACTGCCCGTCGCGCACGGACCAAATAAAAGCCGCCAAAAACACAAGACCCACAAACAGACTGGCGCCAAGCAACAGGATCATCACACTCATAAATACGACCAATTTAAGTGCAAAGCTACCCAGGCCCTGCTGACACGACAATGACAATCATCAGACAGGAACATGACTTTTGTCAGGTTGCTGTTATTTGACCAGGACATCTGCATATTTTTTTATTAGCTTCGCCTCAATTCTTAGTCTCATGCATTACTCTTCCGCTACAGAAGCCCTGCAACTACTTCGCTCGGGCCATCATGTATTTATCCATACTGCAGCCGCCACACCCCGATTGCTGGTACAGGCCATGGCAGACCGCAGCCAGGAACTGGCTGATGTAAAAGTGTACAGTATCCATACAGAGTGGGACGCTCCTTATGCTGATGAAGACCATTACAGGTCATTCGATATCAATTGCTTCTTTGTAGGGAAAAATGTGCGCGCTGCTGTCCACGAAGGGAGAGCCAAGTACATACCGATGTTCCTGAGCGAAATCCCCCTGAGTTTCCGTAGTGGCAACACACCCATAGACGTGGCACTGATTAGCGTATCACCACCCGACGAAAAAGGCTACTGTACTTTGGGTGTATCATGCGATATATCCCGGGCAGCAGTGGATATGGCAACGGTCATTATTGCGGAGGTCAACCCCAGTATGCCCAGAGTCATAGGCGATGGGGTGATTCACGTCAGCAAGATTACGGCTACCATACAGGCAGACTACCCCATTTACGAACAAGTAACCAAACCGCTGTCCGATGCAGAAATAGCCATCGGCCGGCATGTAGCCGAGCTGATTCCCGATGGCGCTACCTTGCAGATGGGCATAGGCGGCATCCCTAATGCCGTGCTTCAGAGCGTAAGCGGACATCAGGGATTAGGTATCCATACCGAAATGTTTTCAGATGGCATTATCAACCTTGTAGACAGCGGGGTGATTACCAATGAGCATAAAAAGATTCATCCGGGTGCTATCGTATCCAGCTTCGCCCTGGGTAGCCGCCGGCTCTACGACTTTATGGACAACAACCTGAGCATTCGCTTGCTGGACGTAGCCTATGTCAATAATCCAACCATTATTGCCAAGAACCCCAAAGTAACTGCGATCAATAGTGCCATAGAAGTCGATCTCTTCGGGCAGGTATGCGCAGACTCTATCGGTATTTATCAATACAGTGGCGTAGGTGGACAGGTAGATTTTATGCGTGGCGCTGCGCTATCACCCGGAGGTAAACCCATAATAGCGATACCGTCTGTAACCCGGAAAGGGGTATCGCGTATTGTGTCCCTGCTGCAGCCGGGCGCCTCTGTAGTCACGACGCGTGCGCATGTACATTATGTGGTTACGGAATACGGCACCGCTTACCTGCATGGCAAAAACCTGAAGGAAAGGGCACATGCCCTAATTCACATCGCTCATCCCGACCATCGGGAACAGCTGTCTAAAGAAGCATACGATTTGTTCAAACAGTTCTAAGCAATACGGACGAAAGGCTTATTTGCCCAATCCGAAATCAATACGGTAATAAAACAAGGGCAGGAAGCCCAGTTGGTATTGCTTCACAAAGGGATCTTTGCCTTGCGCAGCCAGATCGGGCTGATACACCATAGACAAGAGGTTGCGCGTACCCAGCAGATTCACCAGGTCAAGCCCAAACTCATGGGTAACGCGCTGTGCATTATACCGGTAACCCAGTTTGAGGTCGGCACGGAAATAATCGGGGAAGCGAAGCGTATTGCGTAGGCTGTCGATCACCACCAGGTCGCCCTTGGCAATGGACGCATCCGTATCGGCGGGAGAATATAAGCGACCACCGGCATAGGTAACCTTAATCCCGGTAATCAACAGACTACGCGGGCTTATATGCACTTCATAGCCGCCCAAGGCATTTAAAGCAAAACGGCTGTTGTAGTCCGTATTGCGGTATACCCCGTCTGCACCCCTGGCCTTGGAGTCGAATACCGAACCCGTGAACAAGGCATAGAACCCCTTGCTAAAACCACGCTCCAACGTAAGTTCCAGTCCATAATTATAACCCGTTCCCTTATTGACCAGGGTATCGGGAAACAACCTGCTGAAATTAGCGCCCTGATTCAGACCGGAAAAAGAGGAACCCTCACGGGTCTCAATAGGGATAGCAAAGAGGTATTGATAATAGGATTCCAGGCGTAGGCGCATGTGGCGTCCGAAACCTTGCTCGTACCCGGCCACCACGTGATGGCTTCGTGTAAAGCTCATATTCAGGTTATGCATCTGCGCAGCACTATACTCCGGATAATGCGTATAATACTGATACAGGGGTTGCATCTGGCTATGCAGCCCGTAGCCGGCATCAATCCGGCTGCGCACACCTGTTTGGTACCGTAATGCAACACGAGGTTCCAGCACTACACTGTTGTTCTGTGCCAGCCATTGGGCGTGGAGCCCTGCGGTCGTAGTCAGGCGGTCATGCACACGCCATTTGTATTGGAGGTAAGGCTGCAACAGGTTGGTCACCCCCTGGTAGTCGGACCTGTGTTGCCATTCCTGTAGGGTAAGCGGGTATTGTCGGCTGCTGTCTACAAAATTCAGCTGATACAGGGTATTCAGCACACCCGCCTTCAGGGTCTGCCGGGCATCTATTTTATGGTTGACAAACACATGCATTTCTGTACTACCTATCGAGGAATAGTAACCTAAAATGTACTTCATGGAATCGATGTCAAAAGCAGCATTCCGGAAAACTTTATCATGCCGGGCAAACGTCTCTGTAAAGGTTTGGGCCACAACCGCCTTCAGCAGGGTTTGGCTGCTTAAGGTCGACTGGAAAGCAAGACCCGCAATACCGGTATTGGAAGAAAAATACTGGTCGCGGTCATCCTCCCCATATAGCTCATCTGAGGGTTCGGTAAGTTTGCTGACCACCAGGTCGATATGGCTAAGGCCGCCGATGGCAAACAAGGACAGGTTACTTTTCTTTCCGATGGGAAAATTAAGTTTCAGCGCTGCATCCTGATAGTTGGGCACAGAGTTCGTACCTATCTTGATATTTAAACCTTCGAAAAGTTTTAAGGTAGAATAGCGATAGGTGAATAAATAAGACGATTGCTGCTTTTTAGACAAAGGACCTTCGGCAGCCAGCTCTGTACCCAGGAAGCCCAATTGCAGGCTCAACTCATGACGCATATTGTTGCCATTCCTCATTTTAAGATCAAACACGCCACCTGTGGCATTGCCATACTCCGCCGGGAAGGCACCTGCAAAAAAATCGCTGGTGCCCAATGTTTTATTATTGATCATACTTACCGGGCCGCCGGAGGTTCCGGGTACGGAAAAGTGATTGGGGTTAGGAATATTAATATCTTCGAGCCGCCAAAGCACGCCTTGAGGTGAGTTGCCCCTGATGATGATATCATTGCGGGAATCATCCGCGCCCTGTACGCCTGCATAGTTCGAAGCCATACGCGCCGGGTCGCCCCTGCTACCGGCATAACGTTCGGTTTCCTGCACATCAAAGCGATGGGCACTTACCAATGCCATCTCGTTCAACACCTCCTTCCTGCGTTCCCCACTGATGGTTACTTCCTGCAACTCCTGTCCGCCTTCCTCCAGCTCTATATTCAAAACCACTTCTTTGCCGGAAGTGAACAATACATTCGGGATCGAAATAGTAGCATACCCGACCGATGATACCGCAACCGTGTATTTTCCTATAGGAATATCGGTTATGGTAAACTGACCTGCTGAATCCGTAAAGGTGCCGCCCACTACACGCGTACCCTCAAATACAGTAACGGAAGCGGCCCAAAGCCGCGATTGGCTTTCCTTTTCCACAACCCTTCCGCGTAAGGTCTGGGTAATCTGCGCATAGGCACCCGGTGACAACAGGAATAAAGAAAGCAGAAGTATAAAGAGACGCATACGCAAACAGTTTTTGACAGAATAAATATAATATAAAAACAGTCAAAAAAACAATGGG
>JBEBUO010000192.1:0-4947 GCA_040393285.1 Taibaiella helva | reverse complement strand
TAAACAGGCTTTCTGTTTCCCTGATCTTATAAATACCCACCATAGCCATATTGGACTTGGGGATCAGCGGTTTTTCCACCACTTTCAGTACCTTATATTTTTCATCTATCTCGGCCACGCCAAAAGACCGGGGGTCTTCTACGCGTCGCAGGCCAATTTGGGAAACCGGGCTTTCTAATATTTCCTTTACATTAAAATCGCAAATAGTGTCACCGAATACAATCAGTACCTCATCATTGTCTACCACCTCTTTGGTGAGCCAGATGGCGTGACCCGTACCGCGCCGGTCGTTCTGGGTCACAAAGGTGCTTTTAATATCCGGGTAGGTCTTGGTCACATAATCCTGTATTTTATCGCCCAGGTAACCAATAATAAAGATGAACTCCGAAATACCCTGACCTACTAATCCGTCTACAATAACGGCCAGTATTGTTTTTCCGGCCATGGGCATTAAGGCTTTGGGCTGGGTGTACGTATGGGGCCGGAGTTTGGTACCCGCACCGGCCACGGGAATGATTGCTTTCATATTAATTGGTGAAAATACAATTTTTAATCGTCAGTACGAAAGTACAATATCGTTTCCGGAATCAAAAAATGCCCCTTGTTGTTATCCCAAAAATAATTTGGTTCCGGATATATGTTTTTGGCATTCTGCTTGCTGGCATACGGGCAAATCATTACTTTTGCAGCATTCTTATTAGAAAAATATCTTTATGGCAATAGTAGATTTAGTAATGCCCAAGATGGGTGAGAGTATTATGGAGGCTACCGTGCTTAAATGGCATAAGCAACCGGGTGATGCTGTAAAAATGGACGAGACTGTTTTGGAGATCGCTACCGACAAGGTGGATAGTGAAGTACCCTCTACTGCTGCTGGTACCATAACCGAGATTTTATTTAAGGAGAATGATGTCGTACCCGTGGGCACGGTGATTGCGCGTATTGAGGACGGCGGGGCTGCTACAGCCTCCGCGCCTGCTGCTGCGCCACAGCCGGCAGCCACACCGGCACCAGCTGCGCAAGCACAGCCTGAGGCTCCTGCACAGCCGGCTCCTGCCAGTGTAGCTTCTGGTAATCGCTTCTACTCTCCTTTAGTACTGAATATAGCCGCCAAAGAAGGTATTGGCATGGCCGAACTGGAAAGTATTCCGGGCACCGGAAATGAAGGAAGGGTAACCAAGAAAGACATCCTCAGCTACGTAGCCAACAGAGGCAGTGCGCCTGCTGCCGCGCCAAGTCCGGCTGCTACCCAGGCACCGGCCGCACAAGCTGTGGTACACCAGCCACAACCTGTAGCCCAGCCTGGCGGTAATGTGGAAATTGTAGAGATGGACCGCATGCGCAAGATGATTGCAGATCATATGGTACGCAGCAAGGCCACCTCACCGCACGTCACCAGCTTTACCGAGTGCGATGTAACCAATGTGGTTAAATGGCGTGATAAGCAAAAGAAACCATTCGAAGCCAAATACGGTGAAAAGATTACCTACACCCCCATATTTGTTGAAGCCATCGTGAATTGCATCAAGCAGTTCCCCATGATCAATGTGAGCGTGGATGGCGACAAGATTATTGTCAAAAAAGATATCAATATCGGTATGGCCACTGCACTACCTAGCGGCAACCTGATTGTACCGGTCATCAAGCATGCAGATACGAAAAACCTGCTGGGTCTTACCAAGGATGTAAACGGCCTGGCTAATGCGGCCCGTAATAACAAACTGAAGGTAGACGACACACAGGGCGGTACCTTTACCCTGACCAATGTGGGCACCTTTGGCAGCCTGATGGGTACCCCCATCATCAACCAGCCGCAGGTAGCTATACTGGCAGTGGGCAGTATCAAAAAGCGGCCTATGGTATTGGAAACTGAAGACGGTGATGTAATTGCCATCCGACACATGATGTACCTCTCCCTGAGCTACGACCACAGGGTCGTAGATGGCTCATTGGGTGCCAGCTTCCTTACTGCTGTTGCTAACGAGCTGGAAGCATTTGACCCCAACAGAACAGTATAAAATAAACGCATTTCTTGCGTCATGATAAACACCCCGACAGGCCTAATGCTTGTCGGGGTGTTTTATTGTGCTGATCTGAATTGTTATAAAAAAGCCAGCTCAACCCTTTTAGGATATCAGCCGAAAAAAATGTCATATGCCTGTTCGACCTGCATAATAAAAGCAACCATTCCGTTTAGGAACAAGGCAAGACGTATGCGCTCTATATTTCATACCGCTCTCGTTAAATCCTTTGTGGTAGTCTTCTATTCGTATACCCTGCTTTTCAGGTCCATACGCTCGTGCAGTATTCTGATCACTTCTATTTCATCTGCAGAAATTAAATGATAAAATATGACATGTCTTCCCGATTTGAATCCCAGCAGATTTTTACTTATTTCGGTGTAGACTTTCCCAATGTTCGGTTTTCTCCCAATCTCTTTACAGGCGAGTTTGATAACTTCATAATATCGCTCAGCCTGACTTTCTGACCATTCTTGTTTTGTATAATTCCAACTGTCGGTTAGGTCGTCTATTGCCCCCTGCCTCAAGATGACTTTAGCCATTTCTTCCTGTTTCAGATTTCAACTTGTCTAAATGTTCATCAAAGTCAAAACTTTCAACTCTTGGACTATTTAGTCCTTGTTGAATGGCATTTTTTAAAGCCATTATTTTACCTTCTTCATTTTCTAAGAGTCGAAGCCCCGCACGAATAACTTCGCTAACATTTTTATATCGTCCTGCAGAAACTTGACTGCTTACGAATTGATCAAAATAATCACCAAGTGATACTGATGTATTCTTCATTCTTTAAACTTTCTTTAAAGTTACCAAAAATTGGTAAATAAATCAAATTTTCAGACTTGAAAATGGGTTCGCATGTTTGGTACACTTTCTCCTCTTTGCATCAGCATTGGTATCAAGCGCCAAACTCATCCGGGCGGCGCGTCCGCTTAAATGGTGATTTACTTGTTGCTGACGGTAAATCATGTTAACCGTTCTAACTTACCCTTTCGTTTCACGATGTTTTTGTAATCCCATTGTATTTTTTCTGCTTTTTTAAGCCAACGTTTTACGTCCTTAATATCGATTGCTGAAACACTATCGTAGAAAATAGAAGCATCTTTAAATTTGGGGCCCAAGACGTTTAAATTTTCTTCTTCAAAGTCAGCACCACTCCAAAACATAAGTCGTATGCCGTTTTTCTGTTTGCTATAGCCGACTATTGGATTTTCCTTTAAAAACCAGACAGGGTGCGCATGCCAGATTTTGTTTTCCGCTTTGGCCAATTCATTATCAATTGTCCCGGCAAGCAAGTCGCATATTTCTTTGTCTGTTGATGTTTGCTTGTCGTTATATGTTTGAATATCGGGATTCATGTTCTGTGGTTAGATGTTTGGGGGTGAAAGTATGGATGTCTGTTGTCAGCTACTTAACTTATTGACGAAATTAAAATATTTTTTTCAACACTTGCCTTCTTTAAAAAAACTGGAGAAAAATCGTTTATCGCGGACGAATAATGCGCATTGCAATTACCCATCGCACACTTGCACCAATGAACAGAGCATAAATGGCTGGCATTTAGTATACCGCATTTCGCCATTATTAAGGGCATTTCAGAAAATTACCTTGTGTATAGCAGTTGACGATTCCAGATTTGATTTGTGTTATAATTATTTATCTTTGGAAATACCCTAATATACTACATGAAACATTTAGTATTCTTTTTAGCGATGCTTATTGGCTTACTCATGCTGATTTCAGGCTGTAAAAAGCAGTATCGTTGTGAACATGGATATTATTGCCTCCCGGTTAATATCAGTTTCGTAGGTTTTCTTCCGGAAGATTTGGATACCTTGGTGCTTAAGACCTATACACAGGAAAACGGCGCCTTAAGGCTAATCGCTACGGATACTTCCTATCACATGCCCGTATGGCTGAGCGACACCGCTTATCGAGATATTGACAGCAATAATCACTGTTACGGGTTTTATAGTTTTAGTGAATTAAGTACTTCTTACACAATTCTATTGCCGGGCACGGGCGACAGCTTTATCGTATCCGATATTCAGCCTCAGAAAAATGCAGTTTGGGAGCAAGATAATCCTTGTAGTGCGCATGGCACCTTTATCAGTCCTTTCCGGTGCACAGTTACCGGAACCCATACCGATATCTACCAGCCTGGCACGAATAATTACTTTATCGGCCTGATGAAACCATGAGTGGTGCTCAAATCATGGATTACCTTAAAACCTTATGATGCAAAAATTGATTGGCATATTAATAGTATTGTTGACTTCAAGCCTTGCCAGCGCACAGCAATTCACCTTGAATGACGTGTCGCTTAGCTGGAAAGACTTTACCAAAAAGCCTGGATTCAGGAACCACCCCTATGATGCTAAAATTTACACGCAGATCGACTACCGGTATAAAGTAAAGGAAAACCGGGAAGGCATTGTGGTCAAAACCACGGTACGCCAGTATGTAGATAAAGAGAAAAGCTGGGTTAAAGAAGCGTTTTTACAAAAGTATAGCAAGGAGATACATACCCTGCTTCTTAACCATGAGAAAGGCCATCAGCTGATTTCCCTTATTCATTTCAAGCAATTGGAGGAACAACTTAAATCGTATCCATTTAGCAAAAATTTCAAAAAAGAACTGGATAGTATCTATAAAGCCGCCATCGCATCTAACAAACTCATGGATGAACTTTATGATGCGGAAACAAACCACATGAAGCTGACGGATAAACAGAAAGAATGGGAACAAAAGCTGTTACAACAGCTCAATAAACTATATGCCAATGAGCGACGCATCTCCACGGAATTTGAAGTGGAATCGCGTATAAAGCGGCCTTAGCCTGCCACTAAAACAGATCCATCAAAGTACCTTGCGGGCCCTTGTCTTTGCCCAAATGCCGGTAGGCCTTTTCTGTAGCTTCGCGCCCACG
>JBEBUO010000191.1:0-4947 GCA_040393285.1 Taibaiella helva | reverse complement strand
TTGTCCGGTACCTATTGGCAAACCAGCGTCAACCTGCACTACGATCATTATTTCAACCCCTGGAAGAAATGGTATGGCAGCCTGGTACTGCGCGCAAGAACCTCTATGCCGCAAAGGCAGCCCTATATCTTCAGGCAGAACCTGGGGTATGATTTTGATTATATACGCGGTTACGAATATTATGTGTTGGATGGCACTTCGTTTGTATTGGCGCGTGGTAGCTGGAAGTATGCATTGCTGGATATGAAAATACACCTACCTATCCGCTTCTTTCAGGTCATACCCATCAGGGTATATGGAAAGGTGTATGGTGATGTAGGAGCAGGATACAACCCGGAGCCGGAAGTGGTGCATGATTATTTATCCAACAAACTATTGTACTCAGGAGGGGTAGGGATAGACATCATTACCCTTTATGATATTAAAATCAGGATTGAATATACCGTCAATCACCTTGGCGAAAAATCCCTATATTTACATAGAAGCGGAGAGTAAATAACTCACGTTTTGTGCGCTAAAATTGTCAATGAATGCTTATAGCCCTTTACAACCGGGTGTTTGAAGAAAGCGATATTCCGGTGCTACAGCACCTGCTGCAAGTGCTGCGGGAAAACAATCTGGACATCGTCATCTATAAAGATTTTTACGAAAGAATGCAGCCGCATATCAATTTTGATCGGCCGCCGCAATTATTTACGGGTTATGAGGACCTCAATCGGCTTACAAGTTTCATGATCAGTCTAGGTGGTGATGGTACCATGCTGGACGCGGTATGTTTTATTGGCGATACCGGTATTCCCATACTGGGCATTAATCTGGGCCGTTTGGGCTTTTTGGCCGATGTGCCGCAAAATGAGGTGGATATTGCCATCCAGGCGCTGGTAAGGGGAAGCTATACGATAGACAAACGCAGCCTGATTCACCTGGATGCCAGTGTGCCTTTATTTGGTAACAGTCCGTTTGGCCTTAATGAGTTTACCCTGCACCGGAAGGATTCCTCCCAGATGATTAAAATCCATACTTTTTTAAACGGGGAATTTCTGAATACCTATTGGGCCGACGGCCTTATTGTCTCCACGCCCACAGGCAGTACCGGGTATTCGCTTAGCTGTAGCGGCCCTGTGGTATTTCCTCAGGCATCCAGTTTTGTCATTACGGCCGTAGCTCCTCACAATTTAAATATAAGGCCTATTATCGTGCCGGATGATAATGTCATTTCTTTTGAGGTGGAAGGCCGTACAGACTATTTCCTGTGTACCCTGGACTCCCGCATGGAGACGATTGATAAAGATATCCAGCTGGCGGTCAAGAAAGAAAACTTCCACATATCGCTGGTGCGGCTGGATGAACATAATTTCCTAAAAACAATCCGGAAAAAGCTTTATTGGGGGGTGGATAGCCGTAACTAAGCACTAATAAGGCAGGCATTGCCCGAAAATTCACCGAAATAGCCGGGATATTGCACTATTTCTTTTATTTTTGAAGCTATAATTTTTACACAAAAAAGACAAATATGAAAAAAGGACTAATCGTATTACTGGTAATTTTAGGTGTTGTGGTCTTAGGAGGCTGCCAGGCATGTAACCTGCAAAAGAGTCTGGTGACCCTGGATGAAGACGTAAAAGCAAAATGGGGTGAAGTAGAGAACCAGTATCAACGCAGGAGCGATTTGATACCCAATCTGGTGGAAACTGTAAAGGGATACGCCAAGCATGAGCAGGCTACTTTTACAGCTGTGATAGAAGCCAGAGCTAAAGCCACGCAAATGAATGTCAATGCCGGAGACTTGTCTCCTGAGCAGATCGAGCAGTTCCAGGCTAATCAAGGCCAGTTAACACAAGCATTAGGCCGCCTGATGGTGGTTGCGGAAAACTACCCGGAACTAAAAGCTAATCAAAACTTCCTGGCCTTACAGGATGAACTGACCGGAACCAATAACCGTATTACTGTAGCGCGTAAAGGCTTTAACGAATCGGTGCAACAATACAATGTAAAAGTGCGTACGTTTCCCAACAACCTCCTGGCAGGCATGCTTGGCTTTACACAGAAAGGCATGTTTAAAGCAGAAGCCGGAGCAGAAAGGAATCCCGAAGTAAAATTTTAAGTTGGAAAAAGCAAAAAAGGCGGGTCAAACCGCTTTTTTGTTTAATGGCCGGTAACGGCTCGGTGTAAGGAACCCTATTCGTTATTTAAACAATTATCATCCATGTTCGGTTGGTTCAAAAAGAAAAAGCGCAGCCTCCTTAACGAGCAGGAACAGGAGCTCGTTCTTGCTGCCATTCAGGAGGCTGAACGCCGTACTTCCGGCGAGATCAGGGTGTTTGTGGAGTCGCATTGCGGTTATGTGGACAGCATGGACCGTGCGCGCGAGGTATTCTTCAACTTAAAGATGGAGGCCACGAAAGCGCGGAATGCCGTATTGGTATACGTGGCGATTAATGATCATCAGATGGCGCTCTTCGGCGATGAAGGCATCTTTAAAAAGACGAATATAGACCGCTACTGGATCAAAGAGGTGGAGCTGATGCGGCGTCATTTTCAGCAAGGGCAGATAGCCACAGGTATTGCTGCTGCTGTACGTGATATAGGCATCGCCTTGCATCAACATTTTCCTTTCGATGCACAAATAGATAAGAATGAATTACCCGATGATATTGTTTTTGGGCATTAATAAATAAAATACGGTGCTTCCCGAAAAGGGGGGTGTGAAACGGATACATGTATAGATTGAAGCGGATATTTAGCCTTAGTTTACTGTTTAGCTTGCTTAGCCTGGCGGCTATCGCTTATCCGGATAAGGATTTTCCGCCTAAGCCGGAGCCTCCCCGTCTGGTAAACGACCTGGCCGATATGATGACACCGGCACAGCAAGACGAACTGGAACGGATGCTGGTGCAATACGATAAAGAAAGTTCGACACAGATCACGATTATTACCATCAAGAACCTGGGTGATTATGAAGTAGCCCAGTATGCTACGGAGTTGGGAAACAAATGGGGCGTAGGACGGAAAGGGAAGGATAATGGCGTGGTCATTTTTGCCTCTGCCGAAGACCGGAAGATCAATATTTCACCCGGATACGGATTGGAGGGCGCACTTACGGATGCCATGTGTGGCCGGATTATCCGCAATGAAATGGTACCCGAATTCAAGTCCGGTCATTATTTTAATGGTTTTCGCAAGGCGGCAGATGCAGTGGTAAAAGCTACGCGTGGCGAATACAAAGCCGACCCTGCTAAGGAAAGTGCCGAAGGCCCAGGTCTGATTGGTGTCCTGATAGTGATGGCGATTATCATTTTTGTCATCATTGCTGCATCGAAAGGCGGTGGTGGCGGTCCCGGCGGCGGCCGACGTGCCGGAGACGGTACATATATGAGCCGTAGGGGTAGTGATATACTCACGGGTGCTATCCTGGGCAGTCTGCTCGGTGGTGGCCGGGGCGGTGGCGGATTCGGTAGTGGCGGCGGTGGCTTTGGCGGTGGTGGCGGATTCGGCGGTTTTGGCGGCGGTAGCTTCGGCGGTGGTGGCGCCAGCGGTAGCTGGTAAAACAGAAAAAAGGAATAATGCGGTGGGTTAGCAATGATGCACCGCTTTTTTTCGCCATATAGGGAAGTATACCATGGCCTCATTCTTCAACAGGGTTAAGAAGCCGGGCTACAATACGATAAAGAAACCCAATAGGATGGAGGTGCCTACTAGCTCCTATAGCTTTGCAACACAGCGCGGGGTTTAAGGCTTCACTATCCTTAATTGCTCCAGACGTTCCGGAGCTACGACTGAATCCAGAATGGTATACCCCCTTGAGGTATCCATCTGAAAGTATTCGGGGTTAAATTCAGAAAAGGGAATATCATAACCGTCCAGGACAAGAATATTCTTTCGGGGTAAGGCCTCCTGCACATAAGCTTGTTCGAAATTCCAGGCCAGGAATAGGGTAGATTGTCCACCGTTATAGGCTGACAACAACAGGCTCTCTATACCTGCTGTCCAATAGGTTTTAGGATCCATGTGGCTGACGTAATGGCGCGATAGCGTTGCCTTTTCTATATCCATTTCCTGCATCAGGTTCAGGTAGTTTTGATACCATTGCAGCCTTGCACTATACTCGGTCTTGTTCTGATAAATGTGACTTAAGGAAAGAAATGCAGTTAGACCTAACAGGCCGTAGAGGAGCCGCTTGTTGGTTATCACAGAAAACAAAGCGGTAACGAAAAACAGGGCCAGGAAAAAAGGAAGGGGTTGCAACAAATGCTCAAAGTAATAGTCATAAATATCATCCCTGAATGTTACCGCAACCAAAACCCAGTAAAATGCCGAAACCAGCAGGACAAGAACAGCCGGCAACCATCTTTTCTTCAGGCAAAACAGAACGACGGTCAATAGGATCAACGCGGCCAGCAGCCAGTAATACTGACGAAACTGAGGGGTAAACGTTTCTGCAAACCTTCCGGAGAAATATTGATCAATACCTAGATTAAAATGCTCCAGACCGCTTGCTCTGTCTTGGTCAAAAGGTGCATGGAAAAACAGGCGTTTGAGGCCCAGTACGATTACTGCCAGGAGGAATTGAATACCTATAAAGCGCTTATCCCGCAGCCCGAATACGATGACAAGGCTTGCGAGCCAGGTGAAGAATACGGGCGTCATCATGGGATGGGCAAATAACAGGATGGGCAATAAGCAAAGGGCAGTGGGGTAAAATATGGCGGTTGTGACCCGCTTTCTGCTTTGATACGCAAGGCAAAGGGCGTGGTAAAGAAGAAGAAAAAGCAGCCCGTATAAAAATTCAGTAACAGGATAGAAGAATACATTAGCCGCCATAAGTACGTAAAACAGTAGCGTTGCCCAGGTGCTTTGCAGGTCTTTAAAGAGATAACGGCAGGTTAAGGCAATAGCTACCGCTATCAGCGTACAATTAAGCGAATAGAGCAAAAGCACGGTTTTGAA
>JBEBUO010000190.1:0-4958 GCA_040393285.1 Taibaiella helva | reverse complement strand
CCGTTTAAACTATAGTCATGCGAAAATTCAGTTTCAAGCACATTACGATTGTCTTGAAAGAATCCTTTAAAGGATTTATGGACGACAATGTAATGGGTTTATGCGGCGCCTTGTCTTACGCCACAATTTTTTCCATAGCGCCTTTGATGGTGGTACTTATTTCGATCATCAGCTTTATTTATGGAGCAGATGCTGTGGAAGGCAATATCTACGGTTCGCTACAAGGTGTAATGGGAGCCGATGCTGCGCTACAAATACAGAACCTGGTCAAAAGCGCTTCGCTTTCGGGCAAGAGTACATGGGCAATGGTGGCTGGAGGTGTGACATTGCTTTTTGGGGCGTCTACTGTATTTGCCCAGATACAGAGTGCACTAAATACGATCTGGGGTATCAAACCCAAACCTAAAAGTGGTCTTGTTAAGTTGGTGATTAACCGGCTGCTGTCATTCTCCCTGGTTTTGAGTATCGGTTTCCTGTTGATTGTTTCTTTATCCTTTAATACCGTGTTAGTTTATGCGGGAGATTATTTTCAGCAGTATTTTCAGGGCGGATTAAAGATACTGTTCGATCTGCTTAATTTTGTTGTGACCCTATTGATACTTTCCGTGTTATTCGGATATATCTTTAAAGTATTGCCCGACGCTAAAATCAGGTTGAAAGATGTGGTGGTCGGAGCCATTGTTACTGCCGTCCTGTTTGTGATAGGAAAGTATTTGATATCTTTTTACATCGGTTTTTCTAATTTTGATGATACTTTCGGCGCCTCTGCCGCAATTATTATTATACTGGTTTGGATCTACTACTCTTCTCTTATCCTTTATTTTGGTGCAGAATTTACAAAAGCCTGGGCCGTGAAATTCGGATACAAAATTTACCCCGATAAGTATGCGGTGGCGATTAAATTGATAGAAGAAGAGGTAGAACATGGCGCCGTAGAAACGCTGAATAAGGTGGAGCGCGCGAAGGGGTCAAATAAGTAGTGCCTTTCTTTATGCCTTCCTCCAAAAGTGCTTTAAATGTTTACTTCCCGGCGGATATCTTCGCGTAGGGCCTAAGCCGTTTGATTATGATCTATTACATTGGATGCTCTGGATATTACTACAAGGAGTGGAAAGGTGTCTTCTATCCCGAAACGTTGGGACCCAAAGACTGGTTCAGGTTTTATTGTGCGCGCTTTAATACAATTGAGATTAACGCCACTTTTTATAGAATGCCTTCTGTAGCTTCTTTGCAGCGGTGGTATGAGGAAAGCCCGGCGGATTTTATCTTTTCTGTAAAGGCACCGCGCATCATTACCCATTTAAAGCGTTTTTATATTGATAAAGGGGAGATCCAAGCTTTTTATAATCTGCTAGCAACTGGTTTAAAAGAAAAATTAGGTTGTGTTTTGTTCCAGATGCCACCGTCATTTTCCTTTACCCCGGAACGATTACAGCTGATTAGCACGCAACTGGATACTCAATTTAAGAATGTAGTAGAATTCAGGCATGAGAGCTGGTGGCGGCAGCAGGTATTTGATACTTTTAGGCAAGAGAAGATTATTTTCTGCGGTCAAAGCTATACAGGCAATTTACCGGAAGCTGTTGTGGTTAATAGCCACACGCTGTATTACCGTTTTCATGGAAAGCCGGTTTTGTATAAATCTTTGTATGAGGCGGCAGACTTGCGCCGCGTACTCAATGCGATAGAGAGCGATGTAGATGAAGCATTTATTTATTTCAATAATACATGGGGAAGTGCCGCATTGACAAATAGCAGGCAGATGCAGGCGTTCATTAAAGAGCAATAGTTTTATTCCGGATTGGGATAATGATGCTGTGCGGTAGCACCTTCCTTAACATGGATGGTGTGTCAAGACTTGCAGGCACAGGTATATCACCTGTGCCTGCAAGTCAGCCTCTTTAGAGGTTATTTTATTGCTTTATTACTTTCTCCGTTTTGATCAGGAGACCGTTTTTATCGGTAATGCGCAGCAGGTAAATTCCCTCTGAAAGGGCTTCCAGGGAGACTTCCTTTGCCGCTTCGCTATAAATCAAGGCACGTCCCTCTATACTGCTCAGGGTGATGGATACAGGCTCAGGGCTGTTGATATAAAGCATGTTCTGCGTAGGGTTAGGATAGATAGTTACCTGAGGGCCAAGTGTATGTTGGTCATTAATGCCTGTGTAATTGGTCACGCTATAGGTGGCAGAAGTATCTACACAACCGTTTACATCGGTAGTGACTACCGTGTAATCCCCATTTTCCTGTACGGTATATGTACTATCTGTAGCCCCCGGTATCGGTACGTCGTTAAGGAACCATTGATAGCTTTCGTGGGTATATAGTGTCTTTAGTGTAAAAACGTCAATAGTAATAATGGCTTCCAGCGGATTAAATACACCAACCTCTTTAGTAATGATGTGGCTGGTATCACTACATTTTACTATTTGAACAGATAAAGTGCCACCTGTGTTGCCGCTGAGTATAGTAATGCTGGAGGAATCGCTGGATCCTGACCATCCGTCGGGTAAGGTCCAGATATAGCTTATGTTTTCTTCTTCTGTTGCTGCTATGGAGTAAACCTCAATCACGCTGGCGCAGAGGCTGTCATGCCCATTAATAATGGATCCTGGGGCTAGTGCAGCGCCACATAATTTGACCAGGTAGGCATTGCTCACCATAGCAAAAATAGTGTCCTGATGGCTGTCTTCTGTAACCGGGAAATCTCCTCCAGTAGATCCGGTGAGGTAGATATTACCGAACTTGTCTACCGTTGTTCCTATGCCCTCATCTGTTGCCGTGCCGCCAAAATAGCTGCCCCATAGCCGTTGGCCGTCCTGGTTCAGTTTTACCAAAAAGGCATCGGCATTGGCCCCGCCGCCAAAAGCCGGTTGTATACTTCCGGGGCTGGCTATATTATCGACACTTTTGGTAAGCCCGGTCCAAAAAATATTGCCTTGCGCGTCAACTACCATATTGCCTGGTACTTCTTGTGCCGATCCTCCATAGTAAGTACCCCATTGTTGCTCGCCTGCAGCATTGAATTTGACGAGGCAAGCATCCAGATCGCCTCCAAAGGTGCTTTGCTGGCTTCCTGCGGTGGCAATGCCTGTTTCACTCGTGGTTCTTCCGGCCAGGTACACATTGTCCGCTGCATCCGTAGTCATACTTGATACACTTGAAGCATAATCATCTCCGGGGCCGCCATAATATGTAGCCCACTCCTGCGTGCCGGAAGCACTGAATTTAGCCAAATATAAATCATTGGCTCCACCCGAGTGACTACTCTGGTGACTATTGGATGTGGCAATACCTGAGGTGCTTTTGGTGTAACCACTGATGTATATACTTCCGGAAGCATCACAGGCTACGCTATTGGCATAATCAGCGGCGGGCCCTCCGAAATAAGTGCCCCATTGACGCTGACCTGATGAGTCAAATTTCACAAGAAAGGCATCCTCAGCGGTTCCATCCAATGCGGTCTTGAAACTCCCGGAAGTAGCGATGCCGGTTGTGCTTTTGGTATAGCCCACCATATAAATGTTACAAGCAGTATCTGTTGCTATGAACCCACCCTGATCATTTCCCGGTCCTCCGTAATAGGTACCCCATACGCGCTGTCCTGATGAGTCGAATTTTACCACAAAAGCATCATTCATGCCACCTATTGTTGACTGAAAGCTTCCGGGGCTAGCCATGACGTCCGAACTTCCTGTCTGTCCGCTTAAGTAAATATTTCCGGCTACGTCTAAGGCTGCACCATAAGCAATATCTGCACCGTTCCCGCCATAGTAGGTAGCCCATATACGTACGCCTGTAGGACTGAATTTTGCTATAAATCCATCTGCGGCAAAAACTCCACCGTAAGTCCACGATGTCTGGTAGGCGCCTACTGTAGCTATATTGGTAGTAGAAGTGACAGCTCCGGTCATATACACGTTACCCTGGCTATCCACAAGAGCGCAAGTGCCTATATCCCAGTAACCTCCCCCGTAATAGGTAGCCCACTCCAGCTCCGGGTCAATTATTAAGGTGCCCTCATGTGCGTCTGTTTTGAAGCTCAGTATATTGTCATTTAGTTGAAAGTGCGAAGTCACCTCTGCGCCCGCTCCTAAGGTAGCGGCTGTCATATAGGAATAAGGCGCCTTTTCCCGGATCTCTCCCATAGGCGTAATGGCCTGAAGGCTCCCATCCTCTTTAATAGCCAGCTCCGAGGCGCCATTAAACTGTAATTTTATGTCACTCACCTTTCCGCCCGGATGTACCACAAAATCATACTTCAAAGTTGAAGCAGCTACATGTCCTTCTTCAATATAAAGTACCCAGTCGATATTGGGATATACATTCTTGTAAGTTACTTTATGGTAAGCATGCACCAGGTTATTGGCCGCATCAACGTGAGTGGTATAATAGCGTTCTACCTCCGCTTGTTGTTGCTCTTTTATTACCGTTGCATGGGGGTCTGCTCCTAGTAGCTTCACTTCCATCCGGTAGCTGTTTACCTGTAGCTCGGGCATGTCTAAATGGTGCGTTTCCGACAGGTTTTTATTGGTTTGCTTTGCTTCATTCCATTGATAATGTAAACCTGTGTTACTCACAAATATGACCAGACCCGGACTTTCTACTTTAAATTGTATATCTGGCCTATCTTGTCCATATTGATCGGTGATTTGCCCCTTGTTTTCTGTAAACGAAAGTTTTTTCGATATCAGACCATTCCCACATAATTGAAAGGCAGAACAGACAAGAACCGCGACAATAAAAAATACATTTTTGCTCATGTTGCTTGATATTTTAAGTGTATTAAGGAGGGTTTCCCGGCGGGCATCTTTAATAGTTTGAATTGATGTATTACCGGAATAACAAAGATAATTTTCCCAAAAGGGTAAAAAAGACAGGAAAACACTGAGTTGTTTTATTTTGATATGATTCTAGCCCTAAGTTGACTAATTTGCGTTATTGAAAGTACGAGCCAC